>NZ_CP092827.1:125000-425000 GCF_022533585.1 Pseudomonas sp. LS.1a
GATACCGCCCAAGAGTTCATATCGACGGCGGTGTTTGGCACCTCGATGTCGGCTCATCACATCCTGGGGCTGAAGCCGGTCCCAAGGGTATGGCTGTTCGCCATTTAAAGTGGTACGCGAGCTGGGTTTAGAACGTCGTGAGACAGTTCGGTCCCTATCTGCCGTGGACGTTTGAGATTTGAGAGGGGCTGCTCCTAGTACGAGAGGACCGGAGTGGACGAACCTCTGGTGTTCCGGTTGTCACGCCAGTGGCATTGCCGGGTAGCTATGTTCGGAAGAGATAACCGCTGAAAGCATCTAAGCGGGAAACTTGCCTCAAGATGAGATCTCACTGGGATCTTGAATCCCCTAAAGGGCCGTCGAAGACTACGACGTTGATAGGTTGGGTGTGTAAGCGCTGTGAGGCGTTGAGCTAACCAATACTAATTGCCCGTGAGGCTTGACCATATAACACCCAAGCAATTTGCTAGCGCAGATTGCGGTGGTGAAGACGAAAGAACCGAAAGTTCGCAACTTCACAAGATCACATATCCGAATTCGCTGGGCTGTCCATCTGGACATTCTGGCAACAGAATTTCTTGACGACCATAGAGCATTGGAACCACCTGATCCCATCCCGAACTCAGCAGTGAAACGATGCATCGCCGATGGTAGTGTGGGGTTTCCCCATGTGAGAGTAGGTCATCGTCAAGATTCATTTCGCAAAACCCCTATCTGCGCATGCAGGTAGGGGTTTTGTCTTTAAGTAGAAGCTATCGCTTCTCCTGGTAGGCTGAACGGCCAGCCGGTGGTAAAAAGGTGGTTGACAGCGGTTTTGAATGCTGTATTATTCACCTCCCGCGACGAGAGATCGAAGCGAGTTAAGTGTCTGAAGTCAAACGAGTTTCTCGAAAAACTTCAAAATAAACGCTTGACAGCAAATGAGGAAAGCGTAGAATGCGCGCCTCGGTTGAGACGAAAGGCTCTTAACCAAACGCTCTTTAACAAATCGAATCAAGCAATTCGTGTGGGTGCTTGTGAGTACGGACTGATAGTCACAAAGATTATCAGCATCACAAGTGACCATGCGAGAAATCACATAGTCATTTGAGATTGCTGAGCCAAGTTTAGGGTTTCTTAAAAACCCAAGCAGTATTGAACTGAAGAGTTTGATCATGGCTCAGATTGAACGCTGGCGGCAGGCCTAACACATGCAAGTCGAGCGGATGACGGGAGCTTGCTCCTTGATTCAGCGGCGGACGGGTGAGTAATGCCTAGGAATCTGCCTGGTAGTGGGGGACAACGTTTCGAAAGGAACGCTAATACCGCATACGTCCTACGGGAGAAAGCAGGGGACCTTCGGGCCTTGCGCTATCAGATGAGCCTAGGTCGGATTAGCTAGTTGGTGGGGTAATGGCTCACCAAGGCGACGATCCGTAACTGGTCTGAGAGGATGATCAGTCACACTGGAACTGAGACACGGTCCAGACTCCTACGGGAGGCAGCAGTGGGGAATATTGGACAATGGGCGAAAGCCTGATCCAGCCATGCCGCGTGTGTGAAGAAGGTCTTCGGATTGTAAAGCACTTTAAGTTGGGAGGAAGGGCAGTAAGTTAATACCTTGCTGTTTTGACGTTACCGACAGAATAAGCACCGGCTAACTCTGTGCCAGCAGCCGCGGTAATACAGAGGGTGCAAGCGTTAATCGGAATTACTGGGCGTAAAGCGCGCGTAGGTGGTTCGTTAAGTTGGATGTGAAAGCCCCGGGCTCAACCTGGGAACTGCATCCAAAACTGGCGAGCTAGAGTACGGTAGAGGGTGGTGGAATTTCCTGTGTAGCGGTGAAATGCGTAGATATAGGAAGGAACACCAGTGGCGAAGGCGACCACCTGGACTGATACTGACACTGAGGTGCGAAAGCGTGGGGAGCAAACAGGATTAGATACCCTGGTAGTCCACGCCGTAAACGATGTCAACTAGCCGTTGGAATCCTTGAGATTTTAGTGGCGCAGCTAACGCATTAAGTTGACCGCCTGGGGAGTACGGCCGCAAGGTTAAAACTCAAATGAATTGACGGGGGCCCGCACAAGCGGTGGAGCATGTGGTTTAATTCGAAGCAACGCGAAGAACCTTACCAGGCCTTGACATGCAGAGAACTTTCCAGAGATGGATTGGTGCCTTCGGGAACTCTGACACAGGTGCTGCATGGCTGTCGTCAGCTCGTGTCGTGAGATGTTGGGTTAAGTCCCGTAACGAGCGCAACCCTTGTCCTTAGTTACCAGCACGTTATGGTGGGCACTCTAAGGAGACTGCCGGTGACAAACCGGAGGAAGGTGGGGATGACGTCAAGTCATCATGGCCCTTACGGCCTGGGCTACACACGTGCTACAATGGTCGGTACAGAGGGTTGCCAAGCCGCGAGGTGGAGCTAATCTCACAAAACCGATCGTAGTCCGGATCGCAGTCTGCAACTCGACTGCGTGAAGTCGGAATCGCTAGTAATCGCGAATCAGAATGTCGCGGTGAATACGTTCCCGGGCCTTGTACACACCGCCCGTCACACCATGGGAGTGGGTTGCACCAGAAGTAGCTAGTCTAACCTTCGGGGGGACGGTTACCACGGTGTGATTCATGACTGGGGTGAAGTCGTAACAAGGTAGCCGTAGGGGAACCTGCGGCTGGATCACCTCCTTAATCGACGACATCAGCCTGCTGATGAGCTCCCACACGAATTGCTTGATTCATGGTTGAAGACGATCAAGACCCTATATAGGTCTGTAGCTCAGTTGGTTAGAGCGCACCCCTGATAAGGGTGAGGTCGGCAGTTCAAATCTGCCCAGACCTACCAATATGCGGGGCCATAGCTCAGCTGGGAGAGCGCCTGCCTTGCACGCAGGAGGTCAGCGGTTCGATCCCGCTTGGCTCCACCACTTGCTTTACTTGATCAAACTCAGAAATGAGCATTCGCTTCGAATGTTGATTTCTGGCTTTTGTCAGATCGTTCTTTAAAAATTCGGATATGTGATAGATATAGACTGATGGCCAGTTTCACTGCTGGTTAATCAGGCTAAGGTAAAATTTGTGAGTTCTGCTCGAAAGAGCAACATGCGAATTTTCGGCGAATGTCGTCTTCACAGTATAACCAGATTGCTTGGGGTTATATGGTCAAGTGAAGAAGCGCATACGGTGGATGCCTTGGCAGTCAGAGGCGATGAAAGACGTGGTAGCCTGCGATAAGCTTTGGGGAGTCGGCAAACAGACTGTGATCCAGAGATCTCTGAATGGGGGAACCCACTCAGCATAAGCTGAGTATCTTGTACTGAATACATAGGTGCAAGAGGCGAACCAGGGGAACTGAAACATCTAAGTACCCTGAGGAAAAGAAATCAACCGAGATTCCCTTAGTAGTGGCGAGCGAACGGGGACCAGCCCTTAAGTTGATTTGAGATTAGTGGAACGCTCTGGAAAGTGCGGCCATAGTGGGTGATAGCCCCGTACACGAAAATCTCTTGTCAATGAAATCGAGTAGGACGGAGCACGAGAAACTTTGTCTGAATATGGGGGGACCATCCTCCAAGGCTAAATACTACTGACTGACCGATAGTGAACCAGTACCGTGAGGGAAAGGCGAAAAGAACCCCGGAGAGGGGAGTGAAATAGAACCTGAAACCGTATGCGTACAAGCAGTGGGAGCCTACTTTGTTAGGTGACTGCGTACCTTTTGTATAATGGGTCAGCGACTTATATTCAGTGGCGAGCTTAACCGAATAGGGGAGGCGTAGCGAAAGCGAGTCTTAATAGGGCGTTTAGTCGCTGGGTATAGACCCGAAACCGGGCGATCTATCCATGGGCAGGTTGAAGGTTAGGTAACACTGACTGGAGGACCGAACCGACTACCGTTGAAAAGTTAGCGGATGACCTGTGGATCGGAGTGAAAGGCTAATCAAGCTCGGAGATAGCTGGTTCTCCTCGAAAGCTATTTAGGTAGCGCCTCATGTATCACTCCAGGGGGTAGAGCACTGTTTCGGCTAGGGGGTCATCCCGACTTACCAAACCGATGCAAACTCCGAATACCTGGAAGTGCCGAGCATGGGAGACACACGGCGGGTGCTAACGTCCGTCGTGAAAAGGGAAACAACCCAGACCGTCAGCTAAGGTCCCAAAGTCATGGTTAAGTGGGAAACGATGTGGGAAGGCTTAGACAGCTAGGAGGTTGGCTTAGAAGCAGCCACCCTTTAAAGAAAGCGTAATAGCTCACTAGTCGAGTCGGCCTGCGCGGAAGATGTAACGGGGCTCAAACCATGCACCGAAGCTACGGGTGTCATCTTTGATGACGCGGTAGAGGAGCGTTCTGTAAGCCTGTGAAGGTGAGTTGAGAAGCTTGCTGGAGGTATCAGAAGTGCGAATGCTGACATGAGTAACGACAATGCGAGTGAAAAACTCGCACGCCGAAAGACCAAGGTTTCCTGCGCAACGTTAATCGACGCAGGGTTAGTCGGTCCCTAAGGCGAGGCTGAAAAGCGTAGTCGATGGAAAACAGGTTAATATTCCTGTACTTCCAGTTATTGCGATGGAGGGACGGAGAAGGTTAGGCCAGCCTGGCGTTGGTTGTCCAGGTTTAAGGTGGTAGGCTGAAATCTTAGGCAAATCCGGGATTTCAAGGCCGAGAGCTGATGACGAGTTGCCTCTAGGCGACGAAGTGGTTGATACCATGCTTCCAAGAAAAGCTCCTAAGCTTCAGATAACTGGGAACCGTACCCCAAACCGACACAGGTGGTTAGGTAGAGAATACCAAGGCGCTTGAGAGAACTCGGGTGAAGGAACTAGGCAAAATGGCACCGTAACTTCGGGAGAAGGTGCGCCGGCGAGGGTGAAGGACTTGCTCCGTAAGCCCATGCCGGTCGAAGATACCAGGCCGCTGCGACTGTTTATTAAAAACACAGCACTCTGCAAACACGAAAGTGGACGTATAGGGTGTGACGCCTGCCCGGTGCCGGAAGGTTAATTGATGGGGTTAGCGCAAGCGAAGCTCTTGATCGAAGCCCCGGTAAACGGCGGCCGTAACTATAACGGTCCTAAGGTAGCGAAATTCCTTGTCGGGTAAGTTCCGACCTGCACGAATGGCGTAACGATGGCGGCGCTGTCTCCACCCGAGACTCAGTGAAATTGAAATCGCTGTGAAGATGCAGTGTATCCGCGGCTAGACGGAAAGACCCCGTGAACCTTTACTATAGCTTTGCACTGGACTTTGAATTTGCTTGTGTAGGATAGGTGGGAGGCTTTGAAGTGGGGACGCCAGTTCTCATGGAGCCATCCTTGAAATACCACCCTGGCAACTTTGAGGTTCTAACTCAGGTCCGTTATCCGGATCGAGGACAGTGTATGGTGGGTAGTTTGACTGGGGCGGTCTCCTCCCAAAGAGTAACGGAGGAGTACGAAGGTGCGCTCAGACCGGTCGGAAATCGGTCGTAGAGTATAAAGGCAAAAGCGCGCTTGACTGCGAGACAAACACGTCGAGCAGGTACGAAAGTAGGTCTTAGTGATCCGGTGGTTCTGTATGGAAGGGCCATCGCTCAACGGATAAAAGGTACTCCGGGGATAACAGGCTGATACCGCCCAAGAGTTCATATCGACGGCGGTGTTTGGCACCTCGATGTCGGCTCATCACATCCTGGGGCTGAAGCCGGTCCCAAGGGTATGGCTGTTCGCCATTTAAAGTGGTACGCGAGCTGGGTTTAGAACGTCGTGAGACAGTTCGGTCCCTATCTGCCGTGGACGTTTGAGATTTGAGAGGGGCTGCTCCTAGTACGAGAGGACCGGAGTGGACGAACCTCTGGTGTTCCGGTTGTCACGCCAGTGGCATTGCCGGGTAGCTATGTTCGGAAGAGATAACCGCTGAAAGCATCTAAGCGGGAAACTTGCCTCAAGATGAGATCTCACTGGGATCTTGAATCCCCTAAAGGGCCGTCGAAGACTACGACGTTGATAGGTTGGGTGTGTAAGCGCTGTGAGGCGTTGAGCTAACCAATACTAATTGCCCGTGAGGCTTGACCATATAACACCCAAGCAATTTGCTAGCGCAGATTGCGGTGGTGAAGACGAAAGAACCGAAAGTTCGCAACTTCACAAGATCACATATCCGGATTCGCTGGGCTGTCCATATGGACATTCTGGCAACAGAATTTCTTGACGACCATAGAGCATTGGAACCACCTGATCCCATCCCGAACTCAGTAGTGAAACGATGCATCGCCGATGGTAGTGTGGGGTTTCCCCATGTGAGAGTAGGTCATCGTCAAGATTCATTTCGCAAAACCCCTATCTGCACATGCAGGTAGGGGTTTTGTCTTTAAGTAGGAACTACAGAGATTCGCAGGCACGTCCGAGGGACGGGCCAGCACACAGAATTTCTTGACGACCATAGAGCATTGGAACCACCTGATCCCATCCCGAACTCAGCAGTGAAACGATGCATCGCCGATGGTAGTGTGGGGTTTCCCCATGTGAGAGTAGGTCATCGTCAAGATTCAAATCCAAAGCCCCTGTCTGCGATGCAGACAGGGGCTTTGTCTTTTCCGGGCCATAGCTTCCAGGCTAGCGCTCCTACAAGCACCGGGTCTTAACGGCTGCCATATGCTCAGAACTGATAGCTGACCGTTGCGCTTACATTGCGCTCTTCACCCATGTAGCAGTAGTTCAGGCTGGCACATGAGGTGATGTAGCTTTCATTGGTAAGGTTATTGGCGTTCAGGCGTACATCTACCCCCCGGAGGCCGACCTTGCCCAGGTCATAGCCGATCGAGGCGTCTAACAGGGTGTAGGAAGGCACCTTCATGCTGTTTTCCGCATCCACCCAGCTGTACCCCACATACCGCACCCCACCGCCCAAGCGCAGGCCATCCAGTGCCCCCTGGTGGAAGTTGTAGTCGGCCCACAGCGAGAACATCTGTTTCGGAGCCTGGGTTGGCGAATTGCCCTTGTTGTCCAGGTTGCCCGACACCAGGCTGGGCATCGACTTGGCGTACTCGATGTCGGTAAAGGTATAGCCGCCCAGCAGCTTCAAGCTGTCGGTCAGCTGCACATGGGCCTCCAGTTCCAGCCCTTGTGAGCGCACTTGCCCTACAGGGCGATAGAACTCCTCGTCAGGCTGCTTCGAGGCCAAATTCTCCTGCTCGATACGGAACACCGACGCGGTGAACAGGTTATCGCTACCCGCTGGTTGATACTTGATGCCGGCCTCCCATTGAGTGCCCTCGGTAGGTGCCAGAGGGCGGCCTTCCTGGTCGGATACGGTATTGGGGTTGAACGACTCCGAGTAGCTGACATAAGGCGCAATCCCGTTCTCGAACAGGTAAAGCACCCCGGCGCGGGTAGTGAATCTGGAGCGCTGGTCACGGACGTTGGTGTTGCTGTCGCGATTCTCCTCCGACACCTTCACCCAGTCCTGGCGCAGCCCCAAGGAGAGGCGCCATTGGTCCAGCTCCACCAGGTCCTGCAGGTAGACGCCCGTTTGCTGCAAACGCCGCTGGTAGCGGTTCTCACCCAGCACCTGAAGGTTGCCATTGCCGTACTGTGGATTACCGGCATCCAGCGGGTCGACTGTGCCATAGCGCCACGCCACGTCGGCCTTGCGTCGCTGGTAGTCGGCGCCCAGCAGCAGGGTATGTTTGGCGGCCCCGGTGAAAAACTCCGCCTGCAGCATGTTGTCGATGATGTACGAATGCAGGCGTTCGTCGCCGCCGGTATAGGCGCGGTTGAGGATATTGCTGTCGGCATCCGCCCAGCCGGCGGAATACACCTGGTCCATCGACACATCGGAGTCCTGGTAGCGGAAGTTCTGTCGTGCGGTGAACACATCGTTGAAGCGATGCTCGAACTGGTAGCTGAAGGATTGTTGGGTGCGCTCGTAGTTGTCGATACCCGGCTCGCCTTCAAAGAAGTGGTCCGACAGGCGCAAGCCGTTGCGCTTGTGCAGCATGCCGTCCGCGGGGTTACCGCCGTGGTAGCCGCCGTTGGGGTCGTGTTGCAGGTAGGCCTGCAGGGTGAGAGAGGTGTCTTCGCTGAAGTCGATGCTGACGGCCGGCGCGATGGCGTAGCGTTCTTCCTTGTTGTGGTCGAACTGCGTGTCGGAAGCATCCGCCAGGCCTGTCAGGCGATAAGCGATACGCTTGTCGTCATCCACGGGGCCGCTGAAGTCGAAACCCATGCCACGCTGGCCTTGGGTACCGAGCGTGGCCTGGATTTGATGGTAGGGGGTAAACAGCGGCTTCTTGGTGGTCAGTGCTACCAGGCCTCCTGGCGAACTACGGCCATACAGTACCGAAGACGGTCCCTTGAGAATATCGATGCGCTCAAGGAAGTACGGGTCCACCTGCATGGTGCTGTAGGTGCCGTTGTCGCCCATCGACTTGAGCCCGTCGACGTAGATGTTATCCACCGAGCCATCATTGAAGCCACGCATGGCCACATAGTCATAACGATGGGTTGCACCGTAGGGGTTGGTCAGCACCCCAGGTGTGTAGCGCATAGCTTGGGCAACGGTTTGCGAGCCTTGGTCGTCCATCTGCTGGCGGGTAACCACCGAGACCGATTGTGATGTCTCTACCAGCGGCATGCTGGTCTTGGTCGCTATCTGGCTATGGGTGGCGTTGTAACCCTCCATGCTGCCCAGTGCATTGCCAAGGGTGAAGCTCCGGACATCGGTGTCTGGCAATGACACGGCGGCGCTCTGGGGTTGTGCCTGCAGCACGTAGCTGCGGCCGTCCTGGCTGAGCGCTTCCAGGCCGCTACCATTGAGCAACTGGCGCAGTGCCTGATCGGTGGGGTACTGTCCCTGCAGGCCGTTTGACTGCAAGCCTTGGGTGAGCTGGGGTGTGCTCGACAGGGTGATGCCAGCCTGGCGGGCGAACTGGTTGAGCACGTCGTCCAGCTGGCCGGCCGGGATCGCATAGTGATGGCTCATCTGGGTCGTTTCAGCTGCCACGGACAGTTGCGGGACGGCTATCAGGCCCAAGGCGGTGCCAAACAGGGTGGCCCGGATGGCTTTGCGCAGAGTCGTTGAGTGCAAGACAGGTCGAAAATCATTCGCGTTGAATGTGTGCGTGTGCACTGGGGCGGTAGGCATGAAGGGTCCGTTGAAGTGTGAGGGCAGGAGGTGTCGCTTACTGTCCTAGCCGGACCGGCAGTCAAAACCCGCCAAAAAAGCTATTGGGGCGCGCAGCGGCCCTGAACGCAATGGCCCTCGTCAGATCAGACTAGCCCCTCCACACGCACCCACCAGCGCGTACGTTGGCGAAGCCGCACGGGCAATGTCCGGGGCAGCAGCTGCAGCAGTTTTTCCGGGTCTTCGAGGCGGAACACACCCGACAGGCGTACATCGGCAATGTCTTCGCTGCAGCCCAGGTAACCATGGCGATAACGGCTGACCTGCGCGAGGAAGTCGAACAGGCGCATGTTCCGAGTGACGATCAGCCCGTCGGTCCAGGCCATCGCGTCCATGTCCACCTGCTCGAGCCGGTGTGGGCCTTGCGCATCCAGGCGCCAGTTCTGGCCGCTCTCAATCCATTGCAGCTGGCCATTGCCAGGCCGGTGTATCGCCACCCTGCCATGGCTGACACTGACCTGCGTGCAGTCGCTGTCCTGGCGTGCCACAAAGCGCCCTTCGAACCCTTCCAGTAACGCGTCACGCGTCTGTACAAGCAAGGGATGCTGCGGGCTGCAGGTAATCATCAATTCCCCCTGCTTCAGGCGGACCAGGCGCTGCTGGTCATTGAAGGCCAGGTCCACGGCACTGCGGGTGTTGAGTTGCATCAGCGAGCCATCGGGAAGCGCGACGCTGCGTCGTTCACCCGTGCCGGTGGCGTAGTCCGATGCCCAGGCGTTGACTGCATCCAGGTCTTTGCCCAGCCATGTCGCTGTCCCCACCATGGCAACGCCGCCAAGCAGCTTCAGTGCTTGTCGGCGCTGCAGGCGGCGCTGGCTGGTCTCCAGGGTCTGCAAGGCCAGCCCGGCGCCGGGAATGGCGCGCAGATCGAGGTCCTGGTGCAGGTGCATCACCCGTTGCCAGGCCTGTTCATGTTCCTGGCGGGCACTGCGCCATTGCCTGCACTGATGCTGCAGGGCAGGGTCATGCCCGTTCTCGCGCAGCCTGAGCATCCACTGGATGGCCTGCTTGACCGCTGTTGCGCCAGGCTGTGCGGTGGTCATCGCGTCAGCACTCATCGGCGTAGCGCAGCAGGTAGCAATGGTAGAGCGCATCGGCGATGTAGCGCTCCACGGTACGCACCGAGATCCCCATCTGGTCGGCGATGGCCTGGTGCTTCAGCCCCTCGCATTGGGCCAGCAGGAATGCGCGGCGTACTTTGGGCTTGAGGCCGTCGAGCATGCGCGCGATGCGTTCCAGCAATTCCAGCAGCAACTCACGGGTTTCGGCCGACGGGGCTTGTGCTTCTGGCACTTGTGCCAATGCCTCGAGATAGGCCCTATGCAGTTCCTCACGTCGCCAGTGGTCGATCACCAGCCCACGCGCAACTGTACGCAGGAAGGCCCGTGGTGTGTTCAGTTGCAGGTGTTCGCGCCGCTGCAGCAGGCGCACGAAAGTGTCCTGGGCCAAGTCTGCGGCATCGGCTGCGTTGCCCAGCTTGCTGCGTAGCCAGGCATGCAACCAGCCGTGGTGGTCACTGTAGAGCGTTTGCACGGAATCGTTGCTGGGCATGGGGGAGGGTGCTGCCGTCAATGGACATGAATGATAATTAGTCTCATTGTTGGCGGGGGCCGATCAATTTGCAACCTATCCGACAGTACCGTGCGCGCAGTCTCTACCCGCTAGCGCCCCAGTTGCGTATCCAGGTATTTGCGGATTACCCGCGATGCGCTATTCAGGTGCCGTTCCAGCACCGCTACTGCTTCGTCCACCAGCTTGTCGCTAGCTGCATTCACCAGTGCGTTGTGATCGTCCTGGGTGAGCTTGCCCAGGCCCATGGACGAAAGATGAAACCGCAGGAAGCGCTCTTCCTCGTTCAGTTCGTCCTCGATCAGGCGCAGCAGTTTCTTGTTCGGCGCCTTGTTGTACAACGACATGTGGAGCAGACGATTGAGGCGGCCGATTTCGGCGTGGCGGGTTTCGTTCTCCAGTTGCTGGATATACCCGCGGGCGCTGGCGATGTCGCTGGCATCGAGCAGCGGAATGGATTGGCGCAGCGCCTCGGTCTCGAGCAGCACGCGCAGGGCATAGGTGTCCACCGCGTCTTCGCCTATCAATGGCGCGACCACCGCCCCCTTGTGCATCTCCACTTTCAGCAGCGATTGCGCTTCGAGCTGGCGCAGGGCCTCGCGCACGGGCATGCGGCTGACACCGAACAAGGTGGCGAGCTCTTGTTGTCGCACCGCAGTACCTGGGGGCAAGCGGCCATCCAGAATGGCACTGCGCAGGCGTTCTTCGATCAAGCCACGGGCCTGGTGCGGCAACAACTGCTCGCTGGCCAGGACATTGCTCAATTTGATTTTCTCGGGCACGCGACGTCTGCCTCAACGATGACTAAAGTTGGATCCAATGACACTAGTAATAGCTCCCGGGGGTGTCAAACCAGCACCCGCGATGGGACGGGCGCCCCAAAAAGCGCGGCTATGGTGGATGAAGTCGCCGGTCAAAGGAAGCAACCTATAGAAGGTTATAACCATAAAGTGTAGATCGACCGACCAACGGATGCATGATTGCAGGGTGCCATTGTGTTTTACCGTGCCAAGCCGCACCATCGCTGCTTTCGACTGGCCGGAACAGGGCTTCGCAGTGGCGATATCCTGGATGCTCAAAACCGTTGTGCAACGTGTCGGCCTTGCTGCACTGCTGGGCAGCCTGCTGCTGGGCGGTTTGCACGCGGATTGGGACTTTTCCCAGATCAGCCGCAAGTCACAGGCCCTGTATGGCCAGCTGGGCGCCGGGCAGGGCCGTATCGATGCCTGGCAGAACCTGATGACCACGCAGAAGCAGGGTACGGAGCTTGAGCGGTTGCAGGTGGTCAACCGCTTCTTCAACCAGCAATTGCGCTATGTCGAGGACATCGACCTGTGGCATGAGGTCGATTATTGGGCCACGCCGGTGCAGGCGCTGATCAAGGGCGCAGGGGACTGCGAGGACTATGCCATCGCCAAGTATTTCAGCCTGCGGCGCATGGGCATCCCCAGCGAAAAGCTGCGCATCACCTACGTCAAGGCACTGCGGCAGAACCGCGCGCACATGGTCCTGACCTATTATTCAAGCCCACAGGCACAGCCATTGGTACTCGACAGCCTGATGGATGCCATCAAGCCGGCCAGCCAGCGTACCGACCTGCTGCCGGTGTACGCCTTCAATGGTGAGGGGCTGTGGCTGACGGGCGCCGCAGGCAACAAGAAGGTCGGCGATACCAAGCGGCTGTCACGCTGGCAGGATTTGCTGAAGAAGATGCAGGCCGAAGGGTTCCCGGCCGAGCCGGTTTACTGAAGGAGCACAGATGTCACTGTTCAAACAATTGCTGTTGGCCATTTGCCTGTTCCTGGTGGTTGCCTTCAGTGGCAGTTTCATGGTCAGCCTGGAAAGCTCGCGCAGCCAGTACGTCAACCAGTTGCGCTCGCACGCCCAGGATGCGGCGACCGCGCTGGCGCTGTCGCTGACGCCGAATATCGACGATCCGGCAATGGTCGAGCTGATGGTCAGTTCGATCTTCGACAGTGGCTACTACTCAAGCATCAAGGTCGTCGACCTTGGCTCCAATGCCGTGCTGGTGGAGCGCCATGCCGAGCCGGACCCCGGCGGTGTGCCGGGCTGGTTCGTGCACCTGATCGGCCTGGAAGCCGCCGGTGGCGATGCCATCGTCAGCCGCGGCTGGCAGCAGGCCGCACGCGTTGAAGTGATCAGCCACCCGATGTTCGCCATTGCCAAACTCTGGCAGAGCGCCTTGGGCAGCCTGGGCTGGTTGTTGCTGTGTGGCGCGGCCAGTGCCGTACTTGGCGCCTTGCTTTTGCGTCGCCAGTTGCGGCCGCTGGACTACATGGTCGAGCAATCCTATGCCATCGCCCGCCGCGAATTCCTCAGCCTGTCGGAGCTGCCGCGTACGCCGGAGCTGCGCCGGGTGGTGCAGGCGATGAACCAGATGGTCGAGAAGCTCAAGGCACTGTTCACCGAGCAGGCCGAGCGCAGTGAGCGACTGCGTGCCGAGTCCTATCAGGACAGCCTGACCGGCCTGTCCAACCGCCGTTATTTCGAGATGCAGCTGAACACCCGGGTGAGCAACCTGGAAGAAGCGCGCGCCGGCTACCTGTTATTGCTGCGGGTCCAGGGGTTGGCGGGGTTGAACGCCCGCCTTGGCGGCCAGCGCACCGACCAGTTGCTGCAGGCCGTGGGTGAGCAGTTGCGTCGCACCTGTGCCAGCTACCCGGAAACCAACGACCTGATTTCCCGCAGCCGTGGGGGTGAGTTTGCCGTGCTGGCGCCGGGCATGGTGCATGAAGAGGCGGTACAGCTCGCTCAGGCCCTGGAAGCGACCCTGCATAGCCTGCATGAAACCGGCGCCAGTGATATCGACCCGGTGGCCTGCATCGGCCTTGCCCCCTACAGCCCTGGTGACGCACCACAGGCGCTGCTCAAGCTCGCCGACGAAGCCCTGGCCCGCGCCGAGAACCAGCCGACGCCGGGTTGGGTCTGCCTCGAGCAGGGTGTGGCCGCAGTTGCCGCGGACAGCCAGCATGCCTGGCACGAGCGGCTCGACCAAGCGTTTATCGGCGGGCATTTCGAGCTGTTCTTCCAGCCCGTGGTGGATTGCGGCACTGCGCAACGGATACTGCACCGCAAGGTGATTTCGCGCTTGCAGGATGGCCAGGGCGAGGCGCTGCCGGCGGGCCGCTTCCTGCCCTGGCTGGAGCGTTTCGGCTGGATGTCGCGGCTGGACCTGCTGGTGCTGGAAAAGGTGCTTGCACACCTGCGCGGGCATGACCAGATACTGGCGCTTAACCTGTCAGCCGCTACCTTGGCCGACCCCAAGGCTCTGCAGCGCGTCTTCGAACTGTTGGGCCAGCATACGGCGCTGGGGCCGCGCCTGATTTTCGAAATTGGCGAAGAGCAACTGCCCGAGCAGTCTGCCCTGGAGCAGCTGACCCGGCGCTTGCATGCGCTTGGCTTCGGCCTGGCACTGCAACGCTTTGGTGGGCGCTTCAGCATGATTGGCAACCTGGCGCACCTGGGCCTGGCGTACCTGAAGATCGATGGTAGCTACATCCGCAACATTGATCATGAGCAGCACAAGCGGCTATTCATCGAAGCCGTCCAGCGCGCGGCACACAGCATTGACGTGCCGCTGATTGCTGAACGGGTCGAGACGGAAGGCGAGCGCTTGGTGCTGCGGGAGATGGGCGTGAGCGGGATTCAGGGGCAGTTGGTGGGTGAGCCTGCGCCCTGGCGCTGAGTTTCGGGTTTGCAGTTTGGCCGTATCGCCGGCAAGCCCGCTCCCACAGGTACAGCACAGGGTTCAAGGCATGCACTGTACCTGTGAGAGATTGCCCAGCCCTTTGGGACGTGCTGTCGCACAGATAACTGAATTCGCAAGCGATCCTCGTACCCTGTGGGAGCGGCTTTAGCCGCGAAGCATCCAACGCGGTGCATGGCACCGGCTGCGCCGGTGTTCGCGGCTAAAGCCGCTCCCACAGGTTCCCTGCTAATTCAATGAGTTATGTGCAGTTCTATGAGAGCTGGCTTGCCGGCGATACGGCCAGGGTGGCCACTGAGTAAAGACAGTGGCCAGGATCATCAACGCTCGCGCAACGCTTCCGAACGCGCCTTCATGATCGGCTTGAGCAGATAGCTCATGATGGTCTTCTTGCCGGTCATGATATCGACCGTCGCCACCATCCCCGGAATGATCAGCAGCGGCTTCTCGTCAGTGCCCAGGTGGCTGCGATCGGTGCGCAGCTTGATCAGGTAGTAGGTGGTCTTCTTGTCTTCATCGGTGATGGTGTCGGCACCGATCTGCTCCAGCTTGGCCTTCAGCCCACCGTAGATGGTGTAGTCATAGGCCGTGAACTTGACCGTCGCCTCCTGCCCCGGGTGCAGGAAGGCGATGTCCTTGGGCAGGATCTTCGCCTCGATGACCAGCGTGTCGTCCAGTGGTACTACTTCGAGGATATCGCTGCCAGGCTGGATCACCCCGCCAATGGTGTTCACCAGCAGCTGCTTGACGATACCGCGCACCGGTGAAGTGACCATGGTGCGGTTCACCCGGTCGTCCAATGCCTTGCTGGTAGCCGTGGCCTTGTTCAACTCGGTGCGTGCTTCGTTCAGTTGGGTCAACGCTTCGCTGCGGAATTTGCCGCGGGTCTCTTCGATCTTGCTTTGCACCTCGCGGATGGCCGCCTCGGCACGCGGGATCGCCAGTGCGGTGGAATCCAGCTGGCCGCGGTTCTCCACTTCGGCACGGCGCAAGCGCAACACTTCAACCTGGGAGATCGCGCCGGTGGCCACCAATGGCTCGGACATGTTGATCTCTTTGCGCAGCAGTTCCAGGCTGTTGGCGTACTGGGCGCGTTTTGAACTGTACTCGCGCAGCTCCTGCTGGCGCTGGACCAGCTGCTGTTGCAGGCCACCAATCTCGTCCTGCAGTTGCTGGCGCCGGCTCTGGTACAGCGACTCTTCGCTGGCCGCCTGGCTTGGCGCGGCCTTGCGCAGCGCCTCGTCGATTTTCAGCGGGCTGTCCTCGACCTCGGCACTCAGGCGCTCGACGCGCAAGGCCATGGCCAGGCGGTCGGCCTCGGTTTCACCCACGTTGGAGGCGAAGCGGGTTTCATCCAGGCGCAGCAACGGCTGGCCCACTTCGACGATCTGCCCTTCCTTGGCGAAGATCTCGGCGACGATGCCGCCCTCCAGGTTCTGGATCTTCTGCACCTTGGACGACGGAATGGCCTTGCCTTCGCCCCGCGTAACCTCGTCGATGGGCGCGACGCTGGCCCACACGATCAGGAACACGAAGAACAGGATCACGCCCCAGATGGTCAGCCGCACGACCCGCGGCGCATCCTCGATCAGGGCTTTGTTGACCTCTGGCAGCGGCTGACCGCCCAGTGAATCGGAACCTTTGAAATAGCGCCGCAGGCCGTCCTTGAATTGCCCTACATCCAGCTTATGCAACACTGATCTGCCCCTTCTTCAGCGCATCCATGACCGCGGCTTTCGGGCCGTCGGCGACAATCTGCCCGCGATCGATCACGATCAGCCGGTCCACCAGCGACAGCAGCGAGGCACGGTGCGTGACCAGCAGCACCGTCTTGCCTTCCACCACCGCCTGCAGCCGCTGCTTGAGGCGTTCTTCGCCGGTGTTGTCCATGGCGCTGGTCGGCTCGTCCAGCAGCAGGATCTGCGGGTTGAGCAGCAGCGCGCGGCCCAGGGCGACGTTCTGCCGCTGGCCGCCGGACAGGTTCTGCCCGCGCTCACCCACTTGCAGCTCGTAGCCGTCCGGGTGCAGCCGGGCGAACTCATGCACGCCCGCCAGCTCGGCAGCCTGCAGAATCAACTCATCCTCGACGTAGCGGGCTCCGCTGACCAGGTTATCGCGCAGGGTGCCGGCCAGCAGCTGGATGTCCTGGGGCACGTAGCCG
The DNA here is from genome assembly GCF_022533585.1 of Pseudomonas sp. LS.1a. Lineage (NCBI taxonomy): Bacteria > Pseudomonadati > Pseudomonadota > Gammaproteobacteria > Pseudomonadales > Pseudomonadaceae > Pseudomonas > Pseudomonas sp. LS.1a. The sequence continues at coordinate 141,600 of NZ_CP092827.1, forward strand.
ATGTTGTGGCGCAGTTCGCTGACGTCGATCTGGCGAATGTCCACGCCATCGACCAGCAGCGAGCCGCCATCGGCCTCGTACAGGCCGACGATGAGCTTGGCCAGCGAGCTCTTGCCCGAGCCACTGCGGCCGATAATGCCGACCTTCTCGCCAGGGCGGATGGTCAGGTTGATATTCTTCAGGGCCAGGTTCTGTTGGTTCGGGTAGGTGAAATCGACCCCGCGGAACTCGACGCTGCCCTGCAACACCCTGCGGCTCAGCGGGCGTTCTTCAAAGTTGCGCTCTTGCGGCAGCTCCATCATGTGGTCGGTGGAGACCATGGTCACCTTGGCTTGCTGGTAGCGGGCGAGCAGGCCGTTGAGCTGGCCCAGCGGGCCGAGGGCGCGGCCGCTGAGCATGTAGCAGGCCACCAGGCCGCCCATGCTCAGGTTGCCGTCGATGATCAGGTACACGCCGACGCAGATCATTGCCACGCCTGCCAGTTGCTGGATCAGCAGGGTGATGTTCATCGCCAGGCTCGACAGCACCTTCACCCGCAGTTCCAGGCGGCTGAGGGTGCCGAGGGTTTGCTCCCACATGTATTGGCGTTCGCTTTCGGCGTTGTTGACCTTTACCGCATCCAGGCCGGCAAGGGTCTCGATCAGGCTGGACTGGCGCTCCGAAGCCAGGGCCATGGTCCGTTCCATGGTCGCCATCAGCGGCCGTTGCAGGGCATAACCGATGCCCAAGGCCAGTGGGAAGGCGATGATCGGGATCCATACCAGGTGCCCGCCAATGATGGCAATGACGATCAGGATCAGGATGGTGAATGGCAGGTCGATCAGGCTGGTCAGTGTCAGCGAGGCGAGGAAGTCACGCAGGCCCTGGAACTCGTGAATGTTCTGGGCAAAGCTGCCGACCCTGGCCGGGCGGTACTTCATCGACATGCCGACGATACGTTCGAACAGCGTTGCCGAAATGATCAGGTCGGTCTTCTTGCCGGCCAGGTCCAGGCACAAGCCGCGCAGGCCCTTGAGGATCAGGTCGAAGATGTAGGCGCCGGCGATGCCGACGGCCAGCACCCAGAGGGTCGAGGTGGCCTGGTTGGGCACCACCCGGTCATATACGTTCATCACGAACAGCGGTGCGGCCAGGGCGATCAGGTTGATCACCAGGCTGGCGGCAATGGCGTCGATATATAGCCACTTGCTGCGCAGCAAGGTATCGCGGAACCACGACTTCGCCCGCGGGATGAGGTTGCCGTGGTTGACGTCGAACTTGTGCTGCGGCTGGGCGAAGAACACCCGGCCACTGTAATCGCTCTGCAGGGCTTCGCGGCTGACATGCACCTCGCCGCCATCGCTCTCGCTGAGCAGCAGGCGCGCGGTGTCTTCGTTCTCCCAGCCCAGCAAGACGGCGCTGCGGCCTTCCTTGAGCAGCAACATGGCCGGCATGGCGATGCTCGGGATCTGCTCCAGCTTGCGCTGCAGCAGGCGCCCCTGCAGGCCGGCCCGGGCGGCAGCGCGGGGCAGCAGCTCGGGGCTCAGGCGCTGGGCGGGCAGCGGCAGGCCGGTGGTCAGCATGACCCGGCTGGCGGGTTTCTGGTGCAGGACACACAGGCTCAGCAAACTATCCAGCAGGGGATCGTCATGCTGACTGCGTGGATCGTGGCTGAGTTGGACTCGACTGACTTCGGATTCCACGCGGCGCTCTCTTCATCCTTGTGGTGGGTGGGGTGGGTGTACCGCCGTTCTGGCCGGTCACCCTGGCTTCAATGGTGCTGCCAGGCAGTGGTCATGAGGCTACGGCACCCTGACGCTTGGGCAACCGGCCAATGGTCGCCTTGAATCGGTATTGAGTAAACAATTCTACGATCTTCAGTCCTGGCAGACGATGCTGAGTGGTGGATGTTTCATTTCTGATCCAGTCAGCACACAAGCCGCGCTAGTTTGCAGCATAGCCTGCTATCCGGTTGGCGGCAGAGGTGTAGTCGGTATCGACTTATACCTTTGTCAGGAAACAGGCGCTGACTTGTTGACGGTATTTTGCAACTAATTAGTCAAAATTCATCTATTAGAAAGCAGGTGCTGACAGGTTTGGGCTTAACAGTCGGCAATGCTTTCCTACTATTCGGGCTGGCAGTATTTGCGCAGTTGTTCGCTATCTCTTTGATCTACGGCAATCGCTGCGCCGACTTATGCAGCGCTACGGGCTGCTGATGCCGGGAGCTGCAGCGCGGCCAAGACTTTGCGGGGCTTCCCGATCACTGCCTGGCTGTCTTCAGGCAAGGTTTGTGCTTGTAGCCAAGCAGTGGCCTGAGCAAGCGAAAATGACCTGAATATTGACACCTGAACCTTTGACAGCTGCCGATGGACGGTTGTCCTGCCGCATTGTTTATGGCTACCAAAGCGTGGAAAAAGGCACTTTGAGTGACCGGTAAACGCGCTTTCGCTGATGTGCGACATTTGTCCTCAAGAAACGCTTGGCTAAGGTTCAAATATCAATGTGACATTACATTGGTGATTGTTTAGGATGGCATCTATAAGGTCAATAGTTTGGCAGTTAGGCAATTCCAAAAAGTTATAGACGGAATATTGACGTCAAAAAACGTCAAGAGATCATCGACATAGTTCCGCCTGAAGTGGCTTACAAGTGCCGCTCTGGCAGGGAAGTACCCCATCGGGTCACACGGAGAGTCCAATGAGCAGCGTTGTAGCCATCGTCAAAAGTATTGTCGGCCAGGTTATTGCGGTATCCCCAGAGGGCATCCGGCGTGTTCTGATCGAAGGGGACCGCCTGCTGGCCGGTGAGGAAGTGCTCACTGGCCCGGGCGGTGCAGTTACGTTGGAACTGGCCGATGGCCGTCTGCTCGACCTGGGTCGCGACAGCCAGTGGAGCGCTGATGCGCCGGGCAGCAGCACCGACCTGAGTCAGGCGACCGCACAGGCCGCGCCGTCGGTGGAAGAGCTGCAACAGGCGATCGCTGCCGGTGTCGACCCGACTACCGAGCTTGAAGCGACTGCTGCTGGCCCATCGGCAGCAGGCGGTGGTGGCGCGCTGGGTGGTGGTCACAGCTTTGTCATGCTCGAAGAAACAGCGGGCCGGGTCGACCCTACCGTCGGCTTCGCGACTGACGGGCTGGGCTTTGCAGCCGTGCTTGATAGCGAAGAGGTTGGCGTGCTGGATAGCACCAGCAACAACCAGGTGGATACGCCGACGACGGACACCAGCGTCGCTACCGATCTGGTTCTTGGCGCTACCCCTTCCATCAGCGAAGCGGGGGGCGTAATCGTTTATACCGCTACGGTTGGCCAGGCGCCGACCACCAATCTGGTGGTCACCCTGTCCAACGGTGCCGTAATCGTCATTCCGGCCGGGCAGACCACTGGTAGCACCAACGTCGTGGTCCCGGCGAATGATACCCCGTATATCGACGGTGGCCAGATTTCGGCGACTGTAACGGGCACCACCGGGGGCGGCGGGCTAACGGTGACAGTGCCGCAAACACCAGCGGTTACCCAGGTTACCGATACCATTGACACCACTACGGCGACGCTGACTGCTTCGCCAAGCGTCACCGAAGGTGGCGTGATCACCTACACCGTGACCCTGAGCAACCCGGCCCAGACCCCGGTGACCGTGACCCTGTCCAATGGCCAGACCATCACCATCGAGGCAGGCAAGACCCAGGGCAGTGTCGACTTCCAGACGCCGGCCAACGACGTCTACAACAACGGCTCTACCGTCAGCACCACGATTACCGGTGCGACCGGTGGCAACTTCGAGCAGTTGGTGCCGAACCCGACACCGGCTCAGACCACCATCAACGACTCGGTCGACACCACCACCGCGACCCTGACCGCTTCGCCAAGCGTCACCGAAGGTGGCGTCATCACCTACACCGTGACCCTGAGCAACCCGGCCCAGACCCCGGTGACCGTAACCCTGTCCAATGGCCAGACCATCACCATCGAGGCTGGCAAGACCCAGGGCAGTGTCGACTTCCAGACGCCGGCCAACGATGTCTACAACAACGGCTCGACCGTCAGCACCACGATTACCGGTGCGACCGGTGGCAACTTCGAGCAGTTGGTGCCGAACCCGACGCCGGCTCAGACCACCATCAATGATTCGGTGGACACCACCACCGCGACCCTGACTGCTTCGCCAAGCGTCACCGAAGGTGGCGTGATCACCTACACCGTGACCCTGAGCAACCCGGCCCAGTCGCCGGTGACCGTAACCCTGTCCAATGGCCAGACCATCACCATCGAAGCCGGCAAGACCCAGGGCAGCGTCGACTTCGAAACCCCGGCCAATGACGTCTACAACAACGGCTCGACCGTCAGCACCACGATTACCGGTGCGACCGGTGGCAACTTCGAGCAGTTGGTGCCGAACCCGACGCCGGCTCAGACCACCATCAATGATTCGGTGGACACTACCACCGCGACCCTGGCTGCTTCGCCAAGCGTCACCGAAGGTGGCGTGATCACCTACACCGTGACCCTGAGCAACCCGGCCCAGTCGCCGGTGACCGTAACCCTGTCCAATGGCCAGACCATCACCATCGAGGCTGGCAAGACCCAGGGCAGTGTTGACTTCGAAACCCCGGCCAATGACGTCTACAACAACGGCTCGACCGTTAGCGTGACCATCGAGAACGCCACGGGCGGTAACTTCGAGCAGTTGGTGCCGAACCCGACGCCGGCTCAGACCACCATCAATGACTCGGTCGACACCACCACCGCGACCCTGACGGCGAACCCGTCGGTGACCGAAGGCGGCGTGATCACCTACACCGTGACCCTGAGCAACCCGGCGCAGACTCCGGTGACCGTAACCCTGTCCAATGGCCAGACCATCACCATCGAGGCTGGCAAGACCCAGGGCAGCGTCGACTTCGAAACCCCGGCCAATGACGTCTACAACAACGGCTCGACCGTCAGCACCACGATTACCGGTGCGACCGGTGGCAACTTCGAGCAGTTGGTGCCGAACCCGATGCCGGCTCAGACCACCATCAACGACTCGGTCGACACCACCACCGCGACCCTGACGGCGAACCCGTCGGTGACCGAAGGCGGCGTGATCACTTACACCGTGACCCTGAGCAACCCAGCGCAGACCCCGGTGACCGTGACCCTGTCCAATGGCCAGACCATCACCATCGAGGCCGGTAAGACCCAGGGCAGTGTTGACTTCCAGACGCCGGCCAACGACGTTTACAACAACGGCTCGACCGTCAGCGTGACCATCGAAAGCGCCACGGGCGGCAACTTCGAGCAACTGACGCCGAACCCGACGCCGGCTCAGACCACCATCAATGACTCGGTCGACACCACCACCGCGACCCTGACTGCTTCGCCAAGCGTCACCGAAGGTGGCGTGATCACCTACACCGTGACCCTGAGCAACCCAGCGCAGACCCCGGTGACCGTGACCCTGTCCAATGGCCAGACCATCACCATCGAGGTTGGCAAGACCCAGGGCAGTGTTGACTTCGAAACCCCGGCCAATGACGTCTACAACAACGGCTCGACCGTTAGCGTGACCATCGAGAACGCCACGGGCGGTAACTTCGAGCAGTTGGTGCCGAACCCGACGCCGGCTCAGACCACCATCAACGACTCGGTCGACACCACCACCGCGACCCTGACGGCGAACCCGTCGGTGACCGAAGGCGGCGTGATCACCTACACCGTGACCCTGAGCAACCCGGCGCAGACTCCGGTGACCGTAACCCTGTCCAATGGCCAGACCATCACCATCGAGGCTGGCAAGACCCAGGGCAGCGTCGACTTCGAAACCCCGGCCAATGACGTCTACAACAACGGCTCGACCGTCAGCACCACGATTACCGGTGCGACCGGTGGCAACTTCGAGCAGTTGGTGCCGAACCCGATGCCGGCTCAGACCACCATCAACGACTCGGTCGACACCACCACCGCGACCCTGACGGCGAACCCGTCGGTGACCGAAGGCGGCGTGATCACTTACACCGTGACCCTGAGCAACCCAGCGCAGACCCCGGTGACCGTGACCCTGTCCAATGGCCAGACCATCACCATCGAGGCCGGTAAGACCCAGGGCAGTGTTGACTTCCAGACGCCGGCCAACGACGTTTACAACAACGGCTCGACCGTCAGCGTGACCATCGAAAGCGCCACGGGCGGCAACTTCGAGCAACTGACGCCGAACCCGACGCCGGCTCAGACCACCATCAATGACTCGGTCGACACCACCACCGCGACCCTGACTGCTTCGCCAAGCGTCACCGAAGGTGGCGTGATCACCTACACCGTGACCCTGAGCAACCCAGCGCAGACCCCGGTGACCGTGACCCTGTCCAATGGCCAGACCATCACCATCGAGGTTGGCAAGACCCAGGGCAGTGTTGACTTCGAAACCCCGGCCAATGACGTCTACAACAACGGCTCGACCGTTAGCGTGACCATCGAGAACGCCACGGGCGGTAACTTCGAGCAGTTGGTGCCGAACCCGACGCCGGCTCAGACCACCATCAACGACTCGGTCGACACCACCACCGCGACCCTGACGGCGAACCCGTCGGTGACCGAAGGCGGCGTGATCACCTACACCGTGACCCTGAGCAACCCGGCGCAGACTCCGGTGACCGTAACCCTGTCCAATGGCCAGACCATCACCATCGAGGCCGGTAAGACCCAGGGCAGTGTTGACTTCCAGACGCCGGCCAACGACGTTTACAACAACGGCTCGACCGTCAGCGTGACCATCGAAAGCGCCACGGGCGGCAACTTCGAGCAACTGACGCCGAACCCGACGCCGGCTCAGACCACCATCAATGACTCGGTCGACACCACCACCGCGACCCTGACTGCTTCGCCAAGCGTCACCGAAGGTGGCGTGATCACCTACACCGTGACCCTGAGCAACCCAGCGCAGACCCCGGTGACCGTGACCCTGTCCAATGGCCAGACCATCACCATCGAAGCCGGCAAGACCCAAGGCAGCGTCGACTTCGAAACCCCGGCCAATGACGTCTACAACAACGGCTCGACCGTCAGCACCACGATTACCGGTGCGACCGGTGGCAACTTCGAGCAGTTGGTGCCGAACCCGACGCCGGCTCAGACCACCATCAATGATTCGGTGGACACTACCACCGCGACCCTGGCTGCTTCGCCAAGCGTCACCGAAGGTGGCGTGATCACCTACACCGTGACCCTGAGCAACCCGGCCCAGTCGCCGGTGACCGTAACCCTGTCCAATGGCCAGACCATCACCATCGAGGCTGGCAAGACCCAGGGCAGTGTTGACTTCGAAACCCCGGCCAATGACGTCTACAACAACGGCTCGACCGTTAGCGTGACCATCGAGAACGCCACGGGCGGTAACTTCGAGCAGTTGGTGCCGAACCCGACGCCGGCTCAGACCACCATCAATGACTCGGTCGACACCACCACCGCGACCCTGACGGCGAACCCGTCGGTGACCGAAGGCGGCGTGATCACCTACACCGTGACCCTGAGCAACCCGGCGCAGACTCCGGTGACCGTGACCCTGTCCAACGGCCAGACCATCACCATCGAGGCCGGTAAGACCCAGGGCAGTGTTGACTTCCAGACGCCGGCCAACGACGTTTACAACAACGGCTCGACCGTCAGCGTGACCATCGAAAGCGCCACGGGCGGCAACTTCGAGCAACTGACGCCGAACCCGACGCCGGCTCAGACCACCATCAATGACTCGGTCGACACTACCACCGCGACCCTGACTGCTTCGCCAAGCGTCACCGAAGGTGGCGTGATCACCTACACCGTGACCCTGAGCAACCCGGCCCAGTCGCCGGTGACCGTAACCCTGTCCAATGGCCAGACCATCACCATCGAGGCTGGCAAGACCCAGGGCAGTGTTGACTTCGAAACCCCGGCCAATGACGTCTACAACAACGGCTCGACCGTCAGCACCACGATTACCGGTGCGACCGGTGGCAACTTCGAGCAGTTGGTGCCGAACCCGACGCCGGCTCAGACCACCATCAACGACTCGGTCGACACCACCACCGCGACCCTGACGGCGAACCCGTCGGTGACCGAAGGCGGCGTGATCACTTACACCGTGACCCTGAGCAACCCAGCGCAGACTCCGGTGACCGTAACCCTGTCCAATGGGCAGACCATCACCATCGAGGCTGGCAAGACCCAGGGCAGCGTCGACTTCGAAACCCCGGCCAACGACGTCTACAACAACGGCTCGACCGTCAGCACCACGATTACCGGTGCGACCGGTGGCAACTTCGAGCAGTTGGTGCTGAACCCGACGCCGGCTCAGACCACCATCAATGATTCGGTGGACACCACCACCGCGACCCTGACTGCTTCGCCAAGCGTCACCGAAGGTGGCGTGATCACCTACACCGTGACCCTGAGCAACCCAGCGCAGACCCCGGTGACCGTGACCCTGTCCAATGGCCAGACCATCACCATCGAAGCCGGCAAGACCCAAGGCAGCGTCGACTTCGAAACCCCGGCCAACGATGTCTACAACAACGGCTCGACCGTTAGCGTGACCATCGAGAACGCCACGGGCGGTAACTTCGAGCAGTTGGTGCCGAACCCGACGCCGGCTCAGACCACCATCAATGACTCGGTCGACACCACCACCGCGACCCTGACGGCGAACCCGTCGGTGACCGAAGGCGGCGTGATCACTTACACCGTGACCCTGAGCAACCCAGCGCAGACCCCGGTGACCGTAACCCTGTCCAACGGCCAGACCATCACCATCGAGGCCGGTAAGACCCAGGGCAGTGTCGACTTCGAAACCCCGGCCAACGACGTCTACAACAACGGCTCGACCGTTAGCGTGACCATCGAGAACGCCACGGGCGGTAACTTCGAGCAGTTGGTGCCGAACCCGACGCCGGCTCAGACCACCATCAACGACTCGGTCGACACTACCACCGCGACCCTGACTGCTTCGCCAAGCGTCACCGAAGGCGGCGTCATCACCTACACCGTGACCCTGAGCAACCCGGCCCAGACCCCGGTGACCGTAACCCTGTCCAACGGCCAGACCATCACCATCGAAGCCGGCAAGACCCAAGGTAGCGTCGACTTCGAAACCCCGGCCAACGATGTCTACAACAACGGCTCGACCGTTAGCGTGACCATCGAGAACGCCACGGGCGGTAACTTCGAGCAGTTGGTGCCGAACCCGACACCGGCTCAGACCACCATCAATGACTCGGTCGACACCACCACCGCGACCCTGTCTGCTTCGCCAAGCGTCACCGAAGGCGGCGTCATCACTTACACCGTGACCCTGAGCAACCCGGCCCAGTCGCCGGTGACCGTAACCCTGTCCAACGGCCAGACCATCACCATCGAGGCCGGTAAGACCCAGGGCAGTGTCGACTTCCAGACGCCGGCCAACGACGTTTACAACAACGGCTCGACCGTCAGCGTGACCATCGAAAGCGCCACGGGCGGCAACTTCGAGCAACTGTCGCCGAACCCGACGCCGGCTCAGACCACGATCAACGACTCGGTCGACACCACCACCGCGACCCTGACTGCTTCGCCAAGCGTCACCGAAGGTGGCGTGATCACCTACACCGTGACCCTGAGCAACCCGGCCCAGTCGCCGGTGACCGTGACCCTGTCCAACGGCCAGACCATCACCATTGAGGCCGGTAAGACCCAGGGCAGTGTCGACTTCCAGACGCCGGCCAACGATGTCTACAACAACGGCTCGACCGTCAGCACCACGATTACCGGTGCGACCGGTGGCAACTTCGAGCAGTTGGTGCCGAACCCGACACCAGCTCAGACCACCATCAACGACTCGGTCGACACTACCACCGCGACTCTGACGGCGAACCCGTCGGTGACCGAAGGCGGCGTGATCACTTACACCGTGACCCTGAGCAACCCAGCGCAGACCCCGGTGACCGTAACCCTGTCCAACGGCCAGACCATCACCATCGAGGCCGGTAAGACCCAGGGCAGTGTCGACTTCCAGACGCCGGCCAACGACGTTTACAACAACGGCTCGACCGTCAGCGTGACCATCGAAAGCGCCACGGGCGGCAACTTCGAGCAGTTGGTGCCGAACCCGACGCCGGCTCAGACCACCATCAATGACTCGGTCGACACCACCACCGCGACCCTGACTGCTTCGCCAAGCGTCACCGAAGGCGGCGTGATCACCTACACCGTGACCCTGAGCAACCCGGCCCAGTCGCCGGTGACCGTGACCCTGTCCAATGGCCAGACCATCACCATCGAAGCCGGCAAGACCCAGGGCAGCGTCGACTTCGAAACCCCGGCCAATGACGTCTACAACAACGGCTCGACCGTCAGCACCACGATTACCGGTGCGACCGGTGGCAACTTCGAGCAGTTGGTGCCGAACCCGACCCCGGCTCAGACCACCATCAACGACTCGGTCGACACCACCACCGCGACCCTGACGGCGAACCCGTCGGTGACCGAAGGCGGCGTGATCACCTACACCGTGACCCTGAGCAACCCGGCGCAGACCCCGGTGACCGTGACCCTGTCCAATGGCCAGACCATCACTGTCGAGGCTGGCAAGACCCAGGGCAGCGTCGACTTCGAAACCCCGGCCAACGACGTCTACAACAACGGCTCGACCGTTAGCGTGACCATCGAGAACGCCACGGGTGGCAACTTCGAGCAGTTGGTGCCGAACCCGACGCCAGCTTCGACCGTTATCAGCGATAGCATCGATACCGTCACTGTAAGCATCGTCGGCAATGGCAGTGTGACCGAAGACCAGCAGCCTTCCTTCACTGTGAAAGTAAGCCAAGCGCTGGACCGGCCACTGACAGTAACCCTGTCGAACGGCGACACCGTGACCATCGAGGCCGGTAAAACCGAAGTCGAGTACAAGACCTCGGCCCAGGGTGACGATGTCATCAAGGACGCCAGCTCTATTACCCTTAGCGTTACCGACGCCACTGTTTCGGGTGCCACCTTTGAGAAGCTGGCCTTGGGTGGCCCGGCTACCGTTGAAATCTCGGACACCATCAGTGAGGTTGTGGCTAAGCTGACCGCGACCCCTTCGGTCACCGAAGGCGGCGAGATCACCTACACCATCACGCTGACCAACAAAGACGGCCTGCCGATCAACAATCACGGCGCGTTGACCTTCACGCTGAGCGACGGCAAGACCGTTATCACCGTACCGGCCAACGGCACGACTGGTTCGGTCACCGTCACTGCCCCGGACAACGTCTACACCGGCGCCAACGACCCTGTGGTCAAATCGATCGGTTCGGTCACTGGCGCTGACGTCGGCAAGTTCGAGCAGCTGACCCTGGACAAGACTCCGGTCAGCACCACCGTCACCGACGAGCCGGGTACCCCGGGCAACGAAGGCGACCTGGTACAGGTCACCATCACTGCCGACCAGGCCTCGGTGGCCGAGAACGTCAATCCGACCTTCACCGTGCACATCAACCAGGCGCTGGCCCACGACCTGGTCGTGACCCTGAGCAACAATGCCCAGGTCACCATCAAGGCTGGCGAAACCAGTGCCCCGTACACCCATGCTGCGCAGGGCGATGACGTCTATAACGACGCTGGCCAGATCAGCCTGGGCATCAGTTCGGCTGTGGATGCAACCGGTGCGACCTTCGAAAATCTGCAGCTGGGTGGTGCCGCTACGGTTCAAGTGACCGACACCACCGACGAAGTGGTGGCCAAACTGACCGCAACCCCTTCGGTCACCGAAGGCGGCGAGATCACCTACACCATCACGCTGACCAACAAAGACGGCCTGCCGATCAACAATCACGGCGCGTTGACCTTCACGCTGAGCGATGGCAAGACCGTTATCACCGTACCGGCCAACGGCACGACTGGTTCGGTTACTGTGACTGCCCCGGACAACGTGTATGTGGGTGCTAACGATCCGGTCGTGAAGTCCATTGCTACCGTTGATGGCGTTGACGTCGGCAAGTTCGAGCAGCTGACTCTGGACAAGACCCCGGTCAGCACCACCGTCACCGACGAGCCGGGTACCCCGGGCAACGAAGGCGACCTGGTACAGGTCACCATCACTGCCGATCAGGCCTCGGTGGCCGAGAACGTCAATCCGACCTTCACCGTGCACATCAACCAGGCGCTGGCCCATGACCTGGTCGTGACCCTGAGCAACAATGCCCAGGTCACCATCAAGGCTGGCGAAACCAGTGCCCCGTACACCCATGCTGCGCAGGGCGATGACGTCTATAACGACGCTGGCCAGATCAGCCTGGGCATCAGTTCGGCTGTGGATGCAACCGGTGCGACCTTCGAAAATCTGCAGCTGGGTGGTGCCGCTACGGTTCAAGTGACCGACACCACCGACGAAGTGGTGGCCAAACTGACCGCAACCCCTTCGGTCACCGAAGGCGGCGAGATCACCTACACCATCACGCTGACCAACAAAGACGGCCTGCCGATCAACAATCACGGCGCGTTGACCTTCACGCTGAGCGATGGCAAGACCGTTATCACCGTACCGGCCAACGGCACGACTGGTTCGGTTACTGTGACTGCCCCGGACAACGTGTATGTGGGTGCTAACGATCCGGTCGTGAAGTCCATTGCTACCGTTGATGGCGTTGACGTCGGCAAGTTCGAGCAGCTGACTCTGGACAAGACCCCGGTCAGCACCACCGTCACCGACGAGCCGGGTACCCCGGGCAACGAAGGCGACCTGGTACAGGTCACCATCACTGCCGATCAGGCCTCGGTGGCCGAGAACGTCAATCCGACCTTCACCGTGCACATCAACCAGGCGCTGGCCCATGACCTGGTCGTGACCCTGAGCAACAATGCCCAGGTCACCATCAAGGCTGGCGAAACCAGTGCCCCGTACACCCATGCTGCGCAGGGCGATGACGTCTATAACGACGCTGGCCAGATCAGCCTGGGCATCAGTTCGGCTGTGGATGCAACCGGTGCGACCTTCGAAAATCTGCAGCTGGGTGGTGCCGCTACGGTTCAAGTGACCGACACCACCGACGAAGTGGTGGCCAAACTGACCGCAACCCCTTCGGTCACCGAAGGCGGCGAGATCACCTACACCATCACGCTGACCAACAAAGACGGCCTGCCGATCAACAATCACGGCGCGTTGACCTTCACGCTGAGCGATGGCAAGACCGTTATCACCGTACCGGCCAACGGCACGACTGGTTCGGTTACTGTGACTGCCCCGGACAACGTGTATGTGGGTGCTAACGATCCGGTCGTGAAGTCCATTGCTACCGTTGATGGCGTTGACGTCGGCAAGTTCGAGCAGCTGACTCTGGACAAGACCCCGGTCAGCACCACCGTCACCGACGAGCCGGGTACCCCGGGCAACGAAGGCGACCTGGTACAGGTCACCATCACTGCCGATCAGGCCTCGGTGGCCGAGAACGTCAATCCGACCTTCACCGTGCACATCAACCAGGCGCTGGCCCATGACCTGGTCGTGACCCTGAGCAACAATGCCCAGGTCACCATCAAGGCTGGCGAAACCAGTGCCCCGTACACCCATGCTGCGCAGGGCGATGACGTCTATAACGACGCTGGCCAGATCAGCCTGGGCATCAGTTCGGCTGTGGATGCAACCGGTGCGACCTTCGAAAATCTGCAGCTGGGTGGTGCCGCTACGGTTCAAGTGACCGACACCACCGACGAAGTGGTGGCCAAACTGACCGCAACCCCTTCGGTCACCGAAGGCGGCGAGATCACCTACACCATCACGCTGACCAACAAAGACGGTCTGCCGATCAATAACCACTCGGCCCTGACCTTCACCCTGAGCGATGGCAAGACCGTCATCACCGTGCCGGCCAACGGCACGACTGGTTCGGTTACCGTCACTGCCCCGGACAACGTCTACACCGGCGCCAACGACCCTGTGGTCAAATCGATCGGTTCGGTCACTGGCGCTGACGTCGGCAAGTTCGAGCAGCTGACCCTGGACAAGACTCCGGTCAGCACCACCGTCACCGACGAGCCGGGTACCCCGGGCAACGAAGGCGACCTGGTACAGGTCACCATCACTGCCGACCAGGCCTCGGTGGCCGAGAACGTCAATCCGACCTTCACCGTGCACATCAACCAGGCGCTGGCCCACGACCTGGTCGTGACCCTGAGCAACAATGCCCAGGTCACCATCAAGGCTGGGGAAACCAGTGCACCGTACACCCATGCGGCGCAGGGCGATGACGTCTATAACGATGCTGGCCAGATCAGCCTGGGCATCAGTTCGGCTGTGGATGCAACCGGTGCGACTTTCGAAAATCTGCAGCTGGGTGGTGCCGCTACGGTTCAAGTGACCGACACCACCGACGAAGTGGTGGCCAAACTGACCGCAACCCCTTCGGTCACCGAAGGCGGCGAGATCACCTACACCATCACGCTGACCAACAAAGACGGTCTGCCGATCAATAACCACTCGGCCCTGACCTTCACCCTGAGCGATGGCAAGACCGTCATCACCGTGCCGGCCAACGGCACGACTGGTTCGGTTACCGTCACTGCCCCGGACAACGTCTACACCGGCGCCAACGACCCTGTGGTCAAATCGATCGGTTCGGTCACTGGCGCTGACGTCGGCAAGTTCGAGCAGCTGACCCTGGACAAGACTCCGGTCAGCACCACCGTCACCGACGAGCCGGGTACCCCGGGCAACGAAGGCGACCTGGTACAGGTCACCATCACTGCCGATCAGGCCTCGGTGGCCGAGAACGTCAATCCGACCTTCACCGTGCACATCAACCAGGCGCTGGCCCATGACCTGGTCGTGACCCTGAGCAACAATGCCCAGGTCACCATCAAGGCTGGCGAAACCAGTGCCCCGTACACCCATGCTGCGCAGGGCGATGACGTCTATAACGACGCTGGCCAGATCAGCCTGGGCATCAGTTCGGCTGTGGATGCAACCGGTGCGACCTTCGAAAATCTGCAGCTGGGTGGTGCCGCTACGGTTCAAGTGACCGACACCACCGACGAAGTGGTGGCCAAACTGACCGCAACCCCTTCGGTCACCGAAGGCGGCGAGATCACCTACACCATCACGCTGACCAACAAAGACGGTCTGCCGATCAATAACCACTCGGCCCTGACCTTCACCCTGAGCGACGGCAAGACCGTCATCACCGTGCCGGCCAACGGCACGACTGGTTCGGTCACTGTGACTGCCCCGGACAACGTGTATGTGGGTGCTAACGATCCGGTCGTGAAGTCCATTGCTACCGTTGATGGCGTTGACGTCGGCAAGTTCGAGCAGCTGACCCTGGACAAGACCCCGGTCAGCACCACCGTCACCGACGAGCCGGGTACCCCGGGCAACGAAGGTGACCTGGTCAAGGTCACCATCACTGCCGACCAGGCCTCGGTGGCCGAGAACGTCAATCCGACCTTCACCGTGCACATCAACCAGGCGCTGGCCCACGACCTGGTCGTGACCCTGAGCAACAATGCCCAGGTCACCATCAAGGCTGGCGAAACCAGCGCAGCGTACGAGCACGCGGCGCAGGGCGATGATGTCTATCTGGATAGCGGCGAAATCACCCTCGGCATCACCTCGGCGGTGGATGTCGATGGTCGGCCGTTCGAAAACCTGCAGTTGGGTGGCGCCGCCTCGGTTCAGGTTACTGACACGATCAGCGAAGTTGTGGCCACACTGACAGCAACCGAGACCGTAACCGAAGGTGGTCAGATCACCTACACCGTGACCCTGACCAACCAAGACGGTCTGCCGATCAGCAACCACTCGGCATTGACCTTCACCCTGAGCGACGGCAAGACCACTATTACCGTGCCGGCCAACGGTACCACGGGTTCGGTCACCGTAACGGCCCCTGACAACGTCTATACCGGTGCGAACGCACCGGTCGAGCAGAGCCTGAAATACGTCAGCGGCGCTGATGCGTGGAAATTCGAGCACCTGACGTTGAACGAAACCAAGGTTAGCACCGAGGTCACCGACGAGCCTGGTTCGGGTACCCCGGGCACCGGCAACCAGGGTGACGTGGTCAAGGTCACCATCACTGCTGACCAGACTTCGGTAGCCGAGAACGTCAAACCGAGCTTCACTGTGCATATCAACACTGCACTGGATCATGACCTTGTCGTGACCCTGAGTAACGATGCACAGGTCACCATCAAAGCCGGTCAGACTTCGAGCGAACCTTATGTCCATGCGGCACAGGGTGACGACGTCTATCTGGATAGCGGCGAAATTTCCCTCGGCATCAAGTCGGCGTCGGACATCGACGGTCGTACCTTCGAGAACCTGCAACTGGGCGAGAACGCTTCGGTCAAGGTTACCGACACAATCGACGAAGTTGTGGCAAAACTGACTGCAACCGAGACTGTCAGCGAAGGTGGACAGATCACCTATACCGTGACCCTGACCAACAAAGACGGTCTGCCGATCAACAGCCACTCGGCCCTGACCTTCACCCTGAGCGACGGCAAGACCGTTATCACCGTCCCGGCCAATGGTACGACCGGTTCGGTCACCGTGACCGCCCCGGACAATGTCTATAGCGGTGCGAACGCTCCGGTCGAGCAGAGCTTGAAATACGTCAGTGGCGCTGATGCATGGAAATTCGAACAGCTGACGCTGGACGAAACCAAGGTCAGCACCGAAGTCACCGACGAGCCTGGCTCGGGCACCCCGGGCACCGGCAACCAAGGCGACCTGGTGCAGGTCACCATCACCGCCGATCAGGCGTCGGTGGCCGAGAACGTCAATCCGACCTTCACCGTGCACATCAACCAGGCGCTGGCCCACGACCTGGTCGTGACCCTGAGCAACAATGCCCAGGTCACCATCAAGGCTGGGGAAACCAGTGCACCGTACACCCATGCTGCGCAGGGCGATGACGTCTACAACGACGCTGGCCAGATCAGCCTGGGCATCAGTTCGGCTGTGGATGCAACCGGTGCGACTTTCGAAAATCTGCAGCTGGGTGGTGCCGCTACGGTTCAAGTGACCGACACCACCGACGAAGTGGTGGCCAAGCTGACCGCGACCCCTTCGGTCACCGAAGGCGGCGAGATCACCTACACCATCACGCTGACCAACAAAGACGGTCTGCCGATCAATAACCACTCGGCCCTGACCTTCACGCTGAGCGACGGCAAGACCGTCATCACCGTGCCGGCCAACGGCACGACTGGTTCGGTTACCGTCACTGCCCCGGACAACGTCTACACCGGCGCCAACGAGCCTGTGGTCAAATCGATCGGTTCGGTCACTGGCGCTGACGTCGGCAAGTTCGAGCAACTGACCTTGGACAAGACCCCGGTCAGCACCACCGTCACCGACGAACCTGGCTCGGGCACCCCGGGTACCGGCAACCAAGGCGACCTGGTGCAGGTCACCATCACCGCCGATCAGGCGTCGGTGGCCGAGAACGTCAAGCCGACCTTCACCGTGCACATCAACCAGGCGCTGGCCCACGACCTGGTCGTGACCCTGAGCAACAATGCCCAGGTCACCATCAAGGCTGGCGAAACCAGTGCACCGTACACCCATGCGGCGCAAGGCGATGACGTCTACAACGATGCTGGCCAGATCAGCCTGGGCATCAAGTCCGCTGTGGACGTTGATGGTCGTACCTTCGAGAACCTGCAACTGGGCGGCGACGCTACGGTCCAAGTGACCGACACCACCGACGAAGTGGTGGCCAAGCTGACCGCGACCCCTTCGGTCACCGAAGGCGGTGAGATCACCTACACCATCACGCTGACCAACAAAGACGGTCTGCCGATCAATAACCACTCGGCCCTGACCTTCACCCTGAGCGACGGCAAGACCGTCATCACCGTGCCGGCCAACGGCACGACTGGTTCGGTCACTGTGACTGCCCCGGACAACGTGTATGTGGGTGCTAACGATCCGGTCGTGAAGTCCATTGCTACCGTTGATGGCGCTGACGTCGGCAAGTTCGAGCAGCTGACCCTGGACAAGACCCCGGTCAGCACCACCGTCACCGACGAGCCGGGTACCCCGGGCAACGAAGGCGACCTGGTACAGGTCACCATCACTGCCGATCAGGCCTCGGTGGCCGAGAACGTCAATCCGACCTTCACCGTGCACATCAACCAGGCGCTGGCCCATGACCTGGTCGTGACCCTGAGCAACAATGCCCAGGTCACCATCAAGGCTGGCGAAACCAGTGCACCGTACACCCATGCGGCGCAAGGCGATGACGTCTACAACGATGCTGGCCAGATCAGCCTGGGCATCAAGTCCGCTGTGGACGTTGATGGTCGTACCTTCGAGAACCTGCAACTGGGCGGCGACGCTACGGTCCAAGTGACCGACACCACCGACGAAGTGGTGGCCAAGCTGACCGCGACCCCTTCGGTCACCGAAGGCGGTGAGATCACCTACACCATCACGCTGACCAACAAAGACGGTCTGCCGATCAATAACCACTCGGCCCTGACCTTCACCCTGAGCGACGGCAAGACCGTCATCACCGTGCCGGCCAACGGCACGACTGGTTCGGTCACTGTGACTGCCCCGGACAACGTGTATGTGGGTGCTAACGATCCGGTCGTGAAGTCCATTGCTACCGTTGATGGCGCTGACGTCGGCAAGTTCGAGCAGCTGACCCTGGACAAGACCCCGGTCAGCACCACCGTCACCGACGAGCCGGGTACCCCGGGCAACGAAGGCGACCTGGTACAGGTCACCATCACTGCCGATCAGGCCTCGGTGGCCGAGAACGTCAATCCGACCTTCACCGTGCACATCAACCAGGCGCTGGCCCATGACCTGGTCGTGACCCTGAGCAACAATGCCCAGGTCACCATCAAGGCTGGCGAAACCAGTGCACCGTACACCCATGCGGCGCAAGGCGATGACGTCTACAACGATGCTGGCCAGATCAGCCTGGGCATCAAGTCCGCTGTGGACGTTGATGGTCGTACCTTCGAGAACCTGCAACTGGGCGGCGACGCTACGGTCCAAGTGACCGACACCACCGACGAAGTGGTGGCCAAGCTGACCGCCACCCCTTCGGTCACCGAAGGCGGCGAGATCACCTACACCATCACGCTGACCAACAAAGACGGCTTGCCGATCAACAATCACGGCGCGTTGACCTTCACGCTGAGCGATGGCAAGACCGTCATCACCGTGCCGGCCAACGGCACGACTGGTTCGGTCACCGTCACTGCCCCGGACAACGTCTACACCGGCGCCAACGACCCTGTGGTCAAATCGATCGGTTCGGTCACTGGCGCTGACGTGGGCAAGTTCGAGCAACTGACCCTGGACAAGACCCCGGTCAGCACCACCGTCACCGACGAACCTGGCTCGGGCACCCCGGGTACCGGCAACCAAGGCGACCTGGTGCAGGTCACCATCACCGCCGATCAGGCGTCGGTGGCCGAGAACGTCAATCCGACCTTCACTGTGCACATCAACCAGGCGCTGGCCCATGACCTGGTCGTGACCCTGAGCAACAACGCCCAGGTCACCATCAAGGCTGGGGAAACCAGTGCACCGTACACCCATGCTGCGCAGGGCGATGACGTCTATAACGATGCTGGCCAGATCAGCCTGGGCATCAAGTCCGCTGTGGACGTTGATGGTCGTACCTTCGAGAACCTGCAGCTGGGCGGCGACGCTTCGGTTCAGGTGACCGACACCACCGACGAAGTGGTGGCCAAACTGACCGCGACCCCTTCGGTCACCGAAGGCGGCGAGATCACCTACACCATCACGCTGACCAACAAAGACGGTCTGCCGATCAATAACCACTCGGCCCTGACCTTCACGCTGAGCGACGGCAAGACCGTCATCACCGTGCCGGCCAACGGCACGACTGGTTCGGTTACCGTCACTGCCCCGGACAACGTCTACACCGGCGCCAACGACCCTGTGGTCAAATCGATCGGTTCGGTCACTGGCGCTGACGTCGGCAAGTTCGAGCAACTGACCTTGGACAAGACCCCGGTCAGCACCACCGTCACCGACGAACCTGGCTCGGGCACCCCGGGTACCGGCAACCAAGGCGACCTGGTGCAGGTCACCATCACCGCCGATCAGGCGTCGGTGGCCGAGAACGTCAAGCCGACCTTCACTGTGCACATCAACCAGGCGCTGGCCCACGACCTGGTCGTGACCCTGAGCAACAATGCCCAGGTCACCATCAAGGCTGGGGAAACCAGTGCACCGTACACCCATGCTGCGCAAGGCGATGACGTCTACAACGATGCTGGCCAGATCAGCCTGGGCATCAAGTCCGCTGTGGACGTTGATGGTCGTACCTTCGAGAACCTGCAACTGGGCGGCGACGCTACGGTCCAAGTGACCGACACCACCGACGAAGTGGTGGCCAAACTGACCGCAACCCCTTCGGTCACCGAAGGCGGCGAGATCACCTACACCATCACGCTGACCAACAAAGACGGTCTGCCGATCAATAACCACTCGGCCCTGACCTTCACGCTGAGCGACGGCAAGACCGTTATCACCGTACCGGCCAACGGCACGACTGGTTCGGTCACCGTCACTGCCCCGGACAACGTCTACACCGGCGCCAACGACCCTGTGGTCAAATCGATCGGTTCGGTCACCGGCGCTGACGTGGGCAAGTTCGAGCAACTGACCCTGGACAAGACCCCGGTCAGCACCACCGTTACCGACGAACCTGGCTCGGGCACCCCGGGTACCGGCAACCAAGGCGACCTGGTGCAGGTCACCATCACCGCCGATCAGGCGTCGGTGGCCGAGAACGTCAAGCCGACCTTCACTGTGCACATCAACCAGGCGCTGGCCCATGACCTGGTCGTGACCCTGAGCAACAACGCCCAGGTCACCATCAAGGCTGGCGAAACCAGTGCACCGTACACCCATGCTGCGCAAGGCGATGACGTCTACAACGATGCTGGCCAGATCAGCTTGGGCATCAAGTCCGCTGTGGACGTTGATGGTCGTACCTTCGAGAACCTGCAGCTGGGCGGCGACGCTTCGGTTCAGGTGACCGACACCACAGACGAAGTGGTGGCCAAGCTGACCGCGACCCCTTCGGTCACCGAAGGCGGCGAGATCACCTACACCATCACGCTGACCAACAAAGACGGTCTGCCGATCAACAATCACGGCGCGCTGACCTTCACGCTGAGCGATGGCAAGACCGTCATCACCGTGCCGGCCAACGGCACGACTGGTTCGGTCACCGTCACTGCCCCGGACAACGTCTACACCGGCGCCAACGACCCTGTGGTCAAATCGATCGGTTCGGTCGCCGGCGCTGACGTGGGCAAGTTCGAGCAACTGACCCTGGACAAGACCCCGGTCAGCACCACCGTCACTGACGAGCCTGGCTCGGGCGTTCCGGGTACAGGCAACCAGGGCGATGTCGCCACGGTCGGCATCAGCGGCACCACGTCACTGACCGAAGGCGAAACCGGCCACTACACGCTGACCTTGAGCAATGCGTCCAAGGCCGAGGTCACGATCACCCTCAGCTACAGCGGCACCGCCAAGAATGGCGAGGACTTCACCGGTATCACCACTGTGAAGATCCCGGCCAACAGCAACGGCACCACGTTCGACATCGCGACCATCGACGACAAGCTGGTCGAGGGTATCGAGAACTTCACTGTGAAGATCGAAACCGCCACCGGTGGAGGCTTCGAGAACCTGAAGGTCGACAGCAACAATGCCAGCGTGACCACAGCCATCCTCGACAACGACCACCTGCCGGTTTCGCCTGGCGGTGCGGTGTTTGGCGTGGAAGACACCGCCTACGTGTTTGCCTGGAGTGACTTCAAAGTCACCGATGCCGACAGCAACACCGGCCTGTCCGTGACCATTACCTCGCTCCCGGCCGCCGGCAGCTTGCAGTTCTTCAATGGTACTGCATGGGTGAATGTGGCCGTCGGCCAAGTGGTCAGCCAGGCTGACATCACGGCCCAGAACCTGAAGTTCGTCCCGGCCCTCAACCAGTCGGGTGGGGACAGCTACGGTGGCAACGGCGTGGGGAACCAGCAGGCTGACTACGCGCAGTTCAAGTTCAAGCCGAACGATGGCACCAACCTGGGCAGCGAAGTGACCATGAAGGTCGATATCAGTCCGGTTGCAGACAAGCCGACCCTGAGCTTCGGCAGCGCAGATTTCGACTCCAAAGGCCTGACCAAGGAAGTCTGGACCAGCCTCAAAGGCCTGGGTACTGGTGGTAATGGTATTACCGGCGAAGACCTGAAGACGGTCTTTGCCAACTCCGGCAATGCCAACGCCAGCAGCACCACCACCAATGTGCAGTCCGATGGCAGCGTCGGCGCTGGCACCGGCTCGAAAACGTCGGGCCTGATTTATCTGGAAGCCGGCAAGACCTACACCTTCAGCGGGACCGCCGACGATAGCTTCGTGGTCACCATTGGTGGCAAGACCGTGGTCACGGCCACCTGGGGGGCCGGTGGCCAGATCTCGGGTACCTTCACCCCGAACAACAGTGGCTACTACCCGATCGAGGTCTACCATGCCAACCAGTCTGGCCCAGGCAGCTATGACCTGAACATCCAGGCAGGCTCGGGTGCGGTCACTGACCTGAGCAGCTCGAACCTGAAGATGTACCAAAGCGTGACCGAGATGGCCAACGCCGGCCTGGGCGTGTCCGACCTGCACACCGTCAATGGGCAGAGCTACTACGACGGCTACAAGTTCAATGAAGGGCCGGAAGGTGGTTCGGTGAAACTGGTCAGCATCTCTACCGCCCTGACCGACACCGATGGCTCCGAGAGCTTGAGCGTGACCCTCAGCGGTATTCCGAAAGGTACCGTGCTGAGCGATGGTGCAGGCCACACTGTCACGGTCGGTACTGGACCAGTCGATGTGACGGGCTGGAAACTGAGCAGCCTGACCTTGACTCCACCGGCCTATTACAAAGGTTCGTTCGACGTTACCGTCACCTCGGTTGCCACTGAAAGCCTGGGCGGTTCGGCCGTTACCACCGGCAACATCCCGGTGACCGTATACGCTGCGACCTACAAGGCCAGTGTCGGTACCTCGGGCAGCGATACGCTGAACGGCAGCGAAGGCAACGACATCATGGTCGCCGACGTGTCTGGCCTGAACGTGGTTCAGGGCAAGAACTACAACATTGCCTTTATTGTCGACAGCTCGGGCAGCATGAGTGACAAGTCGATTTCGGACGCGAAGACGCAGCTGGCCTCGGTGTTCAATACGCTCAAGGCCAGCCTGGGCTCCGATACCTCGGGCACGGTCAACATCTTCCTGGTGGACTTCGATACCCAGGTCAAGCAGAACGTGGCGGTGAACCTTGCCGACCCGAATGCCTTGAGCAAGCTGCAGAACGTACTGAACTCCATGGCAAGCGGCGGCGGTACCAACTACGAAGACGCGTTCAAGGCCACGGCCAACTTCTTCAAGAGCGCCATGGCCAGCAGTAACGCCAATGCGGAGAACCTGACTTACTTCATCACTGACGGCAAGCCGACCTACTACCAGAGCGGGGAGAATACCAACCCGCGGCTGTGGACCAATGGCAAGTACCTGGATGACGTGGTCAACGTCAACAACTACAAACTTGGCGATACCTTCAGTGGCTGGGCCGACTCGACTCACAAAGTCGAGATCAGCAGCAGTGGCACGGTCAAGGTCCTGACCTACAGCGAGAACAAGAAAGGTGAGTTGGTGCTTCAGTCCACCAGCACCGTCGGCACCTTGCATGCTCAGGGCGATGGCACCTACGAGTTCTCCAGCCTGGACGGTTCTGGCTACGGTGAGTATTGGAACTATCAGGAGTCGGCAGCAGGCACCACCGCGAGCTTCAGCTTGCTCGGTGGCGTCAACGGCGTGAGTAAAGTGCAGGCCATCGGCTTGAATAGCGATGTCACGCTGAACGATCTGAAGCCTTACGACTCCGCTGGCAAACCACAGGCAGGCATTGATCCGTCGGATCTGGCCAAGGCGATTCTCGGCCATTCCGAGGCGATTCTGCCGGGCGCTGACAGCATCGATGGTGGTAACGGCAACGACATCATCTTCGGTGACCTGATTACTCTCAACGGTGTCGTCAGTGAGGGCTATCAGGCGCTGCAGACGTACGTGGCGCAAAAGAGCGGTGTCGAAGCCAGTTCCATCACCACCAGTAATGTCCACCAGTACATTACCGAGCACTACACCGAGTTCGATATCTCCGGTGCCAACGACGGTAAAGACTTGCTGTCCGGCGGCAATGGCAACGACATCCTCTTCGGTCAAGGTGGCGATGACGTGCTTGATGGTGGCAAGGGTAACGACATCCTGCTGGGCGGTAGCGGCAAGGACACCCTGATCGGTGGCCAGGGCCACGATATCCTGATTGGCGGCAGCGGTTCTGATACCTTCGTGTGGAAGGCTGGCGATACCGGCAATGACGTCATCAAGGACTTCAACGTAGGCGAAAAAGACAAGATCGACTTGAGCGACCTGCTGCAGAACGAGAAGGGCAGCACCATCGACAACTACCTGAAACTCACCACGGTGGACGGTACGACGACGCTGCAGGTCAGCAGCGAAGGCAAGCTCAATGCCGAAGGTGGCCTGGCCAACGCCGACGTGACCATCAAGCTGGAAGGGGTGAACTGGTCCAACACCACGATCAACTCGTTGATCAGCGGTGCTGACCCGACCATCATCATCCACAACAAGGACAGCTGATTGCTCATGCGCTAGCGGGCTGCCCTGCAGCCCGATTGCCGGCAAGCCGGCTCCCACAGGTACTGTGCAGCTCCTGAGAGTTGTGCGGTACCTGTGGGAGCTTGCTTGCCGGCGATTGGCCTCTGAGCGGCCACGGCTCTTTCCTGACATCCTGCGACAGCGCATACTCTGGCGCCGGCCCTGCGTGCCGGGCGATCTTTGCCTATGCTGCTGTCTACTATCAAAGGACTAACGTGACGAGGGACACCGCCATGTTCTACGTGCAACGCGATGCCGCCGGCCAGTTGCGGCGGGTAGAAGCGGCCGCTTTTGACCAGTTCACCGAAATGCTTCCCGCTGACCATGCCGATATCCAGGAATGGTTTGCCGATGACGTCGTGGAAAACAGCCTCAACCAGCTCAAGCAAAGCGACCTGGACATGATCCGCGTGCTCGAGGACCTGATCGACGTGTTGACCGCCAAAGGGGTGTTCAAGATCACCGACCTGCCCCCCGGTGCGCAGGCCAAGCTGCTTAACCGTTCTACAGCGCGCAAGGCGCTCAGCAGCCTGAACAACCTCATTGATGAAGAAGAGCAGGGCGGGCTGATCTGACTGCGCAACGCCCTTACAGCAGTGCTATGGTTATTCGTTAACGGTATTTAAAATATAACTCTTATGACTTTATAGTCACCTCCACTGCGTACCCGTCGACCAATCGATGCGCCGCACGACTTGAACCCACACGGGAAATCCCCGTGCGTTTCTGATCGTTGCGCGCCATTGAAGTCGCGCACTGCGTGGGAGTGAAAAATGTCAGCCGCCTCGAACGCCTTGTCGATCATCGACAGCGCCCAGCCGCAACGCTTCGAAATCCGCCCGTTCTCCGGGGCCGTAGGCGCCGAGATCATCGGCCTGGACCTGGCCAGACCGGTCAACGCCGAGGATTTCGCCCGTATCCATCGCGCCCACCTCGACCACCATGTGCTGGTGTTCCGCGACCAGCGCATCAGCCCCGACCAGCAGATCGCCTTCAGCCGCCGCTTCGGCCCATTGCAGATCCATGTGCTCAAACAGTTCCTGCTCGCCGGCCATCCCGAGATCCTGATCGTTTCCAACATCATCGAAAACGGCCAGAACATCGGCCTGGGCGATGCCGGCAAGTTCTGGCACTCGGACCTGTCGTACAAGGAACTGCCCAGCCTCGGCTCCATGCTGCATGCCCAGGAGCTGCCCAGTGAAGGCGGCGATACCCTGTTCGCCGACATGCACAAAGCCTGGGACGCCGTACCCGCGGCCTTGCGCAACGTGGTCGAGGGCCGCAGTGCCGCTCACTCCTACACCGCCCGTTACGCCGAGACCAAGTTCGAAGGCAACTGGCGCCCGACCCTGACCGCCGAGCAGCTGGCGCAGGTCCAGGAAGTCATCCACCCGGTGGTCCGTACCCACCCGGAAAACGGCCGCAAGGCGCTGTTCGTCAGCGAAGGCTTCACCACCCGCATCGTCGGCCTGCCAGATGACGAAAGCCGCGACGTGCTGAAACAACTGTATGCCCTGAGCGTGCTGGAGCAGAACATCTACCGCCATCAGTGGCAGCCCCACGACCTGGTGTTCTGGGACAACCGCTCGCTGATCCACCTGGCCACCGGCTGCCCCGCACACCTGCGGCGCAAGCTGTACCGCACCACCATCCAGGGCGATGCCCCGTTCTGACGACTGAGGAAACCCATCATGCGTAAATCCATCAGCCGCCTGGCGGCAAGCATTGGCCTGGGCGCAAGCCTGGTCGTCGGCAGCCTGGCGGCCCCCGCCACGGCGCAAGCAGAAGGCAAGATTCGCATCGCCGAGCAGTTCGGCATTGTCTACCTGCTGCTGAACGTAGTGCGTGACCAGCATCTGATCGAAAAACATGGCAAGGAGCAGGGCATCGACATCGAAGTCGATTGGGCCCAGCTGTCGGGTGGTTCGGCCGTCAACGACGCACTACTGTCCGGTTCGGTGGACATCGCCGGCGCCGGCGTCGGCCCGCTGTTGACCGTGTGGGACCGCACCAAGGGCCGACAGAACGTCAAGGCCGTGGCCTCGCTGGGCAACTTCCCGTACTACCTGGTCAGCAGCAACCCCAACGTGAAGACCATTGCCGACCTCTCCGACAAAGACCGCATCGCCGTACCGGCGGTAGGCGTTTCGGTGCAGTCGCGCTTCCTGCAGTACGCCGCCGCCCAGCAGTGGGGCGACAAGGAATACAATCGCCTCGACAAATACACCCTGGCCGTGCCGCACCCGGATGCCACTGCCGCGCTGCTGGCCGGCGGCACCGAACTCAACGGGCACTTCTCCAACCCGCCGTTCCAGGACCAGGTGCTGGCCAACAAGAACGTGCACGTGGTGCTCAACAGCTACGACCTGCTCGGTCCCAACTCGCCGACCTTGCTGTTCGCCACCGAGAAATTCCGCAAGGACAACCCCAAGACCTACAAGGCCTTCGTCGATGCGCTGGCCGAAGCTGCGGACTTCGCCCAGAAGGACAAGGCGGCCGCCGCCGATACTTACCTCCGCGTGACCAAGGCCAAGATCGACCGCGACACGCTGATCAAGCTGATCGACAACCCGCAGTACGAGTTCACCGTCACGCCAAAGAACACCTACAAGCTGGCCGACTTCCTCTATCGGGTAGGCGCCATCAAGCACAAGCCGGAATCGTGGAAGGACTACTTCTTCCAGGATGAACGCCCGCTGCAGGGGAGCTGACCGATCATGACCGCCCCATTGCCAGGCCACACGGCCAGCAACCTGAGCCGTGTCGCCACGCCGCCCTTGCTCAAGGTGGATAACCTGAGTCTCGAATACCGCACCGCGCAACGCGTGGTGCGGGCCACCCACCAGGTCAGCTTCGAAGTCGACCGTGCCGACCGTTTCGTGCTGCTCGGCCCCTCCGGCTGCGGCAAGTCCACCTTGCTCAAGGCCGTGGCCGGGTTCATCTCGCCTCAGGAAGGGCAGATTCTGCTGCAGGGCCAGCCGGTCAACGGCCCTGGCCCTGACCGCATCGTGGTGTTCCAGGAGTTCGACCAGCTGCCGCCGTGGAAGACGGTGAAGCAGAACGTCATGTTCCCGCTGCTGGTGTCGGGCCAGCTGAAACGCGCCGAAGCCGAGGAGCGGGCATTGCACTACCTGGAAAAAGTCGGCCTGGCAGCCTTCGCCGATGCTCACCCGCACACCCTGTCGGGCGGTATGAAGGCGCGCGTGGCGATTGCCAGGGCCTTGGCCACGCAGCCGAAGATCCTGCTGATGGACGAACCGTTCGCGGCACTTGATGCGCTGACCCGGCGCAAGATGCAGGAAGAATTGCTGCTGCTGTGGGAGGAGGTGCGTTTTACCCTGTTGTTCGTCACTCACTCCATCGAAGAAGCACTGGTGGTCGGCAACCGCATCCTGCTGCTGTCACCCCACCCGGGGCGGGTGCGTGCCGAAGTGCACAGCCACCAGTACGATCTTGGCAGCCTGGGGGGCAGCGACTTCCAGGCCAGTGCCCGGCGCATCCATCGTTTGCTGTTCGATGAGGCGGATGCGCCTGAACAGCCCGACGATCTTGGTTTCAACGATATCCGCATCGCCTACTGACAGGAGCTTCAGCCATGACCACTACACCTGTACGCCAGGAATACGAGGTGCAGCTGGAGCCCCTGCTCAGTGTGCCTTTGGAGCGGCAGCTACCGCTGACGCAACGCCTGTGGCAGCACGGCTGGTTGCGCAAGGCGGTCATCCTGCTGGTGATCGCCGTGCTGTGGGAAGCCATCGCCCGCTACCAGGACAACGATCTGTTGCTACCGACCTTCCTGCAGACGGCCACGGCGCTGTGGGACGGACTGGTCAGCGGTGAGCTGCCGGCCAAGGTCGGCGTGTCGCTGGTGATTTTGCTCAAGGGCTACCTGCTGGGGATCATCCTGGCCTTCGGCCTCACCAGCTTGGCGGTGTCGACCCAGCTTGGGCGCGATCTGCTGGGCACGCTGACCTCGATGTTCAACCCGCTGCCGGCGATTGCCTTGTTGCCCCTGGCCTTGCTGTGGTTCGGGCTGGGTGACAACAGCCTGATCTTCGTGCTGGTGCACTCGGTGCTATGGGCGCTGGCGCTGAACACCTATGCCGGCTTCCTCGGCGTGTCCGAGACGCTGCGCATGGCTGGACGCAACTATGGCCTGAAAGGGCTGCGGCTGGTGCTGCATATCCTGGTGCCGGCGGCGCTGCCGTCGATCCTGTCGGGGCTCAAGATCGGCTGGGCGTTCGCCTGGCGCACACTGATCGCTGCCGAGCTGGTGTTCGGGGCCAGCAGTGGCAAAGGCGGGTTGGGCTGGTACATCTTCCAGAACCGCAACGAGCTATACACCGACAAGGTGTTTGCCGGGTTGGCGGTGGTGATCCTGATCGGCTTGCTGGTGGAAGGGCTGGTGTTCAATACCCTGGAGCGGTTGACCGTTCGCCGCTGGGGGATGCAGCGCTGACGCGCATGTGCTTGGTTGGCCCGATCGTCGGCTTGCCGGTGATCGGGCTGATGTTGTCGGCCCAAATGGCGTAACTCTGAAACACTTTCAAATATCTTCAAGCCGACTTGTCGCATAACTTGTAAGAAAATTCCTAATTTAGCATCGATCTCCGTAGAACGATTGCGTTGGAGTTTCTCCGAGCCTAGCCTGTTCCGCTCAATCGTTTACAAGGAACAGTAACCATGGCTTTCGACGCTTATATTCAAATCGCGGAAATCGCTGGCGAAGCAAAGGACGAGCAGTACAGCAACTGGATCGAAATCCTCGGCTACACGTTCGGCAGCAGCCAAAGCGCCTCCGCCACCGCCAGTTCCGCAGGCGGCGCCACTTCCGGGCGCACCACCCTGAGCAACCTCACCTTCACCAAGAACCTGGACAACGCCAGCTGCAAACTGCTCGAAGCCAGTTGCGCCGGGCAGCACCTGAAAGAGGTGAGGCTGGTCGTTTGCCGCGCTGGCGGCGATAAACTCAAGTACTACGAAGTGGTGCTCGAAGAAGTGATCATCGCCGACTACGCACAAAGCGCGCATGCCGGCGTACCGACTGAAATCATTCAGCTCGACTACGGCCGTATCAAGACCACCTACACCCGGCAGCAGCGTGTCGATGGTAGTGCCGGCGGCAATGTGACCGGTGGCTGGGACCGGATTGCCAACAAGAAGTTTGCGTGAGGACCGACCATGTCCGAGGCACGCAGCTTTATAAATCCCAAGGCGCAGAATTACGCGACCCTGAAGAACGGTACACCGATGAACGCCAACCAGCAGGCCAAGTTCGATGTGCTCAATGGGCATATCGTCAACACCGTGGTCTTGGCCGGCGAACTGGTGATCGTCGGTGACCCCGATACTTCTTCCTGCACCAGCCATGAAGCCTTTCTCATGGGCAAGGCGGCTGGCATCCACCGCGACATCATGCTCAACGGGGGCGGTGTTGACGGTTTCATGCTGGATAACTTCGAGATGCTGCAAAGTCTACTGGCCCATGCATCGATGGGGGCAGGGGCAGCGAGCGATGGCTGGGCCAGGTATCTGGATGCAATCAAGAAGACGCTGGAACAGATCGAGCAACTGCACCGCGAGCATATGAGTGGTGGTGCGTTCAGGGCGCGAGAAGAGTTCTATGCCAAGCGTGTGGAGCTGTTCAGGACGTTGGACGAACAGCTGGGGAGGACCGCCGCCTATGGCTCGGGTCTACGAAATCAGGGATCGATCAAGCGGATGCTGCAGCTTTCCACCAAGCGTTATCTGAGTACCGGGGAGATTTCCGGGTATGCAGAGAAGTTAACGGGAGTGGCGAAGGCTGCGAGTCTGATCAAGAAAGGGGCTTACATCGGGGTTGTGTTGGATGTAGCGGCGACAGGGTTGTCTATTCACAAGGCATGTACTCTAGGTCGTGAAGATGAGTGCAGGAAGGCAAAATACGTCGAGTTGAGCGGTTTGACAGGAAGTATATCTGGCAGCGCTGCTGGAGGGGTCATAGGGGGCGCTATAGTAAGTGCCGCTTGTGTGGCACTCAGCATTCCCTCTGCTGGTAGTGCCGGTATTGCATGCGCTGTTATCGGAGGTGCTGTAGGTGGTAAGTACGGTGGTGATTTAGGGAAGGAGTGGTTTGGTGCGCTCGGGGAGATAGTGTATGAAAGGATGCTCGAATGAAGTCTGCAGCCGAAGTAATAGTAATGTCTATATTGCTAGTCTGGATGATGATCGGCGTGAGTCTTATGATTTATTTAGCATGCAGATATCTCGATCTGATTGAGTCGGAGCTTTCAGGATGCAGTTATGTGCGTGATAATCAGCTAAATTTCTCATCGGCGGGATTTTTAGGAAGGTTGTTGCGCACCTGCCTAGCCGCAAACATGCTTATGATGCCTGGGATCTTTGTGCGCAGAGGAGTCGCGGATGCTTCCGATATATCGCGATTCCCAAGGCGTATTAAAATTAAGATGCTAATTTCTTGGGGAGGGTTAATGGCTTCTACCATTCTATTTTTTGTTTTGCACAATATTTTTAAGTTTTAAATTTGTCAGTTGAATTTGCTATCAAAGAGTTATTCGCTGGGCGGAAAAGGCTCTGCTGTTAATAAGTGACTTGCATTTTAATTTCATGGTGTCCTCATGGATAGGGTTCGGGGTTTCAGAATGATAGCATTTGAGCCGGGTTTCGTTGTGCTGGTTGTCTTTGGCTTGATATCAATAACGATGGCTGTCCTTGTGTATGTATCTCATAGGTGCATCAATGTGATTGAGGCCTTGCTTGAAAGATCTCACTATGTAAGAGGCGTAAAGGAAAACTTTTCCCGGGCGGGCTTACCGGGCAAAGTTCTGCGTACGTGCAATATTGCATGTCTGTTGACTCTGCCGGGACTTTACCTGCGGCGTGGATTCGTGAATCCCGAGGAAATGAAGAGCTTTCCGAGAGCTATGAAGCGGGTTTTAGTCGGCCTATGGCTAGCATTGACCATCGAAGTGTTGGCCGTGCTGGGGCTTTGGGCTTGGTTTTTTTTCTTTGAGCCAGGAGCCGAGTGAAATAACACAGCCCATGATTTTGCGTATTGATGCTCAAACTCGATGTACATTCTGATACTGTGCCGCCGCTTCAACGAGCGTCCTGGCAATCTCCATGCGTAGCTGGTTGGGCTGCTCGATCACCACGCCTGCTCCCTGGCTCAGCACCCACCAGCGCAACCCCCAGCCATCTTCCACGGTGGCCCGCAGCCGATGGCCATGCTCCAGCGCTGTCAGTTGCATATCGACACTCAACGGCGCTTCGCGCAGCTGTCGGGCCAGCAGGTCGCTGACCCAGGCCTGTAGCTCGACCCCTTCACCTTGCGCCGGCTGCAGCGAACCACCGCGCAAAAAGCCCTGCAGATCGAAATTCCCACGCAACTCGCCAGCAACGTTCGCCGACCAGTGCCAGCCAAACGGAATGCTCTTGTCATTGCGCTCCAGTGGAAATATCAGCGACAGCTCATTGAGGTCGCGCTCGACAGTGCGTTTGCTGACAGTGAAGCCCACGTCACGCAGGCGCCATACCAGCTCGGCGCTGGTAATACCTGGGGAACGGCTGGGCAGCTGGCGCAGCAGCGCCCACTGCCGGCTGAGGGTGGCGCGAGTGGTGGCGAACGGCAAAAGATAACGTCCTTGTCTAGGCTTGCCGCAATAGGATGGCGGCAGGCGTGGGTCATGGCAATTGGCCACAGCCTGCTCAGATCAAGTAAGTCGCATTTGGTTGCCTGGTGCCGAATCGTTCGCGACAGGTTTTGACGCTACGTCACGCAGAATCACGCCTCATCACAGCCAAAGGTTGGGGCTGTGTGTCGTTCAATGAGGATGAACATGTCTGCTGCCAGCAATATCCATTCGCTGCTTGCCCGCCTTTTGCCCGAGCGGGTCATTGCCCCACCGGCCGCTGTCGGGAGGCGACAGCGACTGTTTGTCGGGATAGGGATGCCCAGTCAGCGTTCGCTGCTGGTCAGCCGCCTGGACGAAGCCAGCGACCTGCAGGCGGTGTATGTCGACCTGCGCCGCCAGGCCTTGCAAGGCAACGTGGCGGCGCTCAACGACCTTGGCTGGATCTGGCTCAACGGCAAATACTGGCGTGCTGACACCGTGTTGGCCGGCCACCTGTTGCGCATGGCGGCCCTGCAGGGCAATGCGGCGGCATGGTTCAACCTTGGGCAGCAACATTACTTCGGCAAAGGCATCGAGCCCTCTTACGTGCAGGCGGCGGAGTGCTACCGGCAGGCGTTCGAGCGGGGCATGCTGCATGCTGCTGCCGCGCTGGGTGACCTGTACGAGGAAGAGGTGTGTAACGGCGGCCAGCAGTGGCAGGTCGACCTGGTGCAGGCTTACCAGTGGTTCCTGCGCGGGGCCGAGCGGGGCGAGGCACGCTGCCGTTTCGAGGTGGGTTACCGGTTGATGCACGGGTTGTACGTGGAGGCTGATCTCAAGGCTGCGTTGTACTGGCTGGAGCTGGCGGCAGCGGCGGGGGTGGTGCAGGCGGCCGAGGAGCTGGCGGTGCACTTCAGCAGCGGCGACGAGGTACGGTACCAGGAGTGGCGGGATCGGGCGGTGCAGATGGGCAGCACACTGGCCTTGACCATGAAGCTGGAAGACCAGATACAGCCCTGAATTTTCTGTTGCCTGTACCGACCCTTTCGCGGGCTCGCCCGCTCCCACAGGGATCGCACAAATTTCAGGTCCTGTGAGATCCCTGTGGGAGCGGGCAAGCCCGCGAAAGGGCCAGTACAGACAGAAGCATGAACAACATTTCACCCAAGCTATCCGTCACCCCAGGTTGACGACTGGGGTAGGCACAGGCGTATATTGATAGTTAGCAAACTATGAATATCATTGGTTCCTGTCATGTCCCTTGATCTCCTGCGCCTGCAAGTCAGCAGTGGCATGGTGGTTGCCGCCCGCCATTGGCGGCGTATCTGCCATACCGCCCTGACCGGTTACGGCATTTCCGAGGCCTGCGCCGCGCCGTTGCTGATGATCGTGCGCCTGGGCGACGGCGTGCATCAGGTGGCCGTGGCCCAGGCCGCCGGCCTGGAAAGCCCGTCGCTGGTGCGCCTGCTCGACCAACTGTGCAAGGCTGGCCTGGTATGCCGCAGCGAGGACCCGCTGGACCGCCGCGCCAAAGCCCTGAGCCTGACCGCCGAAGGCCGCGCCCTGGCCGAATCCATCGAAGCCGAACTGGTGCGCCTGCGCCGCGAGGTGCTGCATGGCATCGATCAGGCCGACCTGGAAGCCGCCTTGCGCGTGCTGCGTGCCTTCGAAGCTGCCGGCCTGGGCAACACAGGCGGGGCGGCATGAACGGTTTCTTCAGCTCGGTGCCCCCCGCCCGCGACTGGTTCTATGGCGTGCGTACCTTTGCCGCCTCCATGATCGCCCTGTACATCGCCCTGCTCATGCAGTTGCCGCGCCCCTATTGGGCCATGGCTACGGTGTATATCGTCTCCAGCCCGTTCCTTGGCCCCACCAGCTCCAAGGCCCTGTACCGTGCCGTGGGCACGCTGCTCGGCGCCGGCGGAGCGATTTTCCTGGTACCACCGCTGGTGCAGTCGCCGTTGCTGCTGAGCATCGCCATCGCCCTGTGGACCGGCACCTTGCTGTTCCTTTCGCTGAACCTTCGCACCGCCAACAACTACGTGCTGATGCTGGCTGGCTACACCTTGCCGATGATCGCCCTGGCTGTGGTCGACAACCCGCTGGCAGTGTTCGACGTGGCGTCTTCCCGGGCCCAGGAAATCTGTCTGGGGATCGTCTGCGCGGCGGTGGTCGGGGCGATCTTCTGGCCACGCCGGCTGGCGCCGGTTGTAGTCGGTGCCACCGGCAGCTGGTTCACCGAGGCGATCCGCTATAGCGACACCTACCTGGCGCGTGATGTCAGCGCCGACAAAGTTGGTGGCATGCGCGGGGCGATGGTCGCCACCTTCAACTCGCTGGAACTGATGATCGGCCAGCTCGGCCATGAAGGAGCCGGTCCGCACACCCTGAAGAACGCCCGCGAGTTGCGCGGACGCATGATCCATCTGCTGCCGGTGATCGACGCCCTCGACGACGCCCTGGTAGCCCTCGAAGGCCGCGCCCCGGCTCAGTTCGCCCAGTTGCAACCGCTGCTCGATGCCGCCCGCGAATGGCTCAAGGGCACCGCCGACAGCGCCTCGGTCGCCCGCTGGACCGCCCTGCACGAACAGATCGAGCGCCTGCAACCCGGTGCCGCTGCCCTCGACCAGCGCGCCGAACTGCTACTGTCCAACGCCCTGTATCGCCTGACCGAATGGGCCGACCTGTGGCAGGACTGCTGCAGCCTGCAACACGCCTTGCGCAGCGACGATGCCAAACCTTGGCGCGCGGTCTACCGCCACTGGCGCCTGGGCCGCCTGACGGCGTTCTTCGACCGTGGCCTGATGCTGTACTCGGTGGCCTCCACCGTGCTGGCGATCATCGTCGCCTGCGGCCTGTGGATCGGCCTGG
This sequence comes from Pseudomonas sp. LS.1a, assembly GCF_022533585.1. Lineage (NCBI taxonomy): Bacteria > Pseudomonadati > Pseudomonadota > Gammaproteobacteria > Pseudomonadales > Pseudomonadaceae > Pseudomonas > Pseudomonas sp. LS.1a. The sequence continues at coordinate 176,768 of NZ_CP092827.1, forward strand.
GCTGGAACGACGGCGCCAGCGCAGTGATCCTCGCCGCCGTGTCGTGCAGCTTCTTCGCCGCCATGGATGACCCGGCGCCGCAGATCTACCGGTTCTTCTTCTGGACGCTGATGTCGGTCATCTTCTCCAGCCTGTACCTGTTCCTGGTGCTGCCCAACCTGCACGATTTCCCGATGCTGGTGCTGGCCTTCGCTGTGCCGTTCATCTGCGTCGGCACCCTGACCGTGCAGCCGCGCTTTTACCTCGGCACTTTGCTGACCATCGTCAACACCTCGACCTTCATCAGCATCCAGGGCGCCTACGACGCCGACTTTTTCACCTTCCTCAACTCCAACCTGGCTGGCCCCGTGGGGCTGCTGTTCGCCTTCATCTGGACCCTGGTGATGCGCCCGTTTGGCGTGGAGCTGGCGGCCAAGCGCATGACCCGCTTCGCCTGGCGCGACATTGTCGAGATGACCGAGCCGGCCACCCTGGCCGAGCACCGCCAGGTCGGTGTGCAAATGCTAGACCGCCTGATGCAGCACCTGCCGCGCCTGTCGCAAACCGGCCAGGACAGCGGCGTGGCACTGCGCGACCTGCGCGTGGGGCTGAACCTGCTCGACCTGCTGGCCTATATGCCGCGTGCCGGCCAGCAGGCTCGCGAGCGCCTGAACACGGTGATCGAGGAAGTTGGCGCGCACTACGCCGCCTGCCTGCGCGCCGGTGAGCGTCTGCACGCTCCGGCCGCGCTACTGCGCAACATGGAGCGCGCGCGCCTGGCGCTGAACCTTGATGAGCTGTACGAGCGCGGTGATGCCCGCACCCACCTGCTGCACGCCCTGAGCGGCCTGCGCCTGGCGCTGCTGCCGGGCGTGGAGGTGATGCTCGAGCCAGCCGAACAACCGCAACTGCCCCCCGGCCTCGACGGAGCGCCCCTGTGATTGGTGAACTGGATATCAGCGGGGTATTCCTGCCCACGCTGCTGGTGATGATGTTTGGCACCTACCTGCTGTTCCTCGGAGTGCACGCGGTGCTGGTGCGCCTGCATTTCTACCGCCTGGTCTGGCACCGGGCGTTGTTCAACGTTGCCCTGTATGCCGTGCTGCTTGGTGCGGTGGACCACTTTTGCCGAAACCTGATGCTGCCATGAAAAAACCTTTGCTGACCCTGGGCCGTGTGGTCCTGACCTTGCTGGTAGTGACCTTCGCCGCCGTGCTCGTGTGGCAGATGGTGGTCTACTACATGTTCGCCCCCTGGACCCGCGACGGCCACATCCGCGCCGACGTGATCCAGATCGCCCCGGACGTGTCCGGGCTGATCCAGAAGGTCGAGGTGCGTGACAACCAGACCGTCAAGCGCGGCGATGTGCTGTTCACCATCGACCAGGACCGCTTCACCCTGGCCCTGCGCCAGGCCAGGGCGACCCTGGGTGAGCGCCAGGAAACCCTGGCCCAGGCCGCCCGCGAAGCGCAGCGCAACCGCAAGCTGGGCAACCTGGTAGCTGCCGAACAGCTGGAAGAAAGCCAGTCCCGCGAGGCCCGTGCCCGTTCCGCCGTCAGCGAAGCGCAGGTGGCTGTCGATACCGCCCAGCTCAACCTGGACCGCTCGGTGGTGCGCAGCCCGGTGGACGGTTACCTCAACGACCGTGCACCGCGTAATCACGAATTCGTCACTGCCGGCCGCCCGGTGCTGTCGGTGGTCGACAGCGCCTCGTACCACGTCGATGGCTACTTCGAGGAAACCAAGCTTGGCGGTATCCACATTGGCGATGCCGTGGACATTCGCGTCATGGGCGACAACACCCGCCTGCGTGGTCATGTGCAAAGCTTTGCCGCCGGTATCGAAGACCGCGACCGCAGCAGCGGCGCCAACCTGCTGCCCAACGTCAACCCGGCGTTCAGCTGGGTGCGCCTGGCCCAGCGTATTCCGGTGCGCATCGCATTTGACGAAGTGCCGCAGGACTTCCGCATGATCGCCGGGCGAACCGCCACGGTGTCGATCATCGAGGGCCAGCGGCCATGAAACAGCTGATCCTGGCAGGGCTGTGCCTCTCGCTGGGGGCCTGCATGATGGTTGGCCCCGACTACGAAGTACCGAAGGACGCGGCGGTGCAACGCAGCGACCTTAACGGCCCGTTGCGCCAGGATGCCGACAGCGTGGTGTCGGCACCGGTGCCCGAGGACTGGTGGCAGCTGTACCAGGATCAACGGCTGAACGAGCTGGTGCGCCAGGCCCTGAGTGCCAACACCGACCTGCGTGTGGCGGCCGCCAACATTGCCAAGGCACGCGCCCAGGTCGAAGTTGCCGAGTCGCAAGGTGGCTTCAACGGCGGTGTCAAACTGGGCGCCCAGCGGCTGCAGGAGTCGGGTGAAGCCTTCCTGCTGCCCGAGAAAGTGCCGGTGGCCAACATCGGTGAGGCCATCCTCAGTGCCTCGTACCAGTTCGACCTGTGGGGCACTTTCAAGCGTGGCACCGAGGCGGCCAAGGCCAATGCCGACGCAGTGCAGGCCGCCGCCGACACCGCCCGCATCACCCTGGTGGCGGACGTGGTCAAGGCCTACACCCAGGTATGCTCGGCCAACGAGGAATACCACATTGCCCGCGAGTCGCTCGACCTGCAGGAGCAGAGCGTGAAGCTCAACCAGCGCCTGCGCGATGCCGGGCGTGGCGACGAAACCCAGGTCACCCGCTCACAGACCCAGTTCAAATCCTTGCGCGCCGAACTGCCGCGCTTCAAGGCGGAGCGCGAGACCGGCATGTATACCCTGGCCGCTTTGTTGGCCAAGCCGGTCGACCAATTGCCTGCTGGCACTGCCGATTGTGCCGAGCTGCCGCACCTGAACCAGCTGGTGCCGGTGGGTGATGGCGCTGCGCTGCTCAAACGCCGCCCAGATGTGCGCCAGGCCGAACGCCAGCTGGCTGCTGCCACCGCCTACATTGGCGTGGCGACTGGTGCCCTGTACCCGGACATCAGCATCGGCGCCCAGGTTGGTACCATCGGTATTCTCGAGAACCTCGGCGATCCGTCGACTAACCGCTGGGGTTTCGGCCCGCAGATCAGCTGGACCATCCCCACCAACGGCACCCGCGCCCGCATTCGCATGGCTGAAGCCTCGACCCAGGCAGCCCTGGCGAATTTTGATGGGGTAGTGCTGAACGCCATTCGCGAGACCCAGACCCGCCTGGCGCAGTACAGCGCCTTGCTGGATCGGCGTGACGCGCTGGCCGAGGCTGAGAAATCGGCCAAGGAAGCAGCGGACCAGACGCACCGCTATTACCAGGCTGGGCGTGAGTCGTTCCTGGCCGACCTGCAGGCGACGCGGACCTATACCGACATGCGCGCGCAGCTGGCGGCGGCCAATAGCCAGGTGGCTCAGGGACAGATTGGGGTGTTCCTGGCGTTGGGCGGGGGGTGGAAGGATACGGGTAGGCATTGAGGTAGGGCTGCCATGTGCCTGTCTTAAGCTCTTCAGCGCTTATGAGATCGAGCGCCGCCCGCGCGGCGCATCGCGAGCAAGCTCGCTCCTACATCTGTTTCGGGCCAATTATTTCTGAGGCAGGGGCGCGCGGCCCCTTTTTATTCACCTCGATATTGCGTGGGACAAACAAGGCGATCGCGCGCTGGCACAGGCGACACTGGCCCGAAACAAATGTAGGAGCGAGCTTGCTCGCGATGCGCCGCGCGGGCGGCGCTCGATCTCACAGGCGAAGAACCTCTAACGGCGGACATCCCACTTCATCAGATTTGTACCAAGATTTTTCATGAAATCCGCCCAGCACCCTTGAGCGAAGCTAAGTGGAAGTGAACAATGTTCTCTTTCGCATTTCCTTCGAGAGTGGCCATGAAAACCCGTTCCCGTCTGCTCGCCTGGCTGCCGGCTTTATTGCTCGGCCCGGTACTGGCGCTGTGCAGTACCCTGGCGCTGGCCGAAGCCCCCGCCGAGGCCACCAAGGCTTTGCACCTGCTCGACTACATTGGCGCCGACTACCCGCCGACTGTACAAGACGGCAAGGTCATCGACGATGGCGAATACCGCGAGCAGCAAGAGTTCAGCGCGGTATTGGCTGAGCTGGTGAAGGGTCTGCCTGCCAATACCGAGCAAGCGGCACTGGAGCAGGGCATCCAAGCGCTGCGCCAGGCCATCGACCAGCGCCAGGACGGCCCGGTGGTGGCCAAGCAGGCCCGCCAACTGGGCGCGCGCCTGGCAGTGGCCTATGAGGTCAGCCAGGCCCCGGTAATCACCCCGGACCCGGCCCGTGGTGCTTCGCTGTACGCACAAAACTGCGCGATCTGCCACGGTGAAACCGGTGCCGGTGATGGACCGGCCGGCGTGGGCCTTGAGCCTGCACCCGCCAACCTGCGCGATGTATCGCGCCTCGACCAGTTGAGCCTGTTCGACCTCTACAACACCCTGGCCCTGGGCATCGATGGCACCGAGATGCCGTCCTTTGCCGACCAGCTGGATGACCGCCAGCGTTGGGACGTGGCTGCATACATTGCCGGTTTCACCGCCAATCCACAGCCTGGCAAAGGCGACAAGACCTGGAACATCGCCGACCTGGCCCGGCAGACCCCGGCCGAAGTCGCCGTCAGCGAAGGCGCCACGGCCGTGGAGGCTTTCCGCGCCCAGCGCGCCCAGCCGCCGCAGGTCAAACGTGGCCCGGCACAATTGCTCGAATACACCGCCAGCACCCTGGACAAGAGCCTGGCGGCCTACCGCGCAGGTGATCACGACCAGGCCTATGACCTGTCAGTAGCGGCCTACCTGGAAGGCTTCGAGCTGGTGGAAAGCTCGCTGGACAACATCGATACCCAGGCGCGCAAGGACACCGAAAAATCGCTGATGGCCTACCGTCAGTCGCTGCAGGACGGCTTGCCCGTGGCCCAGGCCGAACAACGCCTGAGCGAAGCCAAGGCCAAGCTGGAGCAGGCTTCCAGGCTGCTGGGCAGCGATGGTCTGAGCTGGTCGCTGAGCTTTGTATCCGGCTTGCTGATCTTGCTGCGCGAAGGCCTGGAGGCGATTCTGGTGCTGGCGGCGATCCTGGCCTTCCTGCGCAACACCGGCCAGCAGTCGGCAGTGCGCAGCGTCAACATTGGTTGGGGCCTGGCGCTGGTCGCCGGTTTCGCCACCTGGGCCCTGGCGGCCTACGTGATCGACGTCGGTGGCGCCCAGCGCGAGCTGCTGGAAGGCTGCACGGCGCTTTTCGCCGCGGTGATGGTGCTGTGGCTTGGCGTGTGGATGCACGACCGCCGCCATGCCGCCGCCTGGAAGGACTACATCAAGAGCAGCCTGGTCAGTGGCGGCGGACGCTTCGGTTTTGCCGTGCTGGCGTTCTTCTCGGTATACCGCGAACTGTTCGAAGTGATCCTGTTCTACGAAACCCTGTGGCTGCAGGCCGGCCCGGCCGGGCACCAGGCGGTACTGGCGGGCGGTGCCACGGCGCTGGTGCTGCTGGTGGGGTTGGCCTGGGTAATTCTGCGTGGTTCGGCCAAGCTGCCGCTGTCGCTGTTCTTCAGCATCAACGCCGCGCTGCTATGTGCCTTGTCGGTGGTGTTCGCCGGGCATGGCGTGAAGGCACTGCAAGAGGCCGGGGTGCTGGGCACGCGGCCGGTGGCGTTCTTCGAATTCGACTGGCTGGGGATCCACGCCGATGCCTACTCGCTGTCAGCGCAGGCGCTGGCCTTGCTGGCCATCGTGTTCCTGTACGGGCGTTCGCGCCTGGCGGAAAGGCGCAGGGCAACGGCTAACTGATCGCCTGACAGGCTGGCGCGGCCCCTGTGGGCGCGGGCTTACCCGCGAAGCAAGCGACGCGGTGCATGGCACCGGCTTCGCCGGTGTTCGCGGCTAAAGCCGCTCCCACAGGGACCGCGCGAGTTTCAAAGTTTGAGCAAGACCGCCATTCAAGCCGGCTGTGGCGCCTTGAGAATGTTCTGCAGCAACTGGACACTTTCGACAGCGTCATGACCCAAGCTGGTCAGGTAGCCGCCATCAGGTTGATCGGTCAGCCCCTTTTCATGCAGGCGTTGCGCGGCGGCCACCAAGGCAGGGGAAGCGTTCTTGTGAATCTTGATGCCTTCCTGGCTGCTGTCGTGCTTGAACAGCGAAAGGACTTCCAGTTCAGCGATCAGATCGGGGGTAAAAGGCATGGCGACTCCTGACTTCCAGACAAGGATGACGGCACCGTTCTACGGTGCCTGATCTTCGAGTGTAGCCGGGTTATTCGTCCTCGCCTTGATCCATCTCAGGCGGTAACTCTGGCAGCGCCCGCAGCGCGCTTTCATACCACTCGCTGTTGAACGCGCGGTCTTCCACCAGCATGTTGTCGATCTCGAAGGCCAGCACATGGGCCATCAGGTTGAGAATGTCTTCACGCTCATAGCCAACCAGGGTCAGCTTGTTGAAGGTGGCCTTGGCCGCAGGCGGCTCGCCGCTTTCTATCTGGTTCTCGATAGCCTGGGTCAGCGTTGCCTCGGCGAAGGCTTCGTCGTCGTCATTGTCGATGTCGGTGGGCTCGCTCATGGCGGTACTCCTAGGATGGGATGCACAGTGTGCCACGCCTGTGGCGGCAATGCCCGGGCATTGACGGGGTGCATGACGCTGGTCAGGGGGCGGCTGATCGGTCTATAAAAGCCGGGCCAACCCCTTACGGCCTGGAGGCTGTTACCTCATGCTCAAGCTTTATGGATTCTCGGTCAGCAACTACTACAACATGGTCAAGCTGGCCCTGCTGGAAAAAGGCCTGCCCTTCGAGGAAGTCACCTTCTATGGCGGCCAGGCGCCACAGGCGCTGGAAGTGAGCCCGCGAGGCAAGGTGCCGGTGCTGCAGACCGAACACGGCTTCCTCAGCGAAACCAGTGTGATCCTCGACTATATCGAGCAGACCCAGGGCGGCAAGGCGCTGCTGCCGGCCGACCCGTTCGGGCAAGCCAAGGTGCGTGAGCTGCTCAAGGAAATCGAGCTGTACATCGAGCTGCCGGCGCGTACCTGTTACGCCGAGTCTTTCTTTGGCATGTCGGTGGAGCCGCTGATAAAGGAAAAAGCCCGTGCCGACCTGCTGGCCGGTTTTGCCACGCTCAAGCGCAACGGCCGCTTCGCACCCTATGTGGCGGGTGAGCAACTGACCCTGGCAGACCTGATGTTCTGCTTCTCGGTCGATCTGGCCTGTGCCGTGGGCAAGAAGGTGCTGAACATCGACTTCCTGGCGGACTTCCCGCAGGCCAAGGCGTTGTTGCAGCTGATGGGCGAGAACCCGCACATGGCGCGGATCGTGGCGGACAAGGAGGCGGCGATGCCGGCCTTCATGGAGATGATTCGTAGCGGAAAACGCTGAGAACAGTGTTGGGGCATTCGCGGGTAAACCCGCTCCCACAGGTACAGCACTGCTTTCGAAGCCTGTGCAATACCTGTGGGAGCGGGTTTACCCGCGAACGAGGGCGAAGCCCTCGCAATGGGCCTTAACGCGAAGCCAGCAGCGCCTTGCCGCGGGCCACGGCGGCACGCACCTGCGCCGGTGCGGTACCACCAATGTGGTTACGGGCATTCACCGAGCCTTCCAGGGTCAGCACGGCAAACACGTCCTGCTCGATCTGGTCGCTGAACTGGCGCAGTTCGTCCAGGCTCATTTCGGCCAGGTCCTTGCCGGTGTCCACGCCATACTTCACCGCGTGGCCCACGATCTCGTGGCAGTCACGGAACGGCAGGCCACGGCGTACCAGGTAGTCGGCCAGGTCGGTGGCGGTAGAGAAGCCGCGCAGGGCCGCTTCACGCATGATGGCATGCTTGGGCTTGATTGCCGGGATCATGTCGGCAAAGGCACGCAGCGAGTCGCGCAGGGTGTCGGCGGCGTCGAACAGCGGTTCCTTGTCTTCCTGGTTGTCCTTGTTGTAGGCCAGCGGCTGGCCTTTCATCAGGGTCAGCAGGCCGGTCAGGGCGCCGAACACGCGGCCGCTCTTGCCACGTACCAGTTCTGGCACGTCCGGGTTCTTTTTCTGCGGCATGATCGAGCTGCCAGTGCAGAAGCGGTCTGGCAGGTCGATGAACTGGAACTGCGCGCTGGTCCACAGCACCAGCTCCTCGGAGAAGCGCGACAGGTGCATCATCGCCACGCTGGCGGCGGCGCAGAATTCGATGGCGAAGTCGCGGTCCGACACGCCATCCAGCGAGTTGCCGGCCACGGCTTCGAAGCCCAGCAGCTTGCAGGTGAGTTCGCGGTCGATCGGGTAGGTGGTGCCGGCCAGTGCGGCGCTGCCCAGGGGCATGCGGTTGGCACGCTTGCGGCAGTCGACCAGGCGCTCGTAGTCGCGGCTGAGCATTTCGAACCAGGCCAGCAGGTGGTGGCCGAAGGTGACCGGCTGGGCCGTCTGCAGGTGGGTGAAGCCGGGCATGATGGTTTCCGCTTCACGCTCGGCCTGCTCCAGCAGGCCCTGCTGCAGGCGGGTGATTTCGGCCAGGATCAGGTCGATTTCGTCACGCAGCCACAGGCGGATGTCGGTGGCCACCTGGTCATTGCGGCTACGGCCGGTGTGCAGCTTCTTGCCGGTGATGCCGATACGGTCGGTCAGGCGTGCCTCGATGTTCATGTGCACGTCTTCGAGATCGACGCGCCAGTCGAAGGTGCCGGCCTCGATCTCGCCCTGAATGGTCTTCAGGCCATCGATGATGGTGTCGCGCTCGGCATCGCTGAGCACGCCGACCTGCGCCAGCATGGTGGCATGGGCGATCGAACCCATGATGTCGTGGCGGTACAGGCGCTTGTCGAAATCGACCGAGGCGGTGAAACGGGCGACGAAGGCGTCGACGGGCTCACTGAAGCGGCCGCCCCAGGACTGATTGGTCTTGTCGGTGCTCATGGATTCACTCATTGCAGGCGTGAACGAAAAAGAGGCGCCGATGATAGCAGGGTTGGGCTGGCCGCCGCAGGGCGCTGGTCGAGAGAAATGCACGGAAAACGGCAGAGAAGGATTTGCAGGAATGAACGGCAGTGTTCCACGGACCGTCTACAGTTGGACTGAGGACTGGCAGTGAATCTGCCAGCCGAGTGAATCTTTGGCCATCGCACCGGTCTAGAGCGTGACCTTAGTGTCGCTCGAACCATACCTGTCTACGCTATACCTGTGCGAGACTCATTCAGGAATCCAGCGCAATTATGAATGTCCTGATCGTTGATGACGAACCCCAAGGCCGTGAGCGCCTTAGCCGGCTGCTCGGCGAACTGGAGGGTTACACCGTGCTGGAGCCTAGCGCCACCAACGGCGAGGAGGCCCTGGCGCTGATCGAAAGCCTCAAGCCCGATGTGGTCCTGCTGGACATCGGCATGCCAGGCCTGGATGGCCTGCAGGTTGCTGCCCGCCTGTGCGAGCGCGAGGCGCCGCCGGCGGTGGTGTTTTGCACCGGGGACGATGAATATGGTGCCGAGGCTTTCAAGGACAGTACCCTCAGCCATGTGACCAAACCTTTCCAGGCCCAGGCCTTGCGCGATGCCTTGCGCAAGGCCGAAAAGCCCAACCGCGGCCAGTTGGCGGCGCTCACCCGACCAGGTAATGAAGGTGGCGGCCCGCGTAGCCACATCAGTGCCCGTACGCGCAAAGGCATCGAGCTGATCCCTTTGCCCCAGGTGATCTACTTCATTGCCGACCACAAGTACGTGACCTTGCGCCACGAGGCCGGAGAAGTGCTGCTCGACGAGCCGCTCAAGGCCCTGGAAGACGAGTTTGGCGAACGCTTCGTGCGTATCCACCGCAACGCGCTGGTCGCCCGTGAGCGTATCGAACGCCTGCAGCGCACCCCGTTGGGGCATTTCCAGCTGTACCTGAAAGGCCTGGACGGGGACGCCCTGACCGTCAGCCGGCGCCATGTGGCCGGTGTGCGCAAGATGATGCAGACCCTCTGAGCCCTTTGCGCAAGTCTGTGGATTTGCTCGGGCCTTGTGGGAGCGGCCTTGTGTCGCGAAAGGGCCGCAAGGCCGCTCCCACAGCAAACCACACATGGCCTGTTGATCCGTATCTGCTAGCGATACCGGCGATGCTGTTATCATCGACAGCATTTCTCTGGATCGGGGCGTTCCATGTCCACTCGCGAAATCCGCATTGCCACCCGTAAAAGTGCCTTGGCCCTGTGGCAGGCCGAATACGTCAAAGCCCGCCTCGAGCAGGCCCACCCCGGTCTGCTGGTAACCCTGGTACCCATGGTCAGCCGTGGTGACAAGCTGCTCGACGCCCCGCTGGCGAAGATTGGCGGCAAGGGCCTGTTCGTCAAGGAACTGGAAACCGCCTTGCTGGACAATGAAGCCGACATCGCCGTGCATTCGATGAAGGACGTGCCCATGGACTTTCCCGAAGGCCTGGGCCTGTACTGCATCTGCGAGCGCGAAGACCCGCGCGATGCCTTCGTCTCCAACCGCTTCGCCAGCCTCGACGCGCTGCCGGCCGGCAGCATCGTCGGTACCTCCAGCCTGCGCCGCCAGGCCCAGTTGCTGGCGCGTCGCCCGGACCTGCAAATCCGCTTCCTGCGCGGCAACGTCAACACTCGCCTGGCCAAGCTGGATGCCGGTGAATACGACGCCATCATCCTTGCTGCCGCCGGCCTGATCCGTCTGGGCTTCGAAGACCGCATCACCTCCACCATCAGCGTCGATGACAGCTTGCCGGCTGGCGGCCAGGGCGCGGTGGGCATCGAGTGCCGCAGCGCCGACCACGAAATTCACGCGCTGCTGGCGCCGCTGCACCATGCCGACACCGCCGACCGGGTGGTGGCCGAGCGTGCCTTGAACAAACGCCTGAATGGTGGCTGCCAGGTGCCGATTGCCTGCTATGCGGTACTGGAAGGTGACCAGCTGTGGCTGCGTGGCCTGGTTGGCCAGCCCAGCGGCGGCACGCTGCTGGTGGCCGATGCCCGCGCGCCTCGTACTGCCGCCGAAACCCTGGGCGTGCAAGTGGCCGAGGACTTGCTGGGGCAGGGTGCCGAAGCCATCCTCAAGGAAGTCTACGGCGAGGCCGGCCACCCGTGAGCCAATGGCGCCTGTTGCTGACCCGGCCTGCCGAGGACTGTGCGGCACTGGCGCAAAGCCTGGCGGCGGCGGGGGTGGGCAGCAGCTGCCTGCCGCTGTTGGCGATCGAGCCCGTCACCGTGGGTAACCAGCAACGCCTGTTGCTGAAAGGCCTGCAGGGCTTCCAGGCGATCATCGTGGTCAGCAAGCCGGCTGCCCGGTTGTTGCTTGAGCAACTGGCCAAGGCCGGCCTGCAGCCACCCGTGCAAGGCTGGTTCACTGTGGGCGAGGCGACCGCCGCCGTGCTGCAGGGTGCGGGCCTGGCGGTGAGCGTCCCGCCACGAGGTGATGACAGCGAAGCGTTGCTGGCGCTGCCAGCCCTGCGCCAGGCAGTTGCCGTGCCGGCGCCACGGGTCTTGATCGTTCGTGGCGTCGGAGGTCGCGAACTGCTGGCAGAGCGTCTTGCAGAGCAAGGTGCTAGTGTCGATTATCTGGAACTGTATCGTCGCTGCCTGCCGGCTTACCCGGCGGGCACCCTGATGCGCCGCATCGAAGCGGAACGCCTCAATGGCCTGGTGGTCAGCAGTGGGCAGGGTTTTGAACACTTGCAGCAGATGGCCGGTGCCGACTGGCTGCAGCTGGCGCGTCTGCCGCTGTTCGTGCCCAGCCCTCGGGTCGCCGAACAGGCCAGGGCCGCCGGGGCCCAACAGGTTGTGGATTGCCGTGGCGCCAGTGCCACGGCCTTGCTGGCAGCCGTGCAGCGCAGCGCTGCACCTGCCTCTTAAGGCGCTAAGCTGAACGCGATGCGCCCCCATGCAAAGGATGGATACGTGAGCGAGACTGTCTTGTCCAATAACGATCAGCCGTCGGCACAAGCGCCGGCGGAACCCGTCACCACCCCACCTGCCAAGCGCTCCGGCAGTGGCCTTGCAACGCTGGCCCTGCTGTTGGGTGCGGCCGGGGTGGCGGTAGGTGGCTGGGGTGTCTGGCAGGTGCGTCAACTGCAAGGCAGCGAATTCAACCAGGGCCAGCACATCGAGGCGCTGAACCAGCGCGCCGAGGCCCTGCAGCAGCGTGAGCAGCAGATCAGCGCGCAACTGGCCAGCCTGCCGGCGGCCAGCGAGCTGGAAGACCGCCGCCGCCTGGTAGCGCAGTTGCAAGGCGACCAGCAACGCCTCAGCCAGCGCCTGGAAACCGTGCTGGGCGAAAGCCGCAAGGAATGGCGCCTGGCCGAAGCCGAGCACTTGCTGCGCCTGGCCACCCTGCGCCTGTCGGCGCTGCAGGACATCACCAGTGCCAAGGCCTTGGTCGAGGGTGCTGACGAGATCCTGCGCGAGCAGAGTGATCCGGGTGCTTTCGCCGCCCGTGAGCAACTGGCGCGCAGCCTGGCCACGCTCAACAGCACCCAGCAACCGGACCGTACCGGCCTGTTCCTGAAACTGGCGGCTCAGCGCGAGCTGGTGCAGCAACTCAGCGCCCAGTCGCCGGAGTTCGAAACCAATGCCGACGCCCTGGGCGCCCTGACCGCCGATGGTGATGGCGCCAGTCGCCTGTCCCAATGGTGGGCCGAGATCTCCAAGTACTTCCAGATCGACTTCAACGCCGATGACAACGTGCGGCCGCTGCTGGCCGGGCAGCAACTGAACCAGCTGCGCCTTGCCCTGAGCCTGACCATCGAACAGGCCCAGTGGGCAGCGCTCAATGGCGATAGCAAGGTCTACACCCAGGCGCTGGACGACGCCCGTAGCGTGCTGCTGGCCAATTTCAACGCCGACAACCCGCAAAGCAAGGCCATGCTTGACAGCCTCAATGCCCTGGCCGAGCAGCCGGTGTCGGTGGTTACCCCCGACCTCAGCGAAAGCCTGGCCGCAGTACAGGCCTATATCCAGCGCCGCCACCTGCCGGCCGAGGCTGAAGGGGGCAAGCCATGAAGCGTGTCTACCTGCTGGCCGTGCTGGCGATTGTGGTCGCGGCGGCGCTGGGTATTGCGGTCGCCAAGCACAGCGGCTACGTGCTGATCTCCTATGGCAGCTTCCGCTACCAGTCGGGGTTGTGGGCGGCCCTGGCCGGCTTGCTGGCGGTGGTGCTGCTGCTGTGGCTGGTGCGCTACCTGGTCGGCCTGGTGCTGACTTCCAGCGGCGTGGTCAACCCATGGTCGCGGCGTAATCGCAGCCGGCGCGTTCGCCTGGCCATCGAGCAAGGCCAACTGGACCTCGCCGAGGGCCGTTGGGCCAGTGCCCAGCGCCACCTGCACCGTGCCGCAGAGGCCGAGCGCCAGCCGTTGCTGTATTACCTTGGTGCCGCGCGTGCTGCCAACGAGCAAGGCCGAACCGAAGACAGCGATAACCTGCTGGAGCGTGCCCTGGAGCGCCAGCCGCAAGCGGAGCTGGCTATCGCCCTGACCCATGCGCAGTTGCAGATGGACCGTGGCGAAAGCGATGGCGCCCTGGAAACCCTGCTGGCCATGCAGGAGCGCCACCCGCACAACAGCCAGGTGCTGCGCCTGCTGCAGCGGCTGCACCTGGAGCGCGGCGACTGGTCGGCACTGATCCGCCTGCTGCCCGACCTGCGCAAGGGCAAGGTGCTGCCAGCCGCCGAACTGGCTGCCCTGGAGCAACGTGCCTGGGGCCAGAACCTGAGCCTGGCCACCACCCGTGGCGAGGACGCGCAAAGTGCCCGTCAGGCCCTGGAGCGCGCCTGGCAGCAACTGACCGCTGCCCAGCGCCAGGAGCCACAGCTGGTGCTGGCCTACGCTGAGCAATTGCGCCAGGTGGGTGCCCAGAGCGAAGCCGAACAAGTGCTGCGCACCGCCCTCAAGCGTGAATACGAAAGCCACCTGGCCCGCCTGTACGGCCTGGTGCGCGGCGATGACCCGGCGCGTCAGCTGCAAACTGCCGAAGGTTGGCTCAAGGCCCACCCGCAGGACGCCAGCCTGCTGCTGACCCTGGGCCGTCTGAGCCTGCAGAACCGCTTGTGGGGCAAGGCGCGCGACTACCTGGAAAGCAGCCTGCGCATGGAGCGCAACCCCGAGGCCTGCGCCGAGCTGGCGCGTCTGCTTGCCGGCCTTGGCGAGACCGAGCGCAGCAACCAGCTGTTCCAGGAGGGCCTCGGCCTGCTGGACGAGCGCCTGCTAGCCCTGCCTTTGCCAGAAGGCGTGCGCGCCTGACCTACCCCAGGGCCCGTGCCAAGGCGCGGGCTCCGGGGGCGGGTAACTTGTCTCTCGATGTAAGTTCGATCTGCAGTCCATTTCTTCAGACGCTTCCTACCGCATGGCTGGAAATTTCCTTCGCGATTCAGCGACTTGTCATTGCTGTCGCGCCTTGAAACAAAGCGTGTCTTTCCTCTACCGTTTCAAGCCACTTCATTATCCCGGGACCTTCACCGCCCATGCTGCCGGCCCGTTTGCGCACCTTTTTTCTACCTGCCTGCCTCGCTGCACTGGCGGTACTGGCCGCGTCCTTCCACCTGGAAAACGTCCTGGGGCTGGTGCCTTGCCCGTTGTGTTTCAGCCAGCGGCTGCTGCTTGGCGTGTACGCGCTGCTGTGCCTGGCGGCAGTGCTACAGGCACCGGGTACGGCGGGTATTCGCTGTTACGCGCGGGCGACGCTGGGCTGTTCGCTGACCGGTGCGTTGCTGGCAGCACGGCATGTCTGGTTGCAGGGGGCTGACGGGGCCATCCCTGTCTGCCCGGTGCCGATCGGGCGGCTGTTGGAGCAGTCCTGGGGCGAGGCGGCTCGGCAACTGTTGTTCGGTGGCCCGGATTGCAACTCGCTGACCTGGAGCTTTCTCGACCTGACCTTGCCCGAGTGGAGCCTACTGGCTTTTCTGCTTTTGGCGGGGCTGCCCTTGAGCTGCCTGCTGGCGTATCGTTTCCGCACCCTGGCGAAAACATGACCTGGCGCAAGGCTGGCGCCATTGGCGCGACCAATGGCCGTGTAACAGGTTATTAAACACTTGTATGAACTTTGTCCGCTGCGTACCTTGAAGGGCAGCACGCACGGGAATAATCTCCCAGCACGCATACCGAAAACACAACTGCTCGATGCCGCCTGCTGATGTCACCTTTGTGCTGCACGGTCGTGGTGCGAGGTGCAGCGGCATCTACCCAGAAGGGAAGAGATCGCCATGCTCGATAGTTGTCAGAACGCTCAGGAACGCTGGGGTGGGGTTCACAAACTGATCGACCGCTGGCTGGCGGAGCGCAAGGAACTGGTGCAGGCTTTCCGCGCACTGCGCGATGCCAAGCCGGCCTTCGCCGACAAGGACACCAACGGGGAGTTTTGCGCGCTCCTTGTCGACTACGTTTCGGCGTGGCATTTCGAGGTCTGCGAGCAGTTGGCCAGTGAGGCCAAGGCTTTCGGAGACGAAAAAGCGCTGAAGCTGGCCGAAGAGATCAACCCACGGATCAACGACAGTACTCAGATCGCACTGGCCTTCAATGACCATTGCGCCAAGGGTGAGTGCAAGGACACCGAACGCTTCGCCGAGAAACTGGCCAAGTTGGGCGGGCTGTTGCACGAGCGCTTCGAACTTGAAGACTGCCTGATCGAAGTGCTGCACAACGCGCACAAGGAAGAAGGCGCGGTCCAGGCCTGAGGGTTGGCGTCAGTCGCCAACCGCCAGCAGTTCGATCTCGAACACCAGGGGTGTGTAGGGTGCGATCAGGTCCCCTGCGCCCTCGGCGCCATAGGCTTGCGCCGACGGAATCACCAGGCGCCATTTGGCGCCGGCGTGCATTCGCGGCAAGGCCACCTGCCACCCTTCGATCACCGAATCCAGGCTGAACCATTGGGGCGTCTGGTTCTGGTCGAACACCGAGCCGTCTGGCAACCTGCCCACATAGCGCACCTGCACCTTGCCACCGGCTTTGGGCTGCGCGCCCGTACCTGCTTGCAGTTCGCTGTAGAGCACGCCCTCCGGTAGTTCGTGCACACCATAACCACCACGCTCTTTGGTCATGAAGCGTGTTTCGGCAGCCTGCAGCTTCTGCATGGCGGCATCGCCTTCCTGCGTTTCATGCTGCCGGAGCACGGCCTGCATGCGTGCCTTGTCGAGTTTCAGCGGTTGCCCCTGGTAGGACTGGCGCAGGCCTTCGACCAGCGCATCCAGTTGCAGGCCCGGCATATCCTGGCGCAGCCGCTCACCCAGGCTGGCGCCGAGGCTGTAGGCAAGGTCATGTTCGTCGCTGTCGGCCAG
This sequence comes from Pseudomonas sp. LS.1a, assembly GCF_022533585.1. Classification (NCBI taxonomy): domain Bacteria; kingdom Pseudomonadati; phylum Pseudomonadota; class Gammaproteobacteria; order Pseudomonadales; family Pseudomonadaceae; genus Pseudomonas; species Pseudomonas sp. LS.1a. The sequence continues at coordinate 192,929 of NZ_CP092827.1, forward strand.
GGCGATGGGGGCCAGCAGGCATAAACCTAAAACAAGATATCGAGGCATGGTCGGTTCCTGCGCCAATGAGCGGGGAAGTATGCCAGTGTTCCGTTTTGTATTGTGTGCTCGCGGTCCTTGTAGGTGCGGCCTTGTGTCGCGACAGGGCTGCAAAGCAGCCCCGGCAATATCTGCGGTGGTGCTGAAATCCAGGGGCTGCTCCGCAGCCCATCGCGACACAAGGCCGCTCCAACAGGGGGCTGTGCATTACAGATAAGTGGCAAATATCAGCAATGATTTATTCAGCAACTACACTTGCTCGGAGCTGCAAGATAACAACTTTGCCCAGGCATGCAACGCGGCGTAAATATTACTGTCAACATGCCCTAGCGGCGGTAGCAGCAGAAGCATAGTATGAGCCGCAATCTCGTCAGCCAGGAGGTAAACCATGTCGGCCAAAAAGAAGCCAGTAAGTACGCCGTTACACCTGCTCCAGCAACTTTCGGGCAGCTTGCTCGAACACTTGGAGGATGCCTGCTCGCAAGCGCTGGCTGATGCGGAAAAACTGCTGGCCAAGTTGGAAAAGCAGCGTGGCAAGGCCCAGGAAAAACTGCACAACGGTCGCCTGAAACTGCAAGACGCGGCCAAGGCAGGTAAAGCCAAGGCGCAGACCAAGGCGCAAAAAATCATTGGCGAACTTGAAGAACTGCTCGACTCCCTCAAGGAACGTCAAACCCAGACCCGTTCTTATATCCAGCAACTCAAGCGCGATGCCCAGGACAGCCTCAAGCTGGCCCAGGGTGTAGGCAAGGTTCGCGAAGCTGCAGCCAAGGCGCTTGACCAGCGTGCTGCCAAGACCGCCAAGCCCGCCTCCAGGGCTGCTGCCGCCAAACCTGCAGCCAAGCCAGCCGCCAAGGCCACTGCTGCCGCCAAACCTGCCGCCAAGCCAGCCGCCAAGGCCACTGCTGCCGCCAAACCTGCCGCCAAACCTGCCGCCAAACCAGCTGCCAAGGCTACTGCTGCGGCCAAACCTGCAGCCAAGCCAGCCGCCAAGGCCACTGCTGCGGCCAAACCTGCAGCCAAGCCAGCCGCCAAGGCCACTGCTGCGGCCAAACCTGCAGCCAAGCCAGCCGCCAAGGCCACTGCTGCGGCCAAACCTGCAGCCAAGCCAGCCGCCAAGGCCACTGCTGCGGCCAAACCCGCTGCCAAGCCAGCAGCCAAGGCCACTGCTGCAGCCAAACCTGCAGCCAAGCCAGCCGCCAAGGCCACTGCCGCAGCCAAACCTGCAGCCAAGCCCGCTGCCACAGCCAAGCCAGCGGCGGCCAAAGCACCAGCCAAAGCCGCTGCTGCCAAGCCAGCCGCGAAGCCAGCTGCCGCCAAGGCTCCAGCACGTGCGGCCGCCAAACCCGCCGCCAAGCCAGCAGCTGCCAAGCCTGTTGTCAGCAAGCCAGCCGAAGCCAAACCGGCTACGCCTGCCGCCAGCACCCCGGCCGCTGCGACCAACTCGGCCACCCCGGCAGCTTCGGTAGCACCATCGGCACCCGCCAGCACCCCGGCTCAGGCACCGTCTTCGGCGTCCTGAAACGTTGCCGCCGCGACGCGCAATCGAACCAGCGCGTCGTGGTGGCGGGCCTGGTCCGGCACCAGCCGGGCCAGCCAGTCGTCCACGGGCTCATGGGCGCCTGCCGGCCACTGTCGCGAACGCTCCTGCAAGCGCTCAAGCAAGGCTTTCTCGGCCTGTAGCTCCAACCCCTTCACCTGCTCACGCAACGCCGCCAGCTGCGCATCATTTTGCGCTGCTGCTCGCCACTGTTGGCGCAAGCTACGTAATGGGTTGACCACTTCGCGCTGCCAGGGCTCGGTAACCTCGCGCAATGCCTGTACGCGTTCGTCCCGCACGGCCACGCCACGCGCCTGCAGCCAGGTTGCGCACAGCAGCAGACAGACATCGCCACCCTGCGCCTGCAGGGCGAGGCAGGCCGCTTCCACGCCGGGCCTGGCATACAGGGCCAGGGCGTGATTCCACAGGTCGGTGTGCATGGTTCCACTCGCGCTATGGGCCGAGGAAGCTGGTAGACTCCGCGACCATCATGATCAGACTATCCAACCTCACTTTACAGCGTGGTCCGCAGCGCTTGCTAGAAGGCGCCGAGATGACCCTGCACACCGGTCACAAGGCCGGCCTGATCGGCGCCAACGGTGCCGGAAAATCCAGCCTGTTCGCCTTGCTGCGCGGTGAGCTGTCACCTGATGCCGGCGATTGCCAGCTGCCCGGTGACTGGCGCATCGCCCACATGCGCCAGGAGGTCGACACCCTCGACCGCCTGGCCGTGGACTATGTGCTCGACGGCGACGCGCGCCTGCGCAAGGTCCAGGCCGATCTGGCCGCGGCCGAGCAGGCCCACGACGGTACCGCCCTGGCGCGCCTGCACATTGAGCTGGATAGCGCCGACGGCTATACCGCCGACGCCCGTGCACGCAAGTTGCTGGCTGGCCTGGGCTTCACCAACGAGCAGATGGACCGCCGCGTCGGCGACTTCTCCGGTGGCTGGCGGATGCGCCTGAACCTGGCCCAGGCCCTGATGTGCCCGTCCGACCTGCTGCTGCTCGACGAGCCCACCAACCACCTGGACCTGGACGCTATCCTGTGGCTGGAGGACTGGCTCAAGGGCTACCCCGGCACGCTGTTGCTGATCTCCCACGACCGCGACTTCCTCGACGCTGTGGTCGACCATGTGCTGCACGTCGAGCAGCGCAAGCTGAACCTGTACAAGGGTGGCTACACCGCCTTCGAGCGCACCCGTGCCGAGCGCCTGGCGCAACAGCAGCAGGCCTACGAGAAGCAACAGGCCCAGCGTGCGCACATGGAAAAGTACATTGCCCGCTTCAAGGCCCAGGCCACCAAGGCCCGCCAGGCACAGAGCCGGATCAAGGCCCTGGAACGCATGGAGGAGCTGTCGGCGGCGCATGTCGATTCGCCGTTCGACTTCGTCTTCCGCGAGTCACAGAAAATCTCCAGCCCGCTGCTGAGCCTGTCCGAGGGCCGCCTGGGTTACGGTGACAAGGCCATCCTCGACAAGGTCAAGCTGCAGCTCACCCCGGGTGCGCGCATTGGCCTGCTCGGCCCCAACGGTGCCGGCAAGTCGACCCTGATCAAGAACCTCGCGGGCGAGCTTGAACCACTGTCGGGTCGCCTGGTGCGCGGCGAGAACCTGGCGGTGGGCTACTTTGCCCAGCACCAGCTGGACTCGCTGGACGACAAGGCCAGCCCGTTGCTGCACCTGCAGCGCATCGCCCCCACCGAGCGCGAGCAGACCCTGCGCGATTTCCTGGGTGGCTTCGACTTCCATGGCGACCGTGTCGACGAGCCGGTGGTGAACTTCTCCGGTGGTGAAAAAGCTCGCCTGGCACTGGCACTGATCGCCTGGGAACGGCCGAACCTGCTGCTGCTCGACGAACCGACCAACCACCTCGACCTGGAAATGCGCCTGGCGCTGACCATGGCCTTGCAGGAGTTTGCCGGTGCCGTGGTGGTGGTGTCGCACGACCGTCACCTGCTCAAGAGCACTACCGACGACTTCCTGCTGGTGGCCGACGGCAAGGTCGACACCTTCGATGGTGACCTGGACGACTACAGCCGCTGGCTGGTCGAGTACCGCCAACGCAGTGCGCCGGCCAGTACCGCCCCGGCCAACCCGGACAAGACCGACAAGAAAGCCCAGCGCCAGGCTGCCGCAGCCTTGCGCCAGCAACTGGCCCCGCACAAGAAGGCCGCCGACAAGCTGGAAACCGAGCTCAACCAGGTGCACGCGCAACTGGCCGAGATCGAGACCGGGCTGGGGGATAGTGGCCTCTACGACGCGTCGCGCAAGGACGAATTGCGTGACCTGCTGGCGCGCCAGACCAAGCTCAAGCAGCGCGAGGGCGAACTGGAAGAGGCCTGGATGGAAGCGCTGGAAACCCTCGAAAGCATGCAGGCCGAGCTCGAGGCGTTGTCCTGATGGAGGAACTGCGTTCGCTGCTGCCAGGGCAATGGATGGACACCTTCTGGCTGGGCTTGCAGATCCTGTTGATCCTGGTGGCGGCCTTTGTCCTGCAGCGCATCGTCGCGCGCGGGTTGAGCCGCCTGGGCCAGCGTTACCCGTTGCCGCCGGAGCTGCTGGTGCCGGTGCGTGGTGGCCTGCGCTGGCTGATCATGGGCAGTGCGTTGCTGTTCGTGCTGGAGCGCCTGGGTGTATCGGCGACCGTGCTGTGGACAGCACTGTCCGGCTTCGTCGCGGTGGCGGCGGTGGCCTTCTTCGCCATGTGGAGCGTGCTGTCCAACCTGCTGTGCGCGGTGCTCATCTTCACCGTCGGGCCGTTTCGCATCGGTGACGTGGTCGAGCTGGTCGACACCCTGGACAAGCCGGGCGTGAAAGGCCGGGTGATTGCCATCAACCTGCTGTTCACCACCCTGATGGAAATGCCAGAGGCGGGTGGGGCGCTGGTGCAGGTGCCCAACAGCCAGTTCTTCCAGAAGTCGGTACGGCGCTGGCGCGGGGCTGAGGTGCAGTCCATGCACAAAGAGTCGCCTGTCGAGGGTGACTGAACCTGCACCGGCCTCTTCGCGGGTAAACCCGCTCCCACAGGTATTGCGCTGTCCTCAAGGGCTGTGAAACTCCTGTGGGAGCGGGTTCACCCGCGAAGAGGCCAGCACAGGCAATACAAATCCTTCAGAAATCGCTGGTTATTTTTTCACCAACACCTTAGCTTAACGATTTGCAACATATGTTCGAGCGAGGTGTGTGATGTCGATGGAAGTGTGGTTGGGCTTCTTTGCCGCCTGTTGGGTGATCAGCCTTTCACCCGGTGCCGGGGCGATTGCCTCGATGTCCAGCGGCCTGCAATACGGCTTCTGGCGTGGTTACTGGAACGCCCTGGGCCTGCAACTGGGCCTGATCATGCAAATCGCCATCATTGCCGCCGGCGTCGGTGCCGTCCTGGCCGCCTCGGCCACGGCCTTCCAGGTCATCAAATGGTTCGGTGTCGCCTACCTCATCTACCTGGCCTACAAGCAGTGGCGTGCCCTGCCCATGGACATGAGCGATGAATCCGCCGTGCGCCCGATCGGTAAACCGCTGAGCCTGGTGTTCCGTGGCTTCCTGGTCAACGTCAGCAACCCGAAGGCGCTGGTGTTCATGCTGGCGGTGCTGCCGCAGTTCATCAACCCGCATCAACCGCTGTTACCACAGTATGTGGCGATCACCGTGACCATGGTCACCGTGGATATGCTGGTGATGGCGGGGTACACCGGATTGGCTGCGCGGGTGTTGCGCTTGCTGCGTACGCCCAAGCAGCAGAAGCGTTTGAACCGGACGTTTGCCGGGTTGTTCATTGGTGCTGCTACCTTCCTGGCGACTCTGCGCCGCGCGCCAGTCTGACAGATCGTATGTAGGCCATTCGCGGGCTTGCCCGCGAATGGGCCACCTCTATTTCTGCTTGTCCACCATCCCCTTGAGCAAATCCACCGGCAGCGGAAACACGATGGTCGAGCTCTTGTCCCCGGCAATCGCCCCCAGCGTCTGCATGTAGCGCAACTGCATCGCCCCCGGCTCCTTGCTCAGCATCTGCGCCGCCTGCATCAGCTTTTCCGACGCCTGCAACTCACCCTCGGCATGGATCACCTTGGCCCGTCGTTCACGCTCGGCCTCGGCCTGGCGGGCAATGGCGCGCACCATCGATTCGTTGAGGTCGACGTGCTTGATCTCCACGTTGGCCACCTTGATGCCCCAGGCATCGGTCTGTGCATCCAGCACCTGGCGAATGTCCGAGTTCAGCTGCTCGCGTTCGGCCAGCAGTTCATCCAGTTCGTGCTTGCCGAGCACCGCACGCAGTGTGGTCTGGGCCAACTGGCTGGTTGCCACGAGAAAGTCCTCGACCTGAATGATCGCCTTCTGCGGATCAAGCACGCGGAAGTACAGCACGGCGTTGACCTTGACCGAGACGTTGTCGCGGGTGATCACATCCTGCGGCGGTACATCCAGCACCACGGTGCGCAGGTCGACCCGAACCATTTGCTGGATCACCGGGATCAACAGGATCAGCCCCGGCCCCTTCACCTGCCAGAAGCGCCCCAGCTGGAATACCACGCCGCGCTCGTATTCGCGCAGGATGCGGAACGCCGACAGCAACAGCATCGCCAGCACGATCAGCACCGCGCCGAAGCCCAATTGCATGAACATGGTCATTCTCCTTGCGCCGCGGGCGCGGCGGCGCTCACTTCCAGCATGACGCCATGGCGCGCGGTCACCCGCACGTTCTGGCCCGCTTGCAGTGGCGTTGCACACTGCGCCTGCCATTGCTCGCCCTGGGCCAGCACAAAGCCACAGAACGGGTTGCCTGCCATGACCTGGGTGACGGTGACCAGGCTGCCGACCAGACCGGCGTCACCGCTGACCAGCGCCCGTCGACGGGCCTTGAGGGCCATGCCCAGCACACCGCCGATCAGCAGCGCCGAGAACACCGCGAGGGTGCCGATCAGGGCCAGCGGGATGCCGAAACCGGGGGCATCGGTATCGATCAGGATCAGCGCGCCGACCACGAAGGCGACGATACCGCCGAAACCGACCACACCGAAACTGGGCAGGAAGGCTTCGGCGATCATGAAGGCGATGCCGAGCAATATCAGCGCCACCCCGGCGAAACTCACCGGCAACAACTGCAGGGCATATAGCGCCAGTAACAGACAGATGCCGCCCACCACACCCCCTACCGTCGAGCCGGGGTTCATGAACTCGAACAGCAGGCCGTACACGCCGATCATGATCAGGATCAGCGCCACGCTGGGGTTGGTGATGACCGCCAGCACGCGCGTGCGCCAGTCCGGCAGGTGCTCGACCAGGATGGCGCCGGCGGTCTGCAGCTGCTGGGGCTGGCCAGCGACAGTGAGCGTTTTGCCATCGAGCTTGCGCAGCAGGTCGGGCAGGTCGTCGGCCACCTGGTCGATCACGTCAAGCCGCAGGGCCTCGCTGGCGGACAGGCTGACCGCCTCGCGCACGGCCTTTTCCGCCCAGTCGGCATTGCGCCCGCGCAGCTGCGCCAGGCCACGAATGTAGGCCGCCGCATCGTTGACCTGCTTGCGCGCGAGGGTTTCGTTATCGCTGCCTTTGGCCTTGTCGTCCTTGGGCGTGCCTGGCGGGGCGCCGATCTGCACGGGCGTGGCGGCACCCAGGTTGGTACCGGGTGCCATGGCTGCAATATGGCTGGCGTAGAGGATATAAGTGCCGGCGCTGGCGGCGCGGGCCCCGCTGGGGGCGACGAAGGTGGCGACCGGCACGGGGCTGGCGAGAATCGCCTTGATCATCTGGCGCATGGCGCTGTCCAGCCCGCCCGGGGTGTCCATGCGGATAACCACCAGTTGTGCGCCCTGTGCCTGTGCCTGGCCGAGGCTGCGTACCAGGTAGTCGGCGCTGGCCGGGCCGATGGCGTCATCGATGCCCAGCACCCAGACTGCACCGGGCGCTGCCAGGCCGCCTGGCGTAATGCCAAGCAGCAACACCAGCAACAGCCAGCGCCAGCAGCGGGCGATCACCTGTCGTCACCTCGTTTGCCTCTATTGCACAAGTTTAGCCCTGCCTGCTGGTACCCGGCCTAAAATTGGAAATTGGGGGGCGAAACCGGAGGTGCATCATGCGTATGGCAAAGACCCTGCAGGATCGCCTGGACAAGGCCAACTGCGACTACGACATCATTCCCCATCCACATTCGGCTACCAGCCTGGAGTCGGCCCGTACGGCCGGCGTACCCGCCGAGCGGGTCGCCAAGTCGGTGATGCTCGATGACCGTCATGGCAACTACATCATGGCCGTGCTACCGGCCAACCGGCATCTGGACATGACCAAGGTGCGCATGTCCGGGGCCTGGCAACTGACCCGTGAAAGCGGCCTGCCGAGCCTGTTCGGCGACTGCGAGCGCGGTGCCGTACCGGCCCTTGGCGATGCCTACCAGATAAAAATGCTGGTCGACCCGAGCCTGACCCGTCAGGGCGATGTCTACCTGGAAGCGGGTGACCACGATCACCTGATCCACATGAGCATGGAGCAGTACATGAAACTGGTGCCGCACGCCGAAGTGCGCGAGCTGTGCTGATGTTTTCACACCAATGCCGGGCGGGCGTCGTGGACGGCTTGCCTGGCTCTCAGGAGGAACCATGGAAGCGCCGATCCATCCGTTTGCCGAGCTGTTCAAACAACTGGGCCTGCCTGACGATGCGGTAAGCATCGATCAGTTCATCGCCAGCCACTCGCCACTTAAGAACGACATCAAGCTGGTGGATGCGCCGTTCTGGAACGCTTCCCAGCGCGAGTTTCTCAAGGACAGCATCAACGAGGACGCCGACTGGGCGGAGCCGTTCGATCAACTCAACGAAGCGTTGCGTCGCCCTCGAAAATAAAGCGCCGAGTGGCACCTGACGAGTGATTGGCCGTTGCTATGCTCAGGAAAACAAGAGGGGATAGCGCGATGAAAGATCCCTACGCACCAGGGTTCTGGTGCTCCGTGACGATCCTGGGCACCCTGACGGCCAGTTATTTCTATGGCATCAGGCAGACGCAACAGATGACCCAGGCGGTGCATTTCCTGTATGCCGCTGCCGCTGTCACTGTGGCGGTTGCACTGGTGGCGCTGGCCTGGATTGCCTGGCAGCAGCTGCACCTGAACAAGCGCGAAGTGGTGCAGGGGCGAACGTTGCTGACCATCTGGAACACCAAAGTCGCGCTGCGCCGCGTCGAGACGGTGTTCGACCGCTATTTCTGGGGCAGCTACTGGCATTCGGGGCGTACCTTCGAAGAGGTCATGGGCGAGCTCAAGGGCACGCCGCTGGAGCAGAGCCTGGATGCCCTGAAACGCCAGTGCCGCTTGCTCGACCGCGAAATTCATGACCACCATCACCATTGGCTGGCCAATGCCCGCGACCTGTCCAGCGTTGCCCAGGCTATGGCCCGTGAACGCTACCAACTGGATCTGGGCGAGCCAACCCGCAGCGGCCATGGCAATACCGCCGTGCTCAACCGGGACCTGGAAGTGCTGGTGTATACCTGGTCGGCGCGCCTGCGCAGTTTCGACCATCAGCTGGACGAGCTGGAGCGCGCCTACCATTGAGGCGTTTCATTCACCGCGGATGTATTGCTCCAGTTGCAGGATCAGGCTGGCCTGTTCGGCGATGGTTTCCTTGACCAGGTCGCCGATCGACAGCAGGCCGAGCAGCTCGCCATTGCTGACCACCGGCAGGTGGCGCAGATGGCGATTGGTCATCAGGTTCATGCAGTACTCGAGGTTCTGCTTTGGTTCCACGGTGACCACCGGCGCACTCATGATTTCGCGCACGGGGGTAGCGGCGGATGAGCGCCCCTTGAGCACCAGTTTGCGCGCATAGTCCCGTTCACTGACGATACCCACCACCTGGTTGCCCTCGACCACGGGCAGCGCACCGACGTTTTTCTCCGCCAGCAGCTTCAGGGCGTCGAGTACCGAGTCATCCGGGCCGATGGTGTACACGGTCTGGTGCTGGGACTTGGTCTTGAGGATCTGTTCGACGGTCTTCATACGGGCCTCTGCGGATGGAAAAAGCGATGTCTCGGAGTAAATAAAGCATCCGGCACGGCGCTCTGCACGGCAATGCAGGAAACGGCATCGAGTCGATTGAAAAACGTCATGACTGATCGCCTGTGCCGGCCTCTTCGCGGCTAAAGCCGCTCCCACATCGAAACCTGTGCGATCCCTGTGGGAGCGGCTTTAGCCGCGAAGAGGCCGGTACAGCCAATCAGAGCTTCGGCATCTGCCCGATCCGCGCCACCATTTCGCTCACCACCTGCAAGTCCAGCATGAACTGTTCCACGGTCTTGAACTCGTTGTCGTTGTGCCCGGTGTACTTCACATCCGGCATGGCCAGGCCGAACTGCACGCCGTTGGGCAGGTCATGTACCGAGGTCGCACCCGCCGAGGTACCGAACTCGTGCTTCATGCCCAGGTTCTCGGTCGCCACGTCAAGCAAGGCCTTGACCCATTCGCCCTCGGGGTTGCGGTACATCGGCTCGTCCAGGCTGTAGTCGAAGGCCACCGAGGTGTGGCTTTGCCGGGTCCATTTGCCCAGCTTGTCGGCCAGTTCGTCCTTGATCGTGGCAATCGGCTTGCCTTTCGGAATGCGCAGGTTCACCGCCAGTTTCAGGCCTTTCTCATCCACTCCGACAAAGGTCAGCGAAGCGGTCAGCGGGCCCATGAACGGGTCCTTGAAGGCCACGCCGAGCTTGTTGCCCAGGTAGTCCAGGCCCCAGTTGTCGGCGGCGTAGCGGGCGGCGTCGGTGAAGTGGTTGTGCTTGAGCGGCACCTGCTGACCCAGGCCGTTGATGAAACCGAGCATGCGCGCCACCGGGTTGACCCCCGACTCCGGCTCCGAAGAGTGGGCGGAAACGCCGGTCACGGTGAGCAACACCTGTTTGCCCTCGGCCTTGGCAGCGATGCTGAAGTCACCGCCATTGCGCTTCACGTAATCTGCGCCGGCCTTTTCCAGCTGGCTGGCCAGCTTCGCCGGGTTGTCGGTGACCAGGGTCGCGACCGAGGTGGTCGGGATCTGGTTGGTGGCCAGGCCGCCGGTCAGGTTGACGATCTCGGCGCCCTTGCCACTGGCCTGGCGCTTGCTGAAACTCGCCATGATCGTGCCGTAGCCTTTCTCGGCGATGACCACCGGGTAGCCGCCATCGAGGGCCAGGTTGTAGTCGGGCGTGGGGTTGCGCTCGAAGTAGTAGGGGATGGCATCACCGCTGGTTTCTTCAGTGGTGTCGATCAGCAGCTTGAACTGGCGGGCCAGCGGCAGGTTCTCGTCCTTGGCCACTTTCAGTGCGTACATCGCCACGACGATGCCGTTCTTGTCGTCTTCGGTGCCACGGCCGTACATGCGGTCGCCGACCAAGGTGACCTTGAACGGGTCCAGGCGCGTGCCATCGGCCAGCTTCCAGTTGTCCGGGTTGACCGGCACCACGTCGGCGTGGGCATGGATGCCGACCACTTCCTTGCCGCTGCCCAGTGAAATCTCGTAGACCCGGTTGTCGATATTGCGGAAAGCCAGGCCGAAGCTGTCGGCCAGGGCCTTGATCTTGTCGGCGATCCTGAGGAATTCGGGGTTCTCGTGCTGCGGCGTGCCTTCGACGTTGAAGGTGGGGATGGCCACCAGTTCACGCAGGGTTTCGCTGGCAGCCTTGCCGTACTTGATGCGGGTATACAGGCCGAGCAGGCGGTTGATCTCGTTCTGCTGCTCGGCGGCCAATGGCTTGCCGGCCAGGTAGGCATCCAGGGTTGCAGCGAGGTTGTCGGCCTTGGCCAGGTCGCTGCCTTTGAGCTTGCCGAGGAACTGCTTGAAGTCGCTTGGGTCGCTGCCGTCGAAGGCTTTTACGATGGCTGCGGACTGCTGCTGGGTAAGGTTGGCCTGTGCCGGCTGGGTGAGCAGGCCGATGCTGGCCAGCAGCAGGGTTGTGGCTGTAAGTTTTTTCAGGTGCATGGTTGTGCGCATTCCTTCGCCAATCATTGTTGTGGGTTACCCGTCGGGAAACGGGAAGACGCCCACGCTAACACCAATGACCGGTGGTACGGGAGTGCCAGAAACGCGACATGTCGCACAAACGAAAAAGCCCCGGGCACAGGCCCAGGGCTTTTTGATATGGCGCACTCGGCGGGATTCGAACCCACGACCCCTGCCTTCGGAGGGCAGTACTCTATCCAGCTGAGCTACGAGTGCAACGCGCACGCATGATACCCATCTGATCCGATGGCGTCCATCGCCTTGATCTGTAGCCGTTTTTACCTGCCGACCGAGTTGGCCATGCCGTTCGGTTCAAAGTGCGATCAGCTCTGGCCGCAGGCCTTCCACCCGGCGCGCTGGCAACGGCAAGTAGCCCCCGTCGCCGGTAATCTGGTGCAGCACCTTCTCGCGCAGCCCGTGCAGTGCCACGCCCGTACGCAACCGTGGGTGTGGCAGATCGATCTCGATGACCGACTTGATCCTGCCAGGACGTGGCTCCAGCACCACAACCCGATCAGCCAGATATGTCGCCTCCTCGGCATCGTGGGTCACCAGCAACGTTGTGATACCTGCCCGTTCGCGAATGGCCAGCAGCTCGTCCTGCAGTTGCTGGCGGGTCAGTGCATCCAGCGCGCCGAACGGCTCGTCGAGCAGCAGGATCCGCGGGCTGGCTACCAGGCCTCGGGCAATCGCCACGCGCTGGGCCATGCCGCCGGACAGCTGGTGTGGGTAGGCCGACTCGAAGCCGACCAGCCCCACGAGTTGCACGAACTCGTGTACCCGCCGCGCGCGTTCACCCTGGGTTAGCGGTTCGTTGACCAGGCCCAGGGCAATGTTCTGTTCCACGCTCAGCCAGGGGAATAGCCGGTGTTCCTGAAACACGATGCCGCGTTCGCTACCAATGCCGCTGACAGTGTGGCCGTCGACACGGATGTTGCCGCTGTAGTCGGTATCCAGCCCTACCAGCAGGCGCAACAGGGTGGACTTGCCACAGCCGGAAGCGCCGACGATGGCGATGAATTCGCCTTGGTTGATCGACAGGTTGAAGTTGCGGATGGCTTCCAGCGGCTGGCCATCGACGCTGAACACTTTGCCGACCCCCTCGAAGCTGACCAGGGGTGGGGTGGCATCGGGCTGGTTGGCCGCGTGCAGGTGCGAGGTGTTGAAGGCGTTCATGCGGTTCTCCAGCGCGTGGCGCGTGATTCGAGGCGTTGTCCAAGGGTGCCGAGCAGGGCGCCGACCAGGCCGATCAACAGCATGGCGGCCATTACCTGGTCCATGCGGAACAGTTGCTGGGCGCCGATCATCAGGCTGGCGATGCCGCCGTCCGAGGGCATGAAGTATTCGGCGCCGATGGTGCCCAGCCAGGCGTAGATCAGCGACAGGCGCAGGCCCGCAAAAATGGCCGGGGCTGCGCCGGGCAGCACCAGCAGGCGCAGGCGTTGCCACAGGTTCAGGCGCAGGGTGCGCGCGGCTTCACCCAGCTGCGGCGAGAGGCTGGCGATGCCGCGCTGGGTGGCGATCAGCAAGGGGAAGAACGCAGCCATGCCGACGAATACCTGCTTGGCCCCTTCCCCAAGGCCGAACCAGGCCGTGAGCAGCGGCACCCAGGCAAACAGCGCCACCTGACGCAATGCCGACAGGCTGGGCCCGAAGATACGTTCGGCATTGGCCGAAAGCCCCAACAGCAAACCGACCAGCAGGCCAGCGCTACCGCCCAGCAGCAAGCCGGCCAAAGTGCGCTGCAGGCTCAGCAGCAAGGCTTGCGGCAGCGAACCATCGGCCAGGCCGGTCAGCAGAGTACGCAACACTTCAAGTGGCGAGGTCAGGATGTTGCTGTCGACCCAGCCAAAGCTGCTGCTGGCCTGCCACAGGGCCAACAGTGCCAGTGGCAGCAGCAGGCTTTGCCAACCCCGCGGCACGGGGCCACGGTGCTGCTCCCCTGTGGCCGCTTGCGGCCAGTACAGCAGGCGCTTTTCCAGGGCCGAGAAGCCGTGCTCCAGCAGTGCGCCGACCAGGCCGATCACCAGGATGCACAGCAGCACCAGGTCGAGCATGAACAGCTGTCGTCCCCAGACCATCAGGTAGCCAATCCCTTCGCTGGAGGCCAGCAGTTCGACCGCCAGTAGTGAGGTCCAGCCGGTGGCCAGGGCCAGGCGTACGCCGGTGAGGAAGGCGGGCAGGGCAGCCGGCAGCAGCAGGCGCAGGAACAGTAGATGGCGAGGCAGGCGCAGCACCGCAGCGGCCTCTCGCAGCTTGGGCTGGGCATCCCGTACACCGACCAGCGTGTGCAAGGTAACGGGGACCACCACGGCTTTCACCAGCACCACCAGCTTGAGCAACTCGCCGATCCCGAAGAACAGCATGAACAACGGGATCCAGGCCAGGGTAGGAATCTGTGCCAGTGCCACGAAGGTCGGCAGCACCAGCGTCTGCGCCCGCCGCGAAGCACCCAGCCAGACGCCCAGCAGCAACCCGCTGCCGATGCCGACCGCCAGCCCCCAGAACAACCGCTGCAAGCTTATCCACAGGTGCCCCCACAGCTCGCCGGAACCAAACTCCACCGCGCTCTGCCATACCAATGCTGGCGCCGGCAGAATCTGCTCGCTCATCCAGTGCTCCCGGCTGGCCACTACCCACAGCAGCGCAACCAGCACAGGCAAGACCCAGGGCAACAAGCGGGCGCGATCCTTGTGGGAGCGGCCTTGCGTCGCGAAAGGGTCGCGTAGCGACCCCCGGAGCCATCCCCGACCTCTGCTCAGAATTCCATTCATCGGCCATCTCTCGAAGCGTTGTTAGATTATTCATTTAGGGAATTAAAAATTCCAAAAAATGACTTTCAAGAGATAAGAGCATGCGCTTCATGCATACGGAAGCCTCTCGCCGTTGCGTTTTCCTCATATTTTCCATGCATTTTCCGCAAGCCAGCCGCAGGCCCGCATGCCGCCTGATTTATGCCTTCCAGTTACTGAAGAATGAAGTTTTGATCTTTGTAGGTTCTAACCAGACCTGCCTAGCTTCTGGCCAAAGCGCCGGCCATCGCCGGTGGCAGCCTGCCAAGGAGCCTTGCCATGAAAACCCCGCTGCGCCACCTGATCACCGCCCTCGGGCTGGCCTTCACCCTCAGCGCCCACGCGGCTGAACCGGCCAAGCCCGCAAGCATCCGCATCGCCGTGCCCGACCTCAGCGCGGGCAGCAAGCCCAGCGCCGGTGGCGTGGTCGACGTGCTGCGTGACCAGCAACTGCTGGAGAAGGAGTTCGCCAAGGACGGCATTCGCATCGACTGGCACTTCTTCAAGGGCGCCGGGCCGGTGGTGAACGAAGCGTTGGCCAACGGCCAGGCCGATTTCGCCTACCTCGGCGACCTGGCCGCCATCGTCGGCAAGGCCAACGGCCTGGACACCCGCGTGCTGTCGGCGGGCGTACGTGGGGTGAAGAGCTACCTGGGCGTGGTGCCCGGTTCCGGCATCAAGACCCTGCACGACCTCAAGGGCAAGCGCGTGGCGGTGTTCCGTGGCACCGCCAACCAGCTGTCGTTCGCCAGCGCCCTGGCCAGCCAGGGGCTTAGCGAGCGCGAGCTGAAGGTGATCAACCTGGACTTCAACGCCGCCAATGCCGCACTGGCCGCCAAGCAGATCGACGCCACCTGGGGGCTGTCCAACCTGCTGTCGCTACGCGAGCGCGGGCTGGTAGAGCTGCCGGTCAACTCACGTGACCTGGCAGGTGCCGGCAGTACCCAGGCGGTGCTGTTGGGTACTGGCGATTTCATCCGCAAATACCCCGAGCTGGTACAGCGCCTGGTCAATGCCCAGCAACAGGCCAGCGCCTGGCTGCGCGACGAACACAACCGCGAGGCCTACGTCGAACTGGTGGCCAGTAATGCCAACTGGCCGCGCAGCATCCTCAGCGACGACCTGGCCACGGAAGACCTGGCCCATTACTTCGATCCACGGCTGGACGCCGAATTCGTCGGCCAGTTGCAACAGGGCGTGGACCTGGCCGCCAAGGAGCGCCTGATCCGCCGTGGCTTCCAGGTGGCCGACTGGATCGAACCCCGCTTCCTCGATGCCGCCCTGCAACAGAATCAGGCCGTGCAGGCCGCCCGCTGAATCCCAAAGCCCCGACAATGACCGCAAGGACACGACCATGAGCAACGCTGCCCTGGCCTCCGCGCCACAAACCCTCGAACTCGACATTCACCCTGTTGCCGGCCGTATCGGCGCCGAAATTCGCGGGGTGCAATTGTCCGCCGACCTTGATGCCGCCACCCTCGATGCCATCCAGGCCGCGCTGGTGAAGCACAAGGTGATCTTCTTCCGTGGCCAGACCCACCTGGATGACCAAAGCCAGGAAGCCTTCGCCAAGCTGCTCGGCGAGCCGGTCGCCCACCCCACCGTGCCGGTGGTCGACGGCACCAGTTACCTGTTGCAGCTCGATGGCGCCGAAGGCCAGCGGGCCAACTCCTGGCACACCGACGTGACCTTCGTCGATGCCTACCCCAAGGCCTCGATCCTGCGCAGCGTGGTGGCGCCGGCATCCGGTGGCGACACTGTGTGGGCCAACACCGCCACGGCGTACCAGGAGCTGCCCGAGCCGCTGCGCGAGCTGGCCGACAAACTGTGGGCGGTGCACAGCAACGAATACGACTACGCCAGCGCGAAGCCCGACGTGGACGCGGCCAAGCTGGAGCGCTATCGCAAAGTGTTCACCTCCACGGTGTACGAGACCGAGCACCCGGTGGTGCGCGTGCACCCGATCAGTGGCGAGCGGGTGCTGCAGCTGGGGCACTTCGTGAAGCGCATCAAAGGTTATTCGCTGGCGGATTCACAACACCTGTTCGCGGTGCTGCAAGGGCATGTGACGCGGTTGGAGAACACGGTTCGCTGGCGCTGGCAGGCGGGGGACGTGGCAATCTGGGATAACCGCGCGACGCAGCATTATGCGGTGGATGATTACGGCACCCAGCCACGTGTGGTGCGGCGGGTGACCCTGGCTGGTGAAGTGCCGGTCGGGGTGGATGGCCAGTTGAGCCGGACAACCCGCAAAGGTTGAGGGATGTAGAAGACCCTGTGGGAGCGGGTTTACCCGCGAATGCGTCAATGAATTCGCCATCGTATTCGCGGGTAAACCCGCTCCCACAGGGGTGCCCCGTCGGTCACACCTCGGTATCGCAGGCAATCAACTGCCTGACCAGCCCCTGAGCCAACGGCGATAGCCCATACCCCACCCGGCTCACCACCCCATAGCGGGTGTAGAACGCTTCCTCCTGCTCCACCGTCAGGTCGGCCAGCTGCAATGCCACCAATCCCCCGTCACGCTGATACGGCCGCAAATTGGCATTGCAGGCAATGCCGATGGTGTCCGAATGCATCACCACATTCAGCAATGCATAGCCATGCTCGCACTCCACCGTCGGCAGAAAATCCTGCCGCCCGCTGAGGTCGCTGAGGATCTTGCGGATGTTCGGCGGGCGGAAGGTAGTGGCCAGGGGGTAGTCGAATAAGTCACGCGCCCGCACGCTTTCGCGCTCGGTCAACGGGTGCCCGACGCGGCAGCAGAAATGCCAGCGCTGCGGCGCCAGCTTGTGCACCTGGTAGTCCGGGTCGGACTCGAACTGACGGGTGTCTGCGACGAAGAACTCGATCTCCTCGGCAACCAGCTTGCGGTTCAGCGCCTGCCAGTTATCCACCTGGAAGCAGGTACGCGCCGCGGGGTATTCGGCGACGAAGCGTGCCACCGCCCGCGGTACCAGCCCCCCGGCCGGCGCCGGCCCGGAACCGAAGCGCACCACGCCGGTGGTGGCGCCATTGAACTGGTGAATCTCGTTGACCAGGTTGTGCGCGCCATGCACCAGCCGCCGCGAATGCTCCAGCACCAGCAAGCCCTGGCGGGTTGGCGCCAGCTCCTTGCTGGCGCGGTCCACCAGGCGGCAGCCGATGTTGTGCTCGAGGGTCTGGATGCTGCGGCTGAACGCTGATTGCGACAGGTTCACCGCCGCCGCCGCAGCAACGAAGCTGCGGTGCTCGACAAGGGCAATGTAGTGGCGCAGCTGACGGAGATCGATATGCATTTTTTACATTGAAACTTTCGGTCGAATGCAATTGCTGACAAGGGTTAGCCCCCTTATAAAGGGAGTCACTTATTCCACAAAATATGAATTACAAATATTTATATCGCCTAAAAGAATATAAGCCCGACTGACCGCGATTCGGTTCCGCCAACGGAAATGCTCGCCAGGGCCCATGCCTCAAGGAGCATTTGCATGTCCGGAGTTTCCCGTTGGCCTGCGCGCGCGTCGCGTTTCACCTTGCAACCCTTGGCTGCCGGCGTACTGCTGGCGGCGTCCTCTGCCAGCTTCGCCGAAGAGCCGGTCAGTGCCACCCCGGCGGTGGAGCAGGAAGCCAAGCTCGGCACTGTCACGGTCAACGCCCGCCGCCGCGAAGAAACCGCGCAAAGCGTGCCCACGCCGATCAGCGTGCTCGACAGCGAAACCCTGGAAAGCCAGCGCATCTACCGCGTGCAGGACCTGCAGCAACTGGTGCCCAGCACCAACGTCGCTTACGTTCATGCCCGCCAGTCGAGCATCTCGATCCGTGGTCTGGGCAACAACCCGGCCAGCGATGGCCTGGAAGGCAGCGTCGGCATCTACCTGGACAACGTCTACCTCGGCCGCCCCGGCATGGCGGTGTTCGACCTGCTGGATGTGGAGCAACTGGAAGTGCTGCGCGGCCCGCAAGGCACGCTGTTCGGCAAGAACACCACCGCCGGCGTGCTCAACATCACCACGCGCAAGCCCACCTTCCACCGCGAGGGCAGCATCCAGCAGTCGATTGGTGAAGACGGCTACCTGCAAACCCAAGGCAGCTTCTCGGGGCCGATCAGCGACACGCTGGCCGGGCGCATCAGCGCTTATCGCACCGAGGACGACGGCTATGTGAAGAACGTCCACAACGGCGACGACCTCAACGGCGGCAAGCGCCAGGGCTTTCGTACCCAGCTGCTGTTCAAGCCGAGCGAAACCTTCAACCTGCGCTGGATCGGCGAATACAACGAAGAAGATTCCGACAATGGCATCCTCAGCCTGTACAGCACCGGGCCGACCATCAATGGCGTCAACCGCTACGAAAGCCTGGCCGCCCAGGCTGGCGCGACGCTGGTGTCGGGCAAGCACCGCAAGGTCAACTTCGACGCCGACCAGCAAGTGACGGTGTTCCAGGGCGGTACCTCGGTGGAGGCCAACTGGACCTTGCCCAACGACTTCACCCTGACCTCGATCACCGCCTACCGCTGGTGGGACTTCACCCCGCGCAACGATGACGGCCTCAACGTGCCGGTGTTCTACAGCGCCGGGGTATCGGTGCGCGACAAGCAGTATTCCCAGGAGATCCGTTTGGCCTCACCCACCGGTGGTGCCTTCGACTACGTGCTGGGCGCGTACTACTTCAAGCAGGACCTGGACAACAAATCCTTCACGTTCTACGGGCCGCAGGCGGACATCTGGAACCTCACCCCGGCCGGTGCCCTGGCCAACGTCGACACCATCGGCAACGGCCATATCGATACCGACAGCTATGCCCTGTTTGCCCAGGGTACCTGGCACCTCACCGACCGTCTGGACTTCACCGCCGGCATTCGCGGCACCTACGAAGAAAAGAGCGCCTGGGTGACCCGCGATGCACCAACCGGTGGCGCAGCAGTAACCGGGGCCGCCGCAGCAGCGCGCCAGGGCCGGGTAGGGGCCTACGACTCAGGTGATCTCAACCAGTACAGCTTCAGCCCCTCCGGCCTGCTGGGCCTGAGCTACCGCTTCAACGAGCAGTTGCTGGGCTACGCCACCCTGACCCACGGCGAGAAGTCTGGCGGTATCAACCTTACCGTTGGCGCTGCGCCACGGCTGGGCACCGACTCGCTGCTGGTCGGCACCGAGCGGGTCAACAACGCCGAAGTCGGCTTGAAAAGCTCGCTGTTCGACGACCGCCTGCAACTCAATACCAACCTGTTCTGGGCCGAAGTGCATGGCTACCAGGCCAACGTCTACGACCAGATCAACCGCGTGCAGTACCTGGCCAACGCCGGCAGCGTGCGCTCGCGTGGCCTGGAGTTCGAAGCCACGGCGCTGCCGGTGCGCGGCCTCACGGTCAACTTCAACGGCTCGTGGAACGACGTGCGTTACACAGACTACAAGGACGCCCCGTGCCCGCCTGAAGTGAGCCTGGCCAATGCCACTGCCACCTGCGACCTGTCCGGCCACCAGGTGGTCGGTGCCTCCAAGTACATCGCCAACCTGAACACCCAGTACAAGTGGCAGGCCAGCGAGCACATCGAACCCTATGTCACCGCCAGCTACGCCTTCCGCTCGAAGGCGGTGGGCACCATCGACGATTCCGATTTCGGCCAGATCCCCAGCTACGCGCTGGTCAACCTTTCCGCCGGTGTGCGCCTGGACCAGGGCGACGGCGTGGTCGACCTGTCGCTGTGGGTGAAGAACGCCGGTGACAAGACCTACTTCACCAGCCTGTGGAACTCCGCCAACGGTGGCTATGCCGGCGTGCTTGGCACCCCGCGCACTTTCGGCGCCACCGCCCGTTACGACTTCTGAGCACAAGGAGCTTTGCCATGAATGCCAAGACCGAAACCCCTGCATTGCCTGAAGGCGCCTGCCTGACCGCCAAGGTCCCCGAGCGTGACGAGGCGCTGCTCGGCGACGTGGTAGTCAACCCGTATCGCCTGGCGCCGCTGACCGCGATCATTCGCGACGGTGGGCGCAGCCTGAGTGCCGCGCACGTACGCGTGCTGGGGCGGGGCGAGCGCGGTGTGGATATTGCCTACGAGGTGTCCGACCGCTCGTTGTGGACCTACGGCGGTATCCCGGTATTCGGCCTGTACCCGGATCACGTCAACCAGGTGGAAGTGACCTACAAGTTCGACGGCGAGCGTATCCGCGAGCAGTACCAGATCTACGCACCAGCGGTGCGCCTGCCGGTGGTGGCCAGGCAGACCGCCGCCTTGCCTGAGGTGCAGCCAGTCAAGGTAGCGCCAGGTTTTGAAAAGCGCCTGTACCTGTTCAACCACCTGCAGGGGGACATCCCGGGCGGTCGTGCCTTCAAGTGGAATGCCCAGGGCGGTGCGGCGGAATGGGACCAGGTGGGCAACAACTGGATCGCCGACAGCAATGGCGACGTGCGCTGGTACCTGGACATCGAGCAGATCCACGACTCCAACCGCCGTGATGGCCTGGGTGGCACCATGGGCTTCCAGCAGACCCGCGACGGCAAGCTGATCTGGGGGCAGGGCCAGACCTATTCCAAGTACGACCTGCTGGGCCGGCGCATCTGGCAACGCACGCTGCCCGACAAGTTTGCCGATTTCTCCCATGAAATCCGCGAGACCGCCAATGGCACCTACCTGCTGCGGGTGGGCACCAGCGACTATCGCCGGCCCGACGGCAAGCGCGTGCGCTCGATCCGCGACCACATCATCGAGGTCAACGAGGCCGGTGATGTGCTGGACTTCTGGGACCTCAACCAGATCCTCGACCCGTACCGTGGCGACCTGCTGGAAACCTTGGGCAAGGCAGCCATCCAGTTGCCGCCCGGGGTGCAGAAACAGGACGAACGGCTGGCCAACGAACTGGCCGAGGGCGACTTGCCCTTTGGTGACACTCCGGGGGTGGGCACCGGGCGTAACTGGGCACACGTCAATGCCATCGACTACGACGCTGATGACGACAGCATCATCGTTTCAGCACGGCATCAGGGCGTGGTGAAGATAGGCCGCGACAAGCAGGTGAAGTGGATTCTCGCCTCGCCCCAAGGCTGGCCTGAGCGTCTGCGCAAGAAAGTACTGACGCCGGTGGCGAGCGAAAGCTTCGACTGGTCGTGGACCCAGCATACCGCCTGGCTGACCGGCAAAGGCACGCTGACCGTGTTCGACAACGGCTGGGGCCGCGACTTTGCGCCAACCAGGCTGACCGGCAACTACAGCAGGGCGGTGGAGTACCGTATCGACGAGGCCAAGGGCACGGTCGAGCAGGTATGGGAATACGGCAAGGAGCGCGGCGACGAGTGGTACAGCCCGGTGACCTCGGTGGTGGCCTACCGGCCGGAGACCGACACCCAGTTCATCTACTCGGCGTCGGTGAACTTCCTGACCCCGGAGAAACTGACCACCACCGTGCTCAACGAGGTGCGGCGCGGGACCCAGGAGGTGCTGGTGGAGCTGAAGGTGCACAGCCGACAGCCGGGCAGTGTGGGTTACCGCGCCTTGGTGATCGACCTGGCCAAGGCCTTCTGATCCGCCCCTTCCGGGAGGGCCGTCGGTCCTCCCATCACATTTCCTTCAGCGCGTTCGTCTAACCTGTACTGGCCTCTTCGCAGGCACGCCCGCTCCCACAGGTACTGCACCGAGTTCGAAACCGGTGGGGTACTTGTGGGAGCGGGCGTGCCCGCGAAGAGGCCCGTTGCCATTATGCAAATGATGAAATTTCCGCCAGGGTGTTCAACCATTCGTTCTTTTTTTCGAACAGCCTATTGTCCAACACCCCAGCAGCCGCTTAGCATTCGTTTGAGATTTCAAACGCTCGATGCCCTGCCTTGGGCGCTTTTCAACAATCAACAATTCGGGAAGCCGACATGCAGCTCAAAGACGCTCAGTTGTTCCGCCAGCAAGCCTACATCAATGGTGAGTGGCTGGATGCGGACAACGGCCAGACCATCAAGGTCACCAACCCGGCCACTGGTGAAGTCATCGGTACCGTGCCGAAGATGGGCACCGCGGAAACCCGCCGCGCCATCGAAGCCGCCGACAAGGCCCTGCCGGCCTGGCGTGCCCTGACCGCCAAGGAGCGTTCGGCCAAGCTGCGTCGCTGGTTCGAACTGATGATCGAGAACCAGGACGACCTGGCTCGCCTGATGACCACCGAACAAGGCAAGCCGCTGGCCGAAGCCAAGGGCGAAATCGCCTACGCCGCTTCGTTCATCGAGTGGTTCGCCGAAGAAGCCAAGCGCGTCTACGGTGACACCATCCCGGGCCACCAGCCAGACAAGCGCCTGATCGTCATCAAGCAGCCAATCGGCGTTACCGCGGCCATCACCCCGTGGAACTTCCCGGCCGCCATGATCACCCGTAAAGCCGGCCCGGCCCTGGCCGCTGGCTGCACCATGGTGCTCAAGCCTGCCTCGCAGACCCCATACTCCGCCCTGGCCCTGGTCGAACTGGCCCACCGTGCCGGCATCCCGGCTGGCGTGCTGAGCGTGGTTACCGGCAGCGCTGGCGAAGTTGGCGGTGAACTGACCGGCAACTCCCTGGTTCGCAAGCTGTCCTTCACCGGCTCGACCGAAATCGGTCGCCAGCTGATGGAAGAATGCGCCAAGGACATCAAGAAGGTTTCCCTGGAGCTGGGTGGCAACGCCCCGTTCATCGTGTTCGACGACGCCGATCTGGACAAGGCGGTCGAGGGCGCGATCATCTCCAAGTACCGCAACAACGGTCAGACCTGCGTCTGCGCCAACCGTATCTACGTGCAGGACGGCGTCTACGACGCGTTCGCCCAGAAGCTGGCTGCCGCGGTTGCCAAGCTGAAGATCGGTAACGGCCTGGAAGAAGGCACCACCACTGGCCCGCTGATCGACGGCAAGGCTGTCGCCAAGGTCCAGGAGCACATCGAAGACGCCGTTGGCAAAGGCGCCAAGGTCCTGTCCGGTGGCAAGATCATCGAAGGCAACTTCTTCGAGCCGACCATTCTGGTCGACGTACCGAAGACCGCTGCCGTCGCCAAGGAAGAGACCTTCGGCCCGCTGGCGCCGCTGTTCCGCTTCAAGGACGAGGCCGAAGTCATCGCCATGTCCAACGACACCGAGTTCGGCCTGGCCTCGTACTTCTACGCCCGCGACATGAGCCGTGTGTTCCGTGTTGCCGAAGCCCTGGAATACGGCATGGTGGGTATCAACACCGGCCTGATTTCCAACGAAGTAGCACCGTTCGGTGGCATCAAGGCTTCGGGCCTGGGCCGCGAAGGTTCCAAGTACGGTATCGAGGACTACCTCGAAATCAAATACCTGTGCATCAGCGTCTGATCGCACGGTAACGGCTTTACCTCTGCCAGCGGGGCGCGAGAGCGACGTCTCGCTGGCCTTTTTTACATCGCAGTACCTGGTGGCCAGGGCGTTCACGGCAGTCGATCAACGAATACTGTTCGCGAGCACTCCCAGCCACCCCCGAATAAAAGCGCCACTCCAGACCGGCGCAATGAGGGCATTATGAGCAAGACCAACGAATCCTTGATGCAACGTCGTGTCGCCGCCGTCCCACGTGGCGTTGGCCAGATCCACCCGATCTTCGTCGATACCGCGAAGAACTCGACCGTGATCGACGTTGAAGGCCGCGAACTGATCGACTTCGCCGGCGGCATCGCAGTACTGAACACCGGCCACCTGCACCCGAAAGTGGTTGCGGCCGTGCAAGAGCAGCTGACCAAGGTCAGCCACACCTGCTTCCAGGTGCTGGCCTACGAACCCTATGTAGAGCTGTGCGAAAAGATCAACAAGCTGGTCCCTGGCAACTTCGACAAGAAGACCCTGCTGGTCACCACCGGCTCCGAAGCCGTTGAAAACGCCGTCAAGATCGCCCGTGCCGCCACTGGCCGCGCTGGCGTCATCGCCTTCACCGGCGGCTACCACGGCCGTACCATGATGACCCTGGGCCTGACCGGCAAGGTCGTGCCGTACTCCGCTGGCATGGGCCTGATGCCAGGTGGCATCTTCCGCGCCCTGTTCCCGAGCGAACTGCACGGCATCAGCGTTGACGACGCCATCGCCTCGGTCGAGCGCATCTTCAAGAACGACGCCGAGCCGCGCGACATCGCCGCGATCATCCTCGAGCCGGTACAAGGCGAAGGCGGCTTCCTGCCAGCGCCGAAAGAGCTGATGCAGCGCCTGCGCGCCCTGTGCGACCAGCACGGCATCCTGCTGATCGCCGACGAAGTACAGACCGGCGCTGGCCGTACTGGCACCTTCTTCGCCATGGAACAGATGGGCGTTGCGCCTGACCTGACCACCTTCGCCAAATCCATCGCTGGCGGCTTCCCGCTGGCCGGTGTGTGCGGCAAGGCCGAGTACATGGACGCCATCGCTCCGGGCGGCCTGGGCGGCACCTACGCCGGTTCGCCGATCGCTTGCGCCGCGGCCCTGGCCGTGATCGAAGTGTTCGAAGAAGAGAAACTGCTGGACCGCAGCAAAGCTGTGGGTGAGCGCCTGACCACTGGCCTGCGCGAAATCCAGAAGAAGTACCCGATCATCGGTGACGTCCGTGGTCTGGGCTCGATGGTCGCTGTCGAAGTCTTCGAGAAAGGCACTCACACCCCGAACGCTGCTGCTGTTGGCCAGGTTGTCGCCAAGGCTCGCGAGAAGGGCCTGATCCTGCTGTCCTGCGGCACCTACGGCAACGTCCTGCGTATTCTGGTTCCGCTGACCGCTGAAGACGCACTGCTGGACAAAGGCCTGGCTATCATCGAAGAGTGCTTCGCTGAAATCGCCTGATGTGATGTGCTTCAGAAAAAACCCGCTTCGGCGGGTTTTTTTTGTGCCCAGACATCCCACCTGGCGCTATCGTTGTGGCAGGACTCGCTTAGGAAGCTGCGACGGACTGCGTGTCAGGGAATTTCAGGAGTTGGCGATGAGCGCTGCAAACCCCACCCCACCAAGCGTGCTGATTGTCGAAGGCGACCCCTGGGTACGTGACATGCTCAGCGAAATGCTGCTCAGCGTGCGCTGTGATGCCCGCCTGCAGGTCTGCGCCGACGGTTCGCAGGCGCTCAGTGCCTTGTCCAGCAAACCCGACCTGATCATCGCCGCCCGCGAGCTGCCCGGCGTCGATGGCCTCGACCTGCTGCGCAAGGTGCGCGCCAAAGGCTCGGGTTTGCCGTTCATCCTCATGAGCAACCGCAGTGACAGCGCCAGTGTGCGCGAGGCGCTGCCCCTGCACCCCACGGCCTACCTGAGCAAGCCGCTTGACCTGGATAACCTGCGCAAGCGTCTGGAAGAGCTGCTGCTGGCGGTTGGCGAAGAGATCGCTTGCCCGGCACCGGCCTTGCAACCAGGCGCCAGCCTGCCGGCCTATCTGGAACAGCGCCGAGCCAGCGCCGATGGTGGGCCGCTGCTGGCCGATGTGCAGGTGGCGATCAAGCGCGCGCTCAACCCCCACGGCCTGAACCTGAGGGTGCTCGAAGAGGAAGTGCAGGAGGACCCGCAGATCACCGCCATCCTGATCGCTGCGGCCAACAGCGCAGCGCTGCACCGCGAAGTACCGGTGCAGACGTTGTTGCAGGCCCTGAACAAGCTTGGCAGCACCCAGAGCATGAACCTGATCCTGGGCATGACCCTCAAGCGCAGCGCACGCCTCAGCGACCCGCTGCTGGCCGAGCATGCGGCCCGTTACTGGGACCTTTCGCTGCACGCTGCCGAATATGGGCGGACCTTGGCGCGCATGCTTGAACTGGATGAGGGGCGTTGCTACTGCGCAGGACTGCTGCATTGCCTGGGCGACCTGGCGGTGCTGCGCTGCTTGCAGGAATGGCGACTGGCCGGGGGCGAACTGGATGAGGACCAGGTTCAGCTGTCGCTCAACGAGTTTGGCGCTGCGTTTGGCTCGGCGTTGCGTACGCGTTGGCGGCTACCGCTGGGATTGCGCGAGTTGATCGCGGCGATCTACCAGTTGGGCGGCGGGGTTTACTCGCGGGAGATCCTGGCCATGAACCTGGCCGGGCAGCTGTCGCGGCTGCCGGCTGGGCAGGGGCTGGAGAAGGTGGCCAGCAGCAAGACCGCGCGCCTGCTCAAGCTTGGCCTGCCGGAGCTGAGCCGGTTGCGTAAGGTGGAGAACCCGGAGGTGAAGCCGCAGGAAGAGCCGCCGGTAGCCGAGGCCGAGGTTTCCAGCTGAGATCCAGGGGCTGCTTTGCAGCCCTTTCGCGACACAAGGCCGCTCCCACAGGACCGTACAGGCCAGCAAGTACTGTGTAAGGCAGTCAGCCGCGGACGATCTGGTTCTTGCCCTGTCGCTTGGCCTGGTACATCGCCGCATCGGCCCGGGCATACAGGGTGTCCAGTGCCACATCCTCGTCAGTCAGGCCGGTCACCCCTTGGCTCACCGTCACTCCGTAAGTCTGCTCCCCATGGCTGAAGCTCAGCCGCTGGATCTGCCGTTGCAAGCGCTCGGCAATCTGTTCCGCCACCTGGGCAGTGCAGCCCGGGAACACCGCCGCGAACTCCTCGCCACCAATGCGCCCGAACAGGTCACCACGCCGTAGCACGGCCTTGCCGCTATCGGCGATTTGCTGCAACACCTGGTCGCCTTCCTGGTGACCGTAGCTGTCGTTGATGCGCTTGAAGTCGTCGATGTCCAGCAGCAGGAAGGCCAGTGGCGTACCGTCTTCGCGGGCGCTGTCGAAGGCTTGCTGGGCGCACTCGAAGAAGTGACGGCGGTTGCTGCTCTGGGTCAGCACGTCGGTGGTGGCCAGGCGCTGCAGTTCGCCTTCGAGCTGCTTCTTCTCGGTGATGTCTTCGGCGATACCGACGATGATCACCCGGTCACCATCGCGTTGCTGGTTGATGTAGCACTTGTCGCTCAGCCAGCGCAGCTGGCCGTCGGCATTGAGGATGCGGTACTCGCGGTCTTCCACCGAACCTTTCAGCAGTACCTGGGCCAGGCTGCGCTCGGCGAACTCCAGGTCGTCGGGGTAAATGCTGTCGCGCCACTCGTTGTAGTCAGCCAGTACCAGGCTGGCCGGGCGACCGAATATGCGCTCGTAGGCGGGGCTGACGTACAGCACCTGGCGGGTTTCCCAGTCGAAGGCCCACAGCACAGCGTTGACGCTGTCGAGCAGGGAGCTGAACAGCTGCTCGCGCTCGCTCAGGCGGGCAACCTCGCCCTGGGCGTGGAGCAGCGCAAGCAAGGTCTGGGCGGCCTCCGGAGGGGGGGTGCCAGGCAGTGTCGTTGGAATGTTCTTGGCCATGTGCACGGAGCAGGTCTCGGCGTGTAAGCGTGCGGCCAGCATCTGGCCCGCCACGCGGGCGATGTGCCGAGTTTGAGTGTAAACGAAGGGGCGAAGTTCCGGGCGGCACGCCCCGCCAAGGGGGCGTGCCGATCAACGGCGGTCAGGCGGCGGTCGGGCGCAGGGAGTAGGTCTTCAGTTGTGCCGCGAAGTCGCGCAGGGCTTGGATGCCGCTGGTTTCGGCCTCGTGTACCCAGTCCTTCATGGCGGCCAGCATGTCGTGGCCGTTGGCGCTGGTGCGCGCCCAGATCTGCTGCAGGGCCAGGCGTTTTTCGTAGATGGTCTTCAGCGCCTGGCTGTGGGCGAGCATCGACTCGATGCGCACATGATGACGGTCTTCCAGCAGGCTGGTCTCGCGTGACAACAGGCGCTTGGCGCGGCGGAAGTGGTGGCGCAGCGAGGCATCGACGCGGGCCAGCTCCTGCTTGACCAGCGGCCCGATCACCAGCTTGCGGTACTGGGCCATGATCTGGAAGCGGTTGTTGAGGATCGCCATGGCAGTGTCCATGTCCAGGCTGGCCTTGCCGGCCACCCGGTGGGCGATGGGGGCCACGCGCTGCACCTTGGCCAGGCGCAGCAGGCAGAACAGGCGGATCCACGCCCAACCCATGTCGAACTCCCAGCGCTTGACCGACAGCTTGGCCGAGTTGGGGTAGGTGTGGTGGTTGTTGTGCAGCTCTTCACCACCGATGACGATGCCCCACGGCACCAGGTTGGTGGCGGCGTCGCGGCACTCGAAGTTGGGGTAGCCGAGGGCGTGGCCCAGGCCGTTGACCACGCCGGCGGCCCAGAACGGAATCCACATCATCTGCACCGCCCAGATAGTGATGCCGATGGTGCCGAACAGCAGCAGGTCGATCACCGCCATCAGTGCGATGCCGCCCAGCTTGTAGCGCGAGTAGAGGTTGCGCTCGATCCAGTCGTCCGGGCAGTTCTTGCCGTAGATGCGCAGGGTTTCGGGGTTGCGTGCCTCTTCCCGGTAAAGCTCGGCGCCTTTGCGCAGCACCGTGCCCAGGCCCTTGTACAGCGGGCTGTGCGGATCATCGGGGGTTTCGCATTTGGCATGGTGCTTGCGGTGCACGGCGGTCCATTCGCGGGTGTTCTGTGCCGTGGTCAGCCACAGCCAGAAACGGAAGAAGTGCTTGAGCGCGCCATTGAGTTCCAGGGCCCGGTGCGCGGAGTAGCGGTGCAGGTAGACCGTGACGCTGACGATGGTCACGTGGGTCATCAACAGGGTGATGCCGACCAGTTGCCAGGCCGACAAGTCGAGCAGGCCGTTGTACCACATAGGTGTAAATACCCTCGGAATGCAGGAGGAGGGGCTGATTATCCCTTGGGCGGGAAATAAATACAGTCACCCGTTCAGATAGGAGGTCACGACATGTTTCAGCCTTTATAATGCCCCATCACTTTCTATGGGCAATTGCACCCGACATGTCTGTTTCCGTTCGCGACGCCTTGCGCATGGCTGCGCTGTATGTGGTGCTCTCGATCCTCTGGCTGACGCTGGCCGAGGTGGTGCTGCGCGGCATGACTGACGACCCTCTGGCTCTGAATGTGGGCCGGCAGATCAACGTGGTGGTCTGGGTGCTGTTCAGTGCCTTGCTGATCTATGTGTCGCGGGTGCGCCTGCTCAATTTCATCGGCCGTGGCGCGCGTTTGCGTTGCGAAGACCGCGAACGGCTGCGTATGGCTGCCGCCGTGTTCGACAGCACCCTCGAGGGCGTGCTGGTGACCGACCGCCAGGGCCTGATCGTGCACGTCAACCGTGCCTTCATGCGTATTACCGGCTATCAGCAGGACGAGGTCATCGGCCAGCGCCCGAGCAAGTTCAAATCGGGCCGCCATGGCCTGGCGTTCTATCAGCAGATCTTCGCCACCCTGGCGGAAAGCGGCGAGTGGAGCGGTGAAATCTGGAACCGGCGCAAGAGCGGCGAAATCTACCCACAGTGGCAGACCATTTGTGCCATTCACGACGACGAAGGTGAGCTCAGCCATTACGTGGCAGTGTTCAGCGACATCAGCGCGATCAAGCATTCGGAACAGGAACTGGCCTACCTGGCCCACCACGACCCGCTGACCGGTCTGCCCAACCGCCTGCTGTTCACGGACCGGGTCGAGCAGGCCCTGGCCGCAGCCCAGGCCAACAAGCGCGGTTGTGCCCTGCTGTTACTGGACCTGGACCACTTTCAGAGTATCAACGACGGCCTTGGCCACACCATCGGCGACCAGTTGCTGAAGCTGGTCGGCGAGCGCCTGGGTGAAGTGCTGGGCAGCGGCGTGACTCTGGCGCGTCTGGGGGGCGACGAATATGGCGTGCTGGCGGAGAACTGCCAGGAGGTCGGCCAGGCGGGCAAGCTGGCGCAGGGCATCATCGAGCGCATGCGCGAGCCATTTCTGTTCGACGGCAACCGCCTGTTCATCAGTGTCAGCGCAGGCATCAGCCTGTTCCCAAGCGATGCCTTGAGTGCCGAGCAGTTGCTGCGCAACGCCGACTCGGCTTTGTACAAGGCCAAGAGCAGCGGGCGAGCCTGCTATGCGTTGTACACCGAAGAGCTGACTGCCCACGCCCAGCACCGGGTCGAAACTGCCGGCGAGCTGCGCCGGGCCCTGGAGCAGGACGAGCTGCGAGTGTTCTACCAGCCGGTGCACGACCTGGCGACCGGCCGCCAGGTCGGCGTCGAGGCCCTGGTGCGTTGGCAGCACCCCCAGCGCGGCCTGGTACCGCCAGGTGAATTCATCCCGATTGCCGAGCGCACCGGGCTGATTGCCGAGATCGACACCTGGGTATTGCGCCAGGCGTGTCGGCAGATGGTGCAATGGCAGGGCGAAGGCCGGCAGCTGGCCTTTGTGGCGGTGAACATTTCCAGCCGCCTGTTTGGCCAGCACGAGTTGTACCAGCAGGTGGCCGAAGCGCTGCACGACACCGGCCTGGCCCCGGCCTTGCTGGAGCTGGAGGTGACAGAGAGCGCGGTGATGGAAGACCCGGACGTGGCGCTGGAGCAGTTGCATCGCCTGCGTGAACTGGGGGTGACCCTGGCCATCGACGACTTCGGCACCGGGTATTCATCGTTGTTGCGCCTAAAGCGCTTGCCGGTGCAGAAGCTGAAGATCGACCAGGGCTTCGTTGCCGGGTTGCCGCTGGATGAGGACGACATCGCGATCGTCCGGGTGATCATCGCCCTGGCCCGCAGCATGGGCATGCAGGTGCATGCCGAGGGCATCGAGCAGGCAGAGCAGGCCAGCTTCCTGCTGCAGGAGCTGTGTCAGCTGGGGCAGGGCTACTGGTTCGGGCGACCGGTGCCTGCCGGGGATCTTCGCTGGGGTTGAAGGCCCCTTCGCGGGCATGCCCGCTCCCACAGGGATATCGTTGTATTCAAACCTTGTGCAGTACCTGTGGGAGCGGGCGTGCCCGCGAAGAATTCAACGCTTGTTCAGGCCTTTCGCCAACCGGTCGCCACCGAGCTGGATCAACGCCACCAGCGCCACCAGCATGGCGATCACGGTCAGCATGATCTGGCTGTCGAAGCGCTGGTAGCCATAGCGGTAGGCGATATCCCCCAGGCCCCCGGCACCGATCGCTCCGGCCATGGCCGAGGAATTGATCAGGGTCACCAGGGTAATGGTGAAGCCCCCCACGATCCCTGGCAGCGCCTCGGGCAGCAGCACATGCCAGACGATGTGCCAGCGCCGGCAGCCCATGGCTTGCGCAGCTTCCACCAGGCCGTGGTCGACTTCACGCAGGCTGACCTCGGCAATCCGCGCGAAGAACGGCGTGGCGGCAATGGTCAGCGGTACCACCGCCGCCCACACGCCGTAGGTGGTGCCCACCACCAGGCGGGTAAAGGGGATCAGCGCGACCATCAGGATCAGGAACGGGATCGAGCGGAACAGGTTGACGAAGGCGCCCAGCACCCGGTTCAGCAGCGGTGCCTCGAAGATCCCACCCTTGTCGCTGGTGACCAGCAGCACCGCCATCGGTACCCCCACCAGCAGGGCGATCAGCGACGACACGCCGACCATCAGCAGGGTATCGAGCAAACCTTCCAGCAGGCGATCAAACCACATGGCCCAGTACCTCCACGTCCTCCGCCCAGCGGCGGGCGCGTTCCAGCAATTGATGGGGGTCGTGCGGCGAGTGCTGCACCGACAGGATCAGCTGCCCGAGGGCATGCTCACCAATGGTTTCCACACCGCCCTGCAGCAGGTGCACGCGGCCACCAAGGTCGTTGAACAGGGCAGACAGTTCGGGCTCGCCGAGCAGGGTCAGCCTCAGCACCACAGCACTGTCGCGGCTCGCCGGGCTGGCCCGCAGGCTGGCTTGCAGCGCGGCTGGCAACCTGGCTTGCAACGGCGCGAGCAAGGTGCGGGTGACCTCGTGGCGTGGTGAGCCAAACACCCGCCAGACCTCGCCCTGCTCGACCACTTCTCCGCGTTCCAGCACCACCACCCGGTGGCAGATATCGCGGATTACCGCCATCTCGTGGGTGATCAGCACAATGGTCAGGCCCAGGCGCTGGTTGATGTCGCGCAGCAGTTCGAGAATGGAAGCGGTGGTTTCCGGGTCCAGCGCCGAGGTGGCCTCGTCGCACAGCAGAATCTCGGGGTCATGCACCAGCGCCCGGGCAATGCCCACGCGCTGCTTCTGCCCGCCGGACAGCTGCGCCGGGTAAACGTGGTGCTTTTCCTGCAGGCCGACCAGTTCCAGCAGTTGGCGTAACTTGCGCTGGCGTTCGGCCTTGGCCACGCCGGCCACCTTCAGGGGCAGCTCGACGTTCTGCCACACGGTCTTGGCCGACATCAGGTTGAAGTGCTGGAAGATCATGCCGATGCGCCGGCGCAGGGCCACCAGGTGGTCCTCGTCGAAGGGTGCGATGTCCACCTGGTCGATCAACACCCGGCCCTGGCTGGGTTGTTCCAGGCGGTTGATGGTGCGCAGCAATGATGACTTGCCGGCGCCGCTGCGGCCGATGATGCCGAAGATCTCGCCACGGCGGATGTTCAGGTCGATGCCTTGCAAGGCCGGTTGCGCCTGGCCCGGGTAGGTCTTGCCCAGGCCGATGAAGCGCACGTGGGCTTCATTGACCTCCGGGCGCAGGGCCTGCTCCCTGGCCGTTGACGGCAGTGGTTGTAAGGTGGGCGCCCGGAGCGCGCTGGCCTGGCTCATGTCAGCCCTCCCAACCGGCCTGGTAAAGCTTGCCGTGGGCTTTGTCCAGGGCTGCGCGCACCGCTGGCGAGTGCTGGTAGATGTCGACGAACCTGGCCAGGCGCGGATCGTCCTTGCTTTGCGGGCGAATGACGAACTGGATCACGTACTCCTTGTTCTCCAGGCCGTCGAACAGCAGGGCCGAGCCTGCGTCGAAGCTGTTGGCCAGGCGGATGTAGGCCGGGTAGCCCTGCACCAGGTCGGCGTCGTCATAGGCACGTACCAGTTGCACGGCCTCCACCTGAAGAATTTTCAGCTTCTTCGGGTTGGCGACGATGTCGTCCTCGGTGGCCTTGTAGCCGACCCCCGGCTTGAGGGTGATCAGCCCGGCCTTGGCCAGCAACTGCAGG
Organism: Pseudomonas sp. LS.1a; assembly: GCF_022533585.1. NCBI lineage: Bacteria > Pseudomonadati > Pseudomonadota > Gammaproteobacteria > Pseudomonadales > Pseudomonadaceae > Pseudomonas > Pseudomonas sp. LS.1a. The sequence goes on from NZ_CP092827.1 coordinate 226,057, forward strand.
CCACGGCCGCTGTTGATCGGGTCGTTGGCGATGGCCACGCTGGCGCCTTCGGGCAGGTCGGCGAAGCTTTTGTACTTTTTCGAGTACAGGCCGACGTTGTTGATGATGCCCGGGGCGTAGGGCACCAGGTTGAAGCCCGCCGCCGCCTTGGCGTTTTCCAGGAACGGGATGTGCTGGAAGTAGTTCACGTCGATGTCGCCGCTGTTGAGGCTGACATTGGGCGCGATCCAGTCGCTGAACTCGACCAGCTTCACTTCCAGGCCTTGCTTGTGCGCTTCTTCCACTGCGGCTTCCAGCGGGATGGCAAATGCGGCGGTGGTGCCGATCTTCAGCGGTTCGGCAGCCAGGGCGCTGGCGGACAGGCCGAGGGTGAGGGCAATGGCCGCGACGGGCCGGAACAGTTTATCAAGCATGGTGCAGGGCTCCAGTCGGGGTAGAGGTATAGCGGTAAGCCGAGCCAGGGTGGTCGGCAGGCAGGTGCGGGTGGTCGGCCTGGAACAGTTTTTCGCGCAGGGTGCCTTCGGCGTAGGCGGTCTTGTAGCGGCCACGCTGTTGCAACTGCGGGATGACCAGGTCGATGAAGTCCTCGAAGCTTTCCGGGGTAACGGTGCGGGTCAGGTTGAAACCGTCCAGGCCGGTTTCATCGATCCAGGCGATCAGCTGCTCGGCCACCTGTTCGGGCGCGCCGACCAGGGTCACGTAGCGGCCACCCAGGGCGTGCTGCTGCAGCAGGCGCCGGCGGGTCCAGGCGTTGTCCTGCAACTGGCGCGTGGCGGACTGGATGGCGTTGCCCTGGCTGAAGGCAATCGGCTCGTCCAGCGCGTAGGCGGCGAAGTCGATGCCGGTGGACGCGGCGAAGTGCGCGACCCCGGCCTCGGCGCTGGCGTGGCGCAGGTACTCGGCGTGCCTGGCCTGGGCCTGCTGCTCGGTGGCGGCGACGATCACCGTGATGCCCATGAACACCTTGACCGCCTGCGGGTCACGGCCAGCGGCCTGGGCGGCGGCGCGCACCTTGTCGACCTGGGCACGGGTGGCGGCCTTGTCCTGGCCACTGATGAACACGCATTCGGCATGGTTGCCGGCGAAGGCCAGACCACGCTGCGAGCTGCCGGCCTGGAACAGTACCGGGGTACGCTGCGGCGAGGGTTCGCACAGATGGTAGCCGTCGACCTTGTAGAACTCGCCCTGATGGTGGATCTTGCGCACCTTGTCGGGCCTGGCATAGACGCGCTGCTGGCGGTCGGCGACCACGGCATCGTCGGCCCAGCTGCCTTCCAGCAGCTTGTACAGCACCTGCAGGTACTCGTCGGCCTGGTCGTAGCGGCGGTCATGCTCCGGTTGCTGCGCCAGGCCCATGGCCCGGGCGGCGCTGTCGAGGTAGCCGGTGACGATGTTCCAGCCCACCCGGCCATTGCTCAGGTGGTCCAGGGTGGAAAGGCGCCGGGCGAACAGGTACGGCGCCTCGTAGGTGAGGTTGGCGGTGAGACCGAAACCCAGGTGGCGGGTGACGGCGGCCATGGCCGAGACCAGCAGCAGCGGGTCGTTGACCGGCAGCTGGATCGACTCCTTGAGGGTGACGTCCAGCGACTGGCCGTAGATGTCGTAGGTGCCGACGATGTCGGCGATGAACAGCCCGTCGAACAGGCCGCGCTCCAGCAGGCGCGCCAGGCTGGTCCAGTAGTCCAGGGTCTTGTACTGGGTCGAGGTGTCCCGTGGGTGGGTCCACAGGCCGTGGTTGATGTGCCCGACGCAGTTCATGTTGAAGGCATTGAGCAGGATCTGCCTGGCCATCAGATAGTCCCCCGGCGTGGTGGGTTGGCATCGTTGAGGTAGTAGTTGCCGATGGCGTGGTACTTCCAGCGCACCGGGTCGTGCAGGGTGTGCACGCGGGCGTTGCGCCAGTGGCGGTCGAGGTTGTGTTCGGCCAGGGTGGCCTGGCTACCGCCCAGTTCGAACAGGGTGGTGCCGGCTGCGAGGGAAATTTCGGTGCTGATGGCGCGGGCCTCGGCCACCGCGATGGATGCGGCTGCCACGTTGTCGGCAGTGCTGTCGTCGCGGGCACGGTCCAGGTATTCACCGGCACGCTCCAGCAAGGCTTCGGCGGCATGCAGGCGGATCGCCAGGTGGCCGAAACTCTTCAACGTCAGCGGGTCATCGCTGGCTTTGTCCAGGCCGGAGTCGACCCAGGGGCGGCTGCGGGTGCGCACGAAGTGCAGGGCATCATCAAAGGCGGCGCGGGCGATGCCGGTGTCGATGGCAGCATGAAGGATCTGCGCCAGCGGGCCGACCGGGGTGGGGCGTTCGAAGGCGCTCTGGAAGGGCACCACGTCGGCGGCGCTGACGTATACGTTGTCGAACACCACCGAGCCGCTGCCGGTGGTGCGCTGGCCGAAGCCGCTCCAGTCGTCGATCACCTGCAGGCCCTTGCTGTCGGCCGGGACGAAGGCCAGGTGCTGTACGCCATGCTCATCGACCACCGATGTGGGAATGCGCTGGGCGTAGATGGCGCCGGTGGCGTAGAACTTGCGGCCATTGATGCGAAAGCCATCGCCGTCGCGGGTCAGGCGGGTGGTGCGCTCGTTGGCGGTCTTGGTGCCCAGTTCGGCCAGGGCGTTGCCGAAGCGCTTGCCCGCCAGTACTTCGGCGTACAGGCGCTGTTGCTGTTCGGGCGTGCCGTTTACCCGGAGTACTTCCAGGGCGTAGAAATGGTTTTGCGGGATCTGGCCGAGGGAGCCGTCGGCCTGGGCGATGCGGGCGATGACCTTGGCCAGGGTGACGTTGGACACGCCGGCGCCACCGAAGGCCTTGGGCACGCTGATGGCCCACAGGCCGGAGCGGGTGAACAGCTCGAGCTCGGTGTGTGGCAGGCGGCGTTCGCGGTCGCGCAGGGCGCTGTCGCGGCGCAGTTGTTGGGCGACTTCTTCGGCAACGTTCAGGGCTTGGGTGTCGTCGGTAATGATGCTTGTAGTCATGGTGTTCTCCGGGGGCCGCTGCGCGGCCCTTCGCGGGCTCGCCCGCTCCCACAGGTAAAGTGATGCCTGTTCTGGCGGTGGTTATCCTGTGGGAGCGGGCGAGCCCGCGAAGGGCTGCGCAGCAGCCCCAAAGGCAGCAAGTCAGATCCAGGAATGCCGCGCTGGCAAGGTGCCGTTAAGGTGGTAAGCGCCGACCGCGTGGTACTTCCAGCGCACCGGGTCATGCAGGGTGTGCACCCGGGCATTGCGCCAGTGGCGGTCGAGGTTGAACTCGGCGAGGGTGGCGCGGCTGCCGGCCAGCTCGAACAGCTTCTCGCTGGCCTGCAGGGCAATCTCGGTAGTCAGCACCTTGGCCTCGGCCACCGCGATCGAGGCTCGCGCCGCGCTTGCTGCATCGATCGGCGCGGCATTGACCTCGTCGAGGACCCGCGCGGCCTTGCGCAGCAGCGCTTCGGCGGCGTGCAGCTCGAGCTTCAGGCGGCCAATGTCGGCGATTACATAGGGGTCGTCGCTGGCGCGGTCGACCTTGGCCTCGATCCATGGCCGGGCCTTTTCGCGCACGAAACTGATGGCATCTTCGATCGCCGCTTCGGCAATGCCGGCATCGATCGCCGCCTGGATCAGCTGCGAGGCCGCGCCCTGGATGTTGGGAGTGTCGCGCTGGCGCCAGTTGTCGATCACCAGGTCGGCATCCACCGGTACCTGGTCGAGCAGTACGGTGCCGCTGGCAGTGGTGCGCTGGCCGAACCCCGACCAGTCATCGACGATGCGCAGCCCCGGGCTGCCCCGGCGTACGAACGCCAGGCGCTGGCGGCCTTCGTCGTCCAGTGCCTTGACCGCCACCCAGTGGGCGAACAGGGCACCGGTGGAATAGAACTTCTCACCGCTGATGCGATAGCTGTCACCGACGCGGGTGATCCTGGCCTTGAGAGTCAGGGTGTCCTTGGTGCCGCGCTCGGGGCCGGCATTGCCGATGCGCCAGCCGTCGAGCACGCTGCGGAAGATTACCGCCTGCTGTGCCTCGGTGGCGGTCAGGCGCAGCAGTTGCAGCATGCCGAACTGGTTCTGCGGGATTTGCCCCAGGGCCGGGTCGGCGGCGCTGATCAGGCGGAACACTTCGGCCACGGTCTCGAACGACACATCGGGGCCACCGTGGGCCTTCGGTACGCTGATGCTGCCCAGGCCGCTGCGGGTGAACAGTTCGATTTCGGCCCATGGCAGCTTGCGTTGCTGGTCGCGGCGGGCTGCCTGCTCGCGGGCGACCTCAGCCAGTTCGCGGGCCGCTTGCAGGGCTTCGGCGTCGTTGCGCAGTACCTTGGCCGGCAGCAGCAGGGGCGAGCTGTCGAGATCGCTGTGGAACTGGGTATTGGCTTGGCTGGACATCAGTACCGCTCCTTGGCTGCACTCAATGCCCTGGCGTTACGCACTGGGGTGATTGTGATCCTGACCATTCCTGACCTCACAAAAAAGTAATGCCGCTACAGCTGATCGCGGCAGATGTGTGCTGGTCCGGTGGTCCGGTATATATACCCTAATGCTTTATAAAAAGTTTATGAACTAACTCTTTGGAATATGTATAGAAGGAGGTATTTGCTCTGGATGTGCCGGCCTCTTCGCGGGCACGCCCGCTCCCACAGGTACAGCACAGGTTTTGAAATCGGTGCAATACCTGTGGGAGCGGGCGTGCCCGCGAAGAGGCCGGTACAGGTTTACTCGGAGGCAGCAGTCCCCAGGAACTTGCGCAGGAACTGCCGGGTACGCTCTTCCTTTGGCGCTGCAAACAGCGCCTTGGCCTCGCCCTGTTCCACGATCACGCCCTTGTCGAAGAAGATCACCCGGTTCGCCACATCCCGGGCAAAGCTCATCTCGTGGGTGACGATGATCATGGTGCGCTTCTCCTCGGCCAGGCCGCGGATGGTCGCCAGCACTTCACCCACCAGTTCGGGGTCCAGCGCCGAGGTCGGCTCGTCGAACAGGATCACCTCCGGCTCCATGGCCAGGGCGCGGGCGATAGCCACCCGTTGCTGCTGGCCACCGGACAGGCGCCGCGGGTAGGCGTCTTCCTTGCCTGCCAGGCCGACCTTGGCCAGCAGGCGCCGGCCCAGTTCGATGGCCTGCTCGCGGGGCGTCTTCTTGACGATCACTGGCCCCTCGATCACGTTTTCCAGAGCGGTGCGGTGAGGGAACAGGTTGAAGTTCTGAAACACGAACCCGGCCTGTTGGCGCAAACGGCGGATCGCACTTTGCTGGCCACCCAGCGGGCGGTTGGCGTCGATGCTGATGTCGCCAATCTGGATCTGCCCGGCATCGGGTGTTTCCAGCAGGTTGAGGCAACGCAGGAAGGTAGTCTTGCCCGAGCCACTGGGGCCGATAATGGCCACCACTTCGCCGGGCTGCACGGTCAGGTCGATACCGTCGAGCACGGTCTGGCCCTTGAACCGCTTGGTCAGGCCTTTGACTTCAATCATGCTCAATGCTCCTGGTCATGCTGGTTGACGCGCGCTTCCATGCGGTTCTGGAAGTGCGCGAGGATGCTGCACAGCACCCAGTAGATGACCGCCACCGCCACGTACATGGTGAACACTTCGAAGGTGCGCGCGGTAATCAGCTGGGCCTGGCGGAACAGCTCGGGCACCTGGATGGTCGCCGCCAGGGCGGTGTCCTTGACCAGCGAGATGAAGCTGTTGCCCAACGGCGGCAGGGCGGTGCGCAAGGCCTGGGGCAGGATCGCCCGGCGCATGGCCTGGACGCGGGTCATGCCGATACTGGCGGCGGCTTCCCACTGGCCACGGTCGATCGAGGAAATCGCCGCGCGCAGGATCTCGCAGATATAGGCGGCCATGTTCAGCGACAGGCCGATCAGCGAGGCCGGGATCGGGTCGAGCTCGATACCGATCTGCGGCATGCCGAAGTAGATGACGAACAGCTGCACCAGCAGCGGCGTGCCGCGGAAGAACGACACGTAGACCCGCGCCAGCCAGTTCAGCGGCAGAATCTTCGACAAACGCATCAGCGCCAGGGCAAAGCCCAGCAGCAGGCCGAAGAACATGCCGCCAACACTGAGCAGCACTGTATAACCCGCGCCCTTCAGCAGGAAGGGCGTGGAGTCGACAACGAGTTGCAGGCTTTCAGCGATCATTTGGTGACATCGGCACCGAAGTATTTCTCGGACAGCTTGGCCAGCGTGCCGTCAGCCTTGAGCTTGTCCAGCGCCTTGTTGATCGCTGCCAGCAGTTCCGGCTCGCCCTTGCGCAGGGCTACGCCGCTTTCCAGGCGCGAGAAGGCATCGCCGGCCAGTTCGGTGTCCTTGGCTTTCTGTGCGTATTCCAGCGCAGCAAGGCGGTCGATCAGGATGGCGTCGATGCGGCCGTTGCGCAGGTCGGCGAACTTGCTCGGGTCGTCTTCATAGGTGCGCACATCGGCTTGCGGCACGTCCTGCTTGACCCATTGCTCGTAGTTGGTGCCCAGGCCTACGCCGACCTTTTTGCCGGCCAGGTCGGCGGCCTTGTGGATGTTCAGCTGCTCGGCCTTCTTCTTCAGGATCAGCGCCTGGATGCCGGAGATGGTGTAAGGCTCGGAGAAGTCGTACTTCTTCTTGCGCTCTTCGGAAATGGTCACCTGGTTGATCACCACGTCCAGGCGCTTGGATTCCAGTGCGGCGAGGATGCCGTCCCACTTGGTCGGCTGTACCTTGGCCTTTACCCCCAGCTCTTTGGCCAGCAGTTCGGAAAGCTCCACTTCGAAGCCGGTCAGCTTGCCGTTTTCGTCCTGGAAGCTGAACGGTGGGTAGGTGCCTTCGAGGCCGACGTTGATCACGCCTTTTTCCTGGATGGTCTTCAATTGCTCGCCGGCGAAGGCCTGGCTGAGCAGGCCGGCACCCAGCAGGAGTGCCAGGCTGGCGTTGAGTAGCGGTTTGGCGAATTTCGACATGACAGAGCCCCGCGCTTGTTGTGGAAGTAGTGGGTGGCGAATATAGAGTTGGCTGCTTAGGCCAGGAAATACTAAAAAATTATTTTGTTATTTCCTTTTTGGTTTTTGCCAGTTGCTGGCTGCTTTGAGGGTAGGCGAGGTTGCCTGCTCCGTCATCGCGGCTTATGCCTGACTTAGCGCAGGATGGAATAAAGCGTTGTTTTTTCCAAGAGACGGATTTGCCGTAGAGTGGATTACATGTAAGCAGGTCCGGCCCTTACGCGGGTGAACCCGCCCCCACAGGGACTACACAGATCTTGAGCCTTGTGGTGTACCTGTGGGAGCGGGTTTACCCGCGAAGAGGCCTGACCTGCCGATAAAAACAGTTGGCCTCTTCAGGCAGGAGAAAACCGTGAGCGAACAACCTTCATCCGGGCACTGGCAGTTGCAGAGCATCGTCACCGGCCTGCGCGGTGCCCGTGAACAATGGCGTACCCGCAATGGCCGCAGCATTGGCGAGCAGGGCGGGCGTGAGCTGCCTTCGCGCGAGGCGATGCGGCAGATTCTGGAACAACTGTGCGGCGCGCTGTTTCCCATGCGCCTTGGCCCGGTCGACCTGCGCGAAGAAAGCGAAGACTTCTACGTTGGCCATACCTTGGATGCCGCGCTGACTGCCTTGCTGGCCCAGGCCCGCCTGGAGCTGCGCTACGCCGCGCGGCAAAGCAAGGGCGACCTGGCCGGCGTCGATGCCCATGCGCTGAGCCTGGTGCAGGGCTTCGCCGCCGCCCTGCCGGGCCTGCGCGTGCTGCTCGACACCGACGTGCTGGCCGCCTACCACGGCGACCCGGCGGCGCGCAGCGTCGATGAAGTGCTGCTGTGCTACCCGGGCATACTGGCGATCATCCACCACCGCCTGGCGCACCACCTGTACCAGGCCGGCCTGCCGTTGCTGGCGCGGATCAGCTCGGAGCTCGCGCATTCGGCCACGGGGATCGACATTCACCCCGGAGCGCAGATCGGCCCGAGCTTCTTCATCGACCACGGCACCGGCGTGGTGATCGGCGAAACCGCGATCATCGGCGAACGTGTGCGCATCTACCAGGCGGTGACCCTGGGCGCCAAGCGCTTCCCCAGCGATGAGTCGGGCACGCTGCACAAGGGCCTGCCACGCCACCCGATCGTCGAGGACGATGTGGTGATCTATGCCGGGGCCACGGTGCTGGGGCGGATTACCATCGGCAAAGGCTCGACCATTGGCGGCAATGTGTGGCTGACCCGCAGTGTGCCGGCCGAGAGCAACATTACCCAGGCCAACCTGCAGCTGGATTGCCAGGACAAGAACTGATCTAGCATCTCTTTAGCCTGTACTGGCCTCTTCGCGGGCTTGCCCGCTCCCACAGGAACCCCACAGATTTTGAATCTTGTGCAGTATCTGTGGGAGCGGGTTTACCCGCGAAAGGGCCAGAACAGGAGGGCACCAATCAGCGCCCCAATTCGCATTGAAATCCGATCCATGTTTAACTTGAACGCTTGTTCAATGAAAAACGCTGGTCCGCTGCCGGTGTTCAACAGGAGGATTCCTTTGCTGAACCCGTTCATTCCGAACCTTACGTCATTCGACGAGGTGCACCCCCAATGAGTGCATCGACCTCTTCACTTGCCAACGGCAAGATCCGCATGAACCCCCCGGTGTTCTATTTCGCGGCAAGTTTCATCCTCATCTTCGGCCTGGTGGTCATTTCCTATCCGCAAGCAGCAGGCGACTGGTTGCTGGCGGCGCAGAACTGGGCGGCCAACACGGTCGGCTGGTACTACATGCTGGCGATGACGCTGTACCTGGTCTTCGTGGTGGTCACCGCCTTGTCCGGCTACGGCAAGATCAAGCTCGGTGCCGACCACGACGAGCCCGAGTTCAGCTACCTGTCGTGGGCCGGCATGCTGTTCGCCGCCGGCATCAGCATCACCTTGTTCTTCTTCTGCGTTTCCGAACCCTTGACCCACATGCTGCAGCCGCCCCAGGGCGAAGCGGGCACGGCCGAGGCCGGGCGCCAGGCGATGCAGATCCTGTTCCTGCACTGGGGCCTGCATGGCTGGGGCGTGTTCGCCTTCGTCGGCATGGCGCTGGCCTACTTCGCCTACCGGCACAACCTGCCGCTGGCCTTGCGTTCAGCGTTGTACCCGCTGATCGGCAAGCGCATCAACGGGCCGATCGGTTATGCAGTGGACGGTTTCGGCATCATCGCCACGGTGTTCGGCCTGGGTGCCGACATGGGCTTTGGCGTGCTGCACCTGAACGCCGGCCTCGACTACCTGTTCGGCATCGACCACAGCCAGTGGGTGCAGGTACTGCTCATCACCCTGATGATGGGCGCGGCGGTGGCCGTGGCCGTCGCCGGGGTGGAGAAGGGCGTGCGGGTGATGAGCGACATCAACCTGTTCCTGGCCTGCGCGCTGTTGCTGTTCGTGTTGTTCGCCGGGCCTACCCAGCACCTGTTCAACACGCTGATCCAGAACCTCGGCGACTACCTGGGGGCCTTGCCGCGCAAGAGCTTCGACGTCTATGCCTACGGCGAGAACCGCGACTGGCTGGGCGGCTGGACGGTGTTCTACTGGGCCTGGTGGATTGCCTGGGCGCCGTTCGTGGGCCTGTTCATCGCCCGCATTTCCCGTGGCCGCACCATCCGCGAGTTCGTCTTTGGCGTGCTGTTGATTCCGCTGGGCTTCACCTTGGCGTGGATGTCGATCTTCGGCAACAGCGCCCTGGACCAGGTCATCAACCACGGCATGACCGCGCTGGGCCAGTCGGCGCTGGATAACCCGTCGATGAGCCTGTACCTGCTGCTGGAGACCTACCCCTGGAGCAAGACGGTGATCGCCGTGACGGTGTTCATCAGTTTCGTGTTCTTCGTCACCTCGGCCGACTCGGGCACCGTGGTGCTGTCGACCTTGTCGGCCAAGGGTGGTGACACCGACGAGGACGGGCCGAACTGGCTGCGCATCTTCTGGGGCGCGATGACGGCGTTGATCACCAGTGCGTTGTTGTTCGCCGGCAGCATCGATTCGCTGAAGTCGGCGGTGGTGCTGACCTCGTTGCCATTCTCGCTGATCTTGCTGTGCATGATGTGGGGGCTGCACAAGGCGTTCTACCTGGAGTCGCAACGGCAGATCGCGCAGATGCATTCGCTGGCCCCGTTCGCCCAGTCACGCCGCGGCCGTGGTGGCTGGCGCCAGCGCCTGAGCCAGGCGGTGCACTTCCCGTCGCGTGATGAGGTGTACCGCTTCATGGACGACGTGGTACGCCCGGCGATTGCCGATGTGCGTGAGGTGTTCGAGCAGAAGGGGTTGGTGCTGATTACCCAGGACGACCCGAGCCATGACAACGTCAGCCTGAAGATTGGCCATGGCGAGGAACAGCCGTTCATTTACCAGGTACAGATGCGTGGTTACTTCACACCATCGTTCGCCCTGGGTGGGCTGGGTACGCAGGAGTTGAAGAACCGCCGTTACTACCGGGCGGAGGTGCACCTGAGCGAAGGCAGCCAGAACTATGACCTGGTGGGCTACAGCAAGGAGCAGATCATCAACGACATCCTCGACCAGTACGAAAGGCACATGCAGTTCCTGCATCTGGTCAGATAGTAACCTGTACCGGCCTCTTCGCGGGTAAACCCGCTCCCACAGGTATAACACTGGCTTCAATACCGGTGCGGTACCTGTGGGAGCGGGTTTACCCGCGAAGAGGCCGGCACTGCTGATGCATCTCTATCAGAAGGGCGCATCCCCGAGGATGGTCGCCCGATGCATCACCCGCCGGTTCGGCCGGTAGTCATCCACGGCAAAATGCTGGGTCACGCGGTTGTCCCAGAAGGCCACGTCATTCTCCTGCCACCGCCAGCGAATACTGAATTCCGGCCGCGTCGCATGGGCGAACAGCAGTTTCAGCAGCGCCTCGCTTTCCAGCTCGCTCAGCTCATTGATGCGCGAGGTAAACCCCTCATTGACGAACAACGCCTTGCGCCCGCTCACCGGATGCGTACGCACCACCGGGTGCGACAGTGGCGGGTTGTTGCGCCGGGTGGCTTCCCAGCGCGCCAGGTCTTCCGGCGTGGTGCCAAAGCGCTCCAGCGGGAACGACTTGGTGAAGTCATGGGTGGCGGTCAGCCCGTCGAGCATCTCGCGCAGCGGCGCCGACAAGGCTTCGAAGGCAGCGATGCCGCTGGCCCACAGGGTGTCGCCACCATAGGCCGGCAACTGCTTGGCGCTGAGCACCGCGCCCAGGGCCGGGGTCGGCAGGAAGGTCACGTCGGTGTGCCACACGGCGTTGTCGCGCACATCGGTCACCGCCGTGTCGAGGATCAGCACCTGCGGGGTTTCCGGCACGTTGGGGTAGATCGGGTGGATGTGCAGGTCGCCGAAGCGTGCGGCAAAACGCGCCTGCTGCTGCGGGTTGATCGGCTGGTCGCGGAAGAACAGCACCTGGTGCTGCAGCAGCGCCTGCTCGATGGCGTCACGTTCTTCGGCGGTGATATCGCGGCTGATGTCCACGCCGCTGATCTGGGCGCCGAGCGCCGGGCTGAGGGGGGTGATGGTCAGGCTCATGTCGGTCTCTTCAATCAGGCGCCAGGCTGCTGGCGTGGTCAACAGGATTCAGTGGCTCTGCCCGTGCCAAGGCACCAGTTTGCGTTGCAGGGCACGCAGGCTCATTTCCAGGGCGAAGGCGATCAGGGCGATCAGCAGAATGCCCAGCACCACCACATCGGTAACCAGGAACTGCGCCGCCGACTGCACCATGAAGCCCAGGCCGCTGGTGGCGGCGATCAGCTCGGCGGCCACCAGGGTCGACCAGCCGACCCCCAGGCCAATGCGGATGCCGGTGAGGATGTCGGGCAGGGCGCTGGGCAGGATCACGTGGCGGATCAGCTGGGCCTTGGTCGCGCCCAGCGACTGCGCGGCACGCAGCTTGGCCGGGTCGACCGTGCGCACGCCGGTGGCAGTGGCAATGGCGATGGGGGCGAAGATCGCCAGGTAGATCAGCAGCACCTTCGACAACTCGCCGATGCCGCACCAGATGACGATCAGCGGCAAGTAGGCCAGCGGTGGGATCGGCCGGTAAAACTCGATCAGCGGGTCGAGAATGCCGCGGGCCACGCGGTTGTAGCCGATGGCGATGCCCACCGGGATGGCGGTGAGGGTGGCGGCCAGCAGGGCCACGCCGATGCGTCCCAGGCTGGCACCCAGGTGCTGCCACAGGCTGGCATCCATGTAGCCCTGGGTCAGCAGGGTCCCGGCCTTGCTCAGGATATCGGCGGGCGAGGGCAGGAACAGTGGCTCGATCCAGCCGGCCGCGGTCACCAGCCACCAGGCCAACAGCAGGCTGGCCAGGGTCAGGGTGCTGATCCAGCGAGTGGGCAGGGGGCGGCGCAGCTTGGCGGCTGGCCGGTGTTGGGTGTTGCGTTTGCCGGTGACCGGCAGGTCCAGGCTGCTCATGCGCGCTCCTGCAGGCTTTGACGTTGAGAGAACACCCGCGCCAGTACATGCTCGCGGGTTTCGATGAAGGCGGGGTCGGATTTGATCGCCCGCGCCGATTCACCGGCTGCATAGCGTTGGCCGAAGTCCAGTTGCAGGCGCTCCACCACGCGCCCCGGGTTGGGCGCCAGCAGCACCAGCTCGCTGGCGAGGAACACGGCTTCTTCGATGTCGTGGGTAATCAGGAACACCGGCTTGGCGGTGCGCTGCCACACCTGCAGCAACAACTCCTGCATCTGCTCGCGGGTGAAGGCATCGAGTGCGCCAAACGGCTCGTCCATCAGCAGCACCCGTGGGTCGGCTGCCAGCGCCCGGGCCAGGCCCACACGCTGTTTCTGGCCACCGGACAATTGCCATATACGCCGCTCGCCAAACCCGTCGAGGTCGACCAGGGCCAGCATTTCGCGGGCCTTGGTTTCACGCTCGGCGCGTGGCACACCGGCCAGTTCCAGGCCAAAGGCGACGTTGCCCAGCACGTTCTGCCAAGGCAGCAGCGCATCGTCCTGAAATACCACGCCGCGCTCGGCGCCGGGGCCCTGCACGGGTACGCCGTCCAAAGTGATGCGCCCGCCGCTGGGGGCGACGAAGCCAGCGATCAGGTTGAGCAGCGAGGTCTTGCCGCTGCCGGAAGGCCCCAGGGCCACCAGCAGTTGGCGCGGCCCCAGGCTCAGGTTGATGTCGGCCAGTACCGGGGTTTCGGCACCGGGGTACTGTGCGCTGATGCGCTCCAGTTCGAGCAAGGCCATGGCAGGCTCCGGTCGGTTTCTACAGGCTTAGTTGGGGAGGTACTGGGCGCTGACGTACGGCGAGTAGTCCGGCAGCACCGCGTCGACCTTGCCTTGCTGCTTGAGGAAGGTGGCCGTGTCGGTCAGCGCCTGGGTGGTCGGTGCGCCCAGTGCGTTGGCCTGGTCGGCGGCCAGCGGGTAGACGTTGCCCTGCAGCAGCACCGGGATGTCGGCAGGCTTGGCGCCCGACAGTTTGGCCAGCTTGCTCACGTTGTCGGGGTTGGCCAGCCAGGCTTGCGGGTTCTTGCGGTAGTCGGCGTAGGCATCGAGGGTGACCTTGGCAAAGGCCTTGACCACGTCGGGGTGCTTGGCGGCGAAGTCCTTGCGCACGATCCAGGCGTCGAAGGTCGGTGCGCCTTTCTTGGCCAGCTCGCCGGAGGTGATCAGCACCTTGCCGTTTTCCTTGGCCACGCCCAGGGCCGGGTCCCAGACATAGGTGGCGTCGATGTCGCCGCGCTTCCAGGCGGCAATGATCGCCGGCGGCGCCAGGTTGAGGATCTGCACCTTGGCCGGGTCGATGTTCCAGCTTTTCAGCGCGGCCAGCAGGCTGTAGTGGCCGGTGGAGACGAACGGCACGGCGACTTTCTTGCCGACCAGGTCTTGCGGCGTCTTGATGCTGTCGCGGGCAACCAGGGCTTCACCGGCGCCAATCTGCGTGGCGATCAGGAAGGTCTCGACTGGCAGCTTGCGGGTGGCGGCGGCGGCCAGCGGGCTGGAGCCCAGGTAGCCGATCTGCACATCGCCGCTGGCTACGGCAGTGATCACGTCGGCGCCGTTGTCGAATTTGCGCCAGTCGATGCTGGCCTTGCTGGCTTTTTCGTAGTCGCCATCGACCTGCGCCACCTTGGCCGGGTCGACAGTGGTCTGGTAAGCCACGGTCAGGTCGGCAGCCTGGGCCAACCAGCTGGCGCTGGCGAGGGTCAGGGCGGCGAACAGGCGCAGCGGAGCGTGCGGGATCATGGTGAACCTCTCGTCAGGCAATCGATGTGATGGATGGCGAGAAGGCTAAATGATCTAAGAAAAGTAAAATAAATAACTTTTTTGCATTAGCTTAGGAGCCAATTGCTTTAACGGTGCCGCCTTTATGCGATACCTGTGGGAGCTGGCATGCCCGCTCCCACATCGACCGCACAAAGGTTGCAACGTAGGTGATCTTGCGCAATGGCGAAATCACAGACGGCTGCTAGGCTTTTTCGTCCCTATAGAACGATACGGAATTAGGTTATGAGCAAACGTTTGCAAATAACCAATGGTTATTAGAGGCGAGCTGCTGCTAACGAATGGCAGTAACAGTTCCTAACATATTCCGTAAAAATCTTACCAATTCATAAAACGGTCATTTTGGATTTATAGGATTGTCATTATCCTGTAGCGCAGGTGGCGTCTTAGACCAAAGTCGCGAAACGTTTAGAAACGATTGACTTAACGGTCACGCTTTGGGACTAAATCGCCAATCCACGGTGAGCGGGGCAGCAGATCCCACCGCCAGAGATACACAAGAATTAGAACGTAGAGGAGCAAAATATGTACAAGTCCAGCCTGGCCCTGGCCGTGGCACTGGGGGTTCTCGCCCAACAAGCAGGCGCTGCCGGTTTCGTTGAAGACAGCAAACTGTCGCTCAGCTCGCGCACCATGTACTTCAACAACGACAACCGTGAAGACCACGCAAAACCTGGCGCAGAACGTCCAGATCAGCGTGAATCCGGCCAGGGCTTCAAGCTCGACTACCTCTCCGGCTTCACTGAAGGTACCGTTGGCTTTGGTGTTGATGCCCAAGCGCTGTGGGGTATTCACCTGGATGGTGGCGAGGGTTACCACAAGGGTGGTTTCTTCCCGGATGACGGCAAAGGCTCCGCAGCCCAGTGGGCTCGTTTCGGTGCCAACGCCAAGGCTCGCTTCTCGAAGACCGAAGCGCACTTCGGTAGCGCGCTCGCGCCGAACCTGCCGATCCTGGTCTCCAACGATGGTCGTCTGCTGCCGCAGACCTTCGAGGGTGGCACCATCACCTCGAAGGAAATCGACAACCTGACCATCAATGCCGGTCAGCTGACCCACGCCATGGGCCGTGCCTCGAGCAACCGTACCGGCCTGTCCGTAGCGGGCGCTACCGCTGAAAGCAACAAGTTCCGCTACGGCGGCCTGGACTACAAGCTCACTCCAGACCTGACCCTGCAGTACTACTACTCGAACCTGGAAGACTTCTACAAGCAGCACTTCCTGGGTGCTACCCACGTCTTCAAGATTGCTGACGACCAGTCGTTCAAGACCGACCTGCGCTACTTCGATAGCAGCAGCGACGGCAAAAACGGCAACGACAGCACCTACAACTTCAACAACAACGGTGGCTACGCCAAGAACACCGGCGAAATCGACAACAAAACCTGGTCCGCCATGTTCACCTATACCCTGGGTGGCCACGCGCTGATGCTCGGTCACCAGCAGGTTGGCGACGACGGTGGCTTCGTATGGCTGAACCAGGGCAGCCTGGTCAACGACAGCGGTACTTCGGAAGGTGCTGGTGGTTCCAGCTTCTACCTGTTCACCGACAGCATGATCAACCAGTTCGCCCGTGCTGGCGAGAACACCACCTTCGGTCAGTACTCCTACGACTTCGCGGCTCTGGGCGTTCCAGGCCTGAAGGCATCGCTGGCCTACCTGCGTGGTGACGATATCCGCAACAAGTCGGGCAACGGCACCTACAACGAGTGGGAACGTGACGCACGCGTCGACTACACCATTCAGCAAGGCACCTTCAAAGGCTTGGGCTTCAGCCTGCGTCAAGGCGTCTACCGTGGTAGCGGCGAGAGCAGCTCTGACCAGGATCAGGCACGCTTCATCGTGAACTACACTTACGCCTTCATGTAAGTTCCAGCGTTACCAAAAGAGCCTCGCCTAGTGCGAGGCTTTTTTGTACCTGCGATTTAGTATGACCAATGGTTATAAATAAATCAGTATTTATTCTTTTTATTTTTAATCGAATGCAGGCACATTGAACCCACACGGTACAGAACCCAGCACAGGAGCCGCAGCCCATGAGCCTTAAACTCGGCGATATCGCCCCCGATTTCGAACAGGATTCCAGCGAAGGCAAAATCCGCTTCCACGAGTGGCTGGGCAACAGCTGGGGGGTGTTGTTCTCCCATCCGGCCGACTTCACCCCGGTGTGCACCACCGAGCTGGGGCTGACCGCCAAGCTCAAGGACGATTTCGCCAAACGCGGGGTCAAGGCCATTGCCCTGTCGGTGGACCCGGTCGATTCGCACCACCGCTGGATCGATGACATCAACGAAACCCAGAACACCGTGGTCAACTTCCCGATCATTGCCGACGCCGACCGCAAGGTGTCCGACCTGTACGACCTGATCCACCCGAACGCCAGCGACACCCTGACCGTGCGCTCGCTGTTTGTCATCGACCCGAACAAGAAGGTGCGCCTGACCATCACCTACCCGGCCAGTACCGGGCGCAACTTCAACGAAATCCTGCGGGTGATCGACTCGCTGCAGTTGACCGACAACCACAAGGTCGCCACGCCAGGTAACTGGCAGGACGGTGACGACGTGGTGATCGTGCCCTCGCTGAAGGACGAGGAAGAGATCAGGCAGCGCTTCCCCAAAGGTTACCGGGCGGTCAAACCCTATCTGCGGCTGACCCCGCAGCCTAATCGTTAAAGGATTCCTCGTTGCATTGCTCTTAGCCAAGCAGGGATATTCGGGCCGTTTCGACGGCCCTTTTTTATGCCTGCTGAAACCCCGCATGGCCCTCTTCGCGGGTAAACCCGCTCCCACAGCGATAGCGCAAGTCTCAGGCCTTGTGCGGTCCCTGTGGGAGCGGGTTCACCCGCGAAAGGGCCGGCATGGGGAATTGATTAAAATGGAATAAACAAATGAAAAAATATGATTTCTAGATATATGTGGCGGCTGTTAATGTCACCTCCAACAAAACACAAGGAAGCGCTGCAATGCTGGTCGTCTCAATCGGTGGTAGCCCCAGTACCCGTTCACGCTCCGGCGTGCTGCTGGAGCGTTCGCGCCAGTGGCTGCAGGACCGTGGCGTCGAGGTGGTGACGTTCCAGGTACGTGACTTTCCCGCCGAAGACCTGCTGCATGCCCGTTTCGACAGCCCGCAGGTGCAGCACTTCCAGCAGCTGGTGGCCCAGGCCGATGGCCTTATCGTCGCCACGCCGGTGTACAAGGCCTCGTTCGCCGGGGCCCTGAAAACCTTGCTCGACCTGCTGCCCGAACGCGCCCTGGCACACAAGATCGTGTTGCCGATCGCCACCGGCGGCAGCATCGCCCACATGCTGGCGGTGGATTACGCACTGAAGCCCGTGCTGTCGGCACTCAAGGCGCAGGAGACCCTGCAAGGGATCTTCGCCGACGACAGCCAGGTCGCCTACGCAGAAGGCACCAGGCCCGCGCAGCTGGTAGCAGCGCTGGAAGAACGCCTGCACGACGCGCTGGAAACCTTCCACGTTGCCCTGGCCCGCCGGCCGCGCCCCGTGGCCCCCGGCGTATTGAACGAACGTCTGATCAGCGCTCGCTGGAGCATCTGACCGGCTCAACCCGCTTCACCACCTTACTCGCCCGACAACGAGGCAAGCAGGTGCAACCCGAACCTACTCGCACAGGAGAGCGCCATGCGCACAGTCTTCTTGCGTCGCGGTCTGGTCGCCCTGTTTGCGGCGGCTGTGTCCTTCGGCGCCATCACCCAAGCCCAGGCCGAGAGCCTGCGTATCGGTTACCAGAAATACGGCACCCTGGTGCTGCTCAAGGCCAAAGGCACGCTGGAAAAGCGCCTGGCCGAGCAGGGCGTGCAGGTGCAATGGACCGAGTTCCCCGGCGGCCCGCAACTGCTTGAAGGGCTGAACGTCGGCTCCATCGATTTTGGTGTCACTGGCGAAACCCCACCGGTGTTCGCCCAGGCCGCCGGTGCCGACCTGCTGTACGTCGCGTACGAACCGCCAGCGCCGCACAGCGAGGCGATCCTGGTGCCGAAGGGCTCGCCGATCCAGTCGGTCAAAGACCTCAAGGGCAAGAAAGTCGCCCTCAACAAAGGCTCCAACGTTCACTACCTGCTGGTTCGCGCCCTGGAAGACGCAGGCCTGAAATACAGCGACATCCAGCCGGTGTACCTGCCCCCGGCCGATGCCCGCGCGGCCTTCGAGCGTGGCAGCGTGGATGCCTGGGTGATCTGGGACCCGTACCAGGCTGCCGCCGAGAAACAGCTGCAGGCTCATACCCTGCGCGACGGCAAGGGCCTGGTCGACAACCATCAGTTCTACCTGGCCACCCGCAACTACGCGACCCAGCACCCGGCGGTGATCAACACCCTGATCGAAGAAGTGCGCGCCGTGGGTGAATGGTCCCGGGCCAACCCGCAGGAAGTAACCGACCAGGTCGCGCCGCTGCTCGGCCTGCCCACCGACATCACCCTGACCTCGGTCAAGCGCCAGGGCTACGGTGCCGCGCCGCTCACCGCCGACGTGGTGGCCGCGCAGCAGAAGATTGCCGACACGTTCCAGGCGCTGAAGCTGATTCCCAAGCCGCTGAGCATCAAGGACGTGATCTGGACACCCCCGGCCAAGGTCGCCAGTGCGCCTTGATTGATTTGCCTACGCCGGGGCGCCGCCCTGGCTGAGCCCCCCTTGAGGAGACAACTCCAATGAGCCTTAACATTTTCTGGTTCCTCCCTACCCATGGTGACGGCAAGTACCTGGGCACTTCCGAGGGCGCCCGCGCCGTCGACCACGGCTACCTGCAGCAGATCGCCCAGGCAGCCGACCGGCTCGGCTTTGGTGGTGTGCTGATCCCTACCGGGCGTTCCTGCGAGGACTCCTGGCTGGTCGCGGCATCGCTGATCCCGGTGACCCAGCGCCTGAAGTTCCTGGTAGCCCTGCGCCCCGGGATCATTTCGCCGACCGTGGCGGCACGCCAGGCGGCAACCCTTGATCGCCTGTCCAACGGCCGCGCGCTGTTCAACCTGGTGACCGGTGGCGACCCGGACGAGTTGGCCGGTGACGGCCTGCACCTGAACCATCAGGAACGTTATGAAGCCTCTGTTGAGTTCACCCGTATCTGGCGCAAGGTGCTGGAAGGCGAGGTCGTCGACTACGACGGCAAGCACATCCAGGTGAAGGGTGCCAAACTGCTCTACCCGCCGATCCAGCAACCACGCCCGCCACTGTATTTCGGCGGTTCCTCCGAAGCCGCACAGGACCTGGCCGCCGAGCAGGTCGAGCTGTACCTGACCTGGGGCGAGCCGCCGAGCGCGGTCGCCGAAAAAATCGCCCAGGTGCGTGAGAAAGCCGCTGCCCAGGGCCGCGAAGTGCGCTTCGGCATCCGCCTGCACGTGATCGTGCGGGAAACCAACGAAGAGGCCTGGGCCGCTGCCGACAAGCTGATCTCGCATCTGGACGACGACACCATCGCTCGCGCCCAGGCCTCGCTCGCGCGCTTCGACTCGGTCGGCCAGCAACGCATGGCCGCCCTGCACAACGGCAACCGTGACAAGCTGGAAGTCAGCCCCAACCTGTGGGCCGGTGTCGGCCTGGTACGTGGCGGTGCCGGCACCGCACTGGTCGGCGATGGCCCGACCGTGGCAGCACGGGTCAAGGAATACGCCGAGCTGGGCATCGATACCTTCATCTTCTCCGGTTACCCGCACCTTGAAGAGTCGTACCGGGTGGCCGAGCTGCTGTTCCCGCACCTGGATGTGCAACGTCCGGAGCAAGCCAAGACCGGCGGGTATGTGAGCCCGTTTGGCGAAATGGTGGCCAACGACATCCTGCCCAAGTCCGTCGCGCAGAGCTGAGGGCCAGGCCATGAGTCGTGCAACTTCCAACAACCTTGGCCAGCGCCTGGCGCCATGGGCGCTGCCGGTACTGCTGCTGGCCGCCTGGCAGCTGGCGGTCAGCGCCGGTTGGCTGTCGACGCGCATCCTGCCGGCGCCCAGCGCCGTGGTCAGCGCCGGCGTGGAGCTGGTGCGCAGTGGCGAGATCTGGACCCACCTGGCCATCAGTGGCTGGCGTGCCGGGCTGGGCTTTGTCATCGGCGGCAGCATCGGCCTGGTGCTGGGCTTCATCACCGGCCTGTCGAACTGGGGTGAACGCCTGCTCGACAGCTCGGTGCAGATGATCCGTAACGTGCCACACCTGGCGCTGATCCCGCTGGTGATCCTGTGGTTCGGTATCGACGAGTCGGCAAAGATCTTCCTGGTCGCGCTGGGCACGCTGTTCCCGATCTACCTGAACACCTACCACGGCATCCGCAACGTTGACCCGGCGCTGGTGGAAATGGCGCGCAGCTACGGCCTGTCCGGCTTCGGGCTGTTCCGTCAGGTGATCCTGCCCGGGGCACTGCCTTCGATCCTGGTCGGCGTGCGTTTTGCCCTGGGTTTCATGTGGCTGACCCTGATCGTTGCCGAAACCATTTCGGCCAACGCCGGCATTGGTTACCTGGCAATGAACGCTCGTGAATTCCTGCAGACCGACGTGGTGGTACTGGCCATCGTCCTGTATGCCGTGCTCGGCAAGCTTGCCGACCTTGCTGCCCGCGGCCTGGAGCGTGTGTGGCTGCGCTGGCACCCGGCCTATCAAGTAGCCAGGAAGGAGGGCGCATGACCGTGCTCAAGGAACAGCCGCCACGCCTGCTGCGTGGCATCCCGCTGGCGTCCAGCGGCCTGCGCAAGACCTTTGGCCAGCGCGAAGTGCTCAAGGGCATCGAGCTGCACATTCCGGCCGGCCAGTTTGTCGCCATCGTCGGCCGCAGTGGCTGCGGCAAGAGCACCTTGCTGCGCCTGCTGGCTGGTCTCGACCAGCCCACTGCAGGCCAGTTGCTGGCCGGAGCTGCACCGCTGGAACAGGCCCGCGAAGAGACCCGCCTGATGTTCCAGGACGCGCGCCTGCTGCCGTGGAAGAAAGTGATCGACAACGTTGGCCTGGGCCTGTCTGGCGACTGGCGCCCGCGTGCGCTGGAAGCGTTGGAGTCGGTTGGCCTGGCCGACCGCGCCAATGAATGGCCGGCGGCACTCTCGGGTGGCCAGAAGCAGCGCGTCGCCTTGGCCCGGGCGCTGATCCACCAGCCGCGCCTTTTGCTGCTGGACGAGCCGCTCGGGGCGCTGGATGCATTGACCCGTATCGAGATGCAGCAACTGATCGAACGCCTGTGGCGTCAGCACGGCTTCACCGTGTTGCTGGTTACCCACGATGTCAGCGAGGCAGTCGCCGTGGCTGACCGGGTGATCCTGATCGAGGACGGCGAGGTCGGGCTCGACCTCACTGTCGACCTGGCACGGCCCCGGGCGCGCGGTTCGCACCGCCTGGCCGCGCTGGAAAGCGAAGTGCTCAACCGTGTTCTGTCGGCCCCGGGCGCTGCGCCCGAGCCGGATCCTGTAGCCCCTTTGCCCACGCAGTTGCGTTGGGCGCACTGAATGACTCACTCACCAAACTTAAGCCATAGAGAAGGAATCAAATCATGACCATCAAAGCCATCAACGTTCGCAACCAGTTCAAAGGCACCGTGAAGGAAATCCTCGAAGGCCCGGTACTGTCGGAAATCGACGTGCAGACTGCCTCGGGCATCGTCACTTCGGTCATCACTACCCGCTCCGTACGTGAGCTGGAGCTGCAGGTGGGGAGTGAAGTGATTGCTTTCGTGAAATCGACTGAAGTGTCCATTGCCAAGCTGTGATGGGTGTGGGCCATGGGGCTGTTTTGCAGCCCTTCGCGGGCACGCCCGCTCCCACAGGTACTGCGCAGGTTTCAGGTTTTGCGCGGACCCTGTGGGAGCGGGCGTGGCCGCGAAGGGCCGCACAGCGGCCCCGATGATCTCAGCCGGAACGCTTGGCCAGAAACGGCGGTAGATACAACCCCAGGTACGCCTCGAACACCCGCTTGCCTTCCTCGGCCATGCGCGGAGTGATCGCCTCATGCAGCTGCACCGACCGCGCATACACCCGGTCGCTCAATTCCATGGCCAGGGCAAACACATCCACATCCACCGGCACTACCGGCAGATGAAAGTGCTGGTCAAACAACTTGTGCATCAAGTCGCCCAGCTCCATGTCGTGCTGCCGATCGGCCTGCACCACTTCGCTCAGGCCATGCTGGGCCAGGATCAGCTGCCGCGCTGCGGCATCCTCGTTGTAGATATCCAGCATGCGCTGCTCGATCAGCCGTGACAGTTCGTGCCAGGTGTTGAACGCATTGCTGTCGATCGGCGCGCTCAGCGCTTCACGGAAGGCCCGGTGCACATCGGCCGTCAACGCCTCCAGCAGCGCCGGCACGCTGGCGAAGAAGTGGTACACCGAAGACGGTGGAATCTGCGCGCGCTCGGCCACGCTGTAGATCGACAGGCCCGCCACCCCCAGTTCGGCCAGCAACTCGCGTGCAGCCGCCAGGATCGCCTCGATCCTGGCCTGGCTGCTGGCGCGCGGTTTGCGCGGGGTGGCAGTGCGGGTCATCAGTTGCTGATCGCCAGGATGCTGGCCTGGTAGGCGCCGACGAACAGGTCGAAGTCGCCGACTTCCTGCTGCTCCAGGCGGGACTGTTCGGCCAGTGATTCGCGGGCCAGGGTTTCGAAGGCTTGCTGACGTTCGGCGGGAAGTGGCTGCTCGCGGAAGGTTTCAGCGTGAATACGGCTCTGGCGCAGGGCGAACTTGACGAAGCTTTCGTCATGCTCGGTCATGCGTGCCAGCACCTGGGCCGATGGGGTCAGCGAGGCGTCGTCGACCTTGGCCTGCTGGGCATCTAGGGCCTTGCCGTGTTCTGCACCGCCTTGCGCCTGGTCCAGCAGCTCGGCCAGTGGCCGGATGCGCTCGATCAGCTCGCTGGCCCAGTCCTTAAGGCCGATCGGCTGGCCATTGCGGCGCAGTTCCAGGCCCGGGCGACGGCCTTCCTTGACCACGGTCAGGAAGTTGTTGGTGCACTGGCCGCATTCGCCGTTGTCCAGTTGCGGGCTGTCTTCCAGCGCGCAGAACAGCAGGAACGCGTCGAGGAAGCGCGCTTCGGTCAGGTCGATGCCTACCGGCAGGAACGGGTTGATGTCCAGGCATCGCACTTCCACATACTGCACGCCGCGTGAGGTCAGGGCCTGGATCGGCCGCTCGCCGGTGTAGGTGACGCGCTTGGGGCGGATGTTCGAGTAGTACTCGTTTTCGATCTGCAGGATGTTGGTGTTCAGCTGTACCCACTCGCCGTCCACGTGCGTGCCGACTTCAACGTAGGGCGGATAGGGCGTACCCACCGCCTTGCGCAGGCTGTCGGTGTAGCTGGCCAGGTTGTTGTAGCACGGCGTCAGGCCAGCCTGGGCATTGCTCTGGTAGCCCAGGTCGCTCATGCGCAGGCTGGTGGCGTAGGGCAGGTACAGGGTTTCGGCGTCCAGCTCTTCGAGCTGGTGCGGGCGGCCACGCAGGAAGCCTTTGTCCAGGGCTGGCGAGGCGCCGAACAGGTACATCAGCAACCAGCTGTAACGGCGGAAATTGCGGATCAGCGCGATATAGGCCGACGACTGGTAGTCGCGGTCGCTCTCGCTGCCGCCTTCGGCAGCGCGCAGCAGTGGCCACAGCGCTTCGGGCAGCGAGAAGTTGTAATGGATACCGGCGATGCACTGCATGGTGCGGCCGTAGCGCAGGGCCAGGCCCTTGCGGTAGACGTGCTTGAGCTTGCCGATGTTCGAGCTGCCGTACTCGGCGATCGGGATGTCCTCCTCGGCCGGCAGCGTGCAGGGCATCGACGGGCTCCACAGGTATTCGTCGCCCAGCTTGCTGTAGACGAAACGGTGGGTCTCTTCGAGGCTTTCCAGCACCTTGGCCGGGTCGGGCAGGGCCGGGGTGATGAACTCCAGCAGCGACTCGGAATAATCGGTGGTGATCTGCTCGTTGGTCAGCGCCGATCCCAAGGCTTGCGGATGCGGGGTCTGGGCCAGGCGACCTTCGTCGGTCACGCGCAGGCATTCGCGCTCAATACCGTGCAGGCACTGCTTGAGCAGGGGGAGATTGGCGCCGAGCAGGCTCAGGCGGCGGTTGAGGAGGTCGCTCAAGATGTATTCCTTCACGCGTCAGTCGCCCCAATATGGGGGTAGAGATAACGGTCTACAAGGGTAGGAAGAAAGGAACTGGCGTTGTCGCCTGGTTAACGCGGATCCAGCAGTGCCAGCGCACTGCTGAAAATACCGCAGATACTGCTTGGTGAGCTAGAGAACCGCGAAGGTTCCTTGCGCTTTCGCCACCAGCTTGTCGCCCTGGACTACGTCGGCGTCGACTACCAGGGTGCGCCGCCCGGCATGCAGCACACGGGCGGTGCACAGCACCTCGCCGTCACTGACGGCGCGCATGTAGTTGATCTTGCACTCGATGGTGACGCTTTGCTGGTCAAAGCCATGGCTGGCCGAGCAGGCCAGGCCCATGGCGATGTCCACCAGGCTGAAGATCGCCCCGCCATGCAGCTTCTGGCCACGGTTGCGCAAGTGTGGCTCGAGCGCCAGGGCTACCTCGGCAACACCTGTTTCCAGGCGTTGCAGGCGGCAGCCGAGGAGCTGGCTGAAGGCGCTTTCGACGTATTCGCGTGGAACGTCCATCACTTCTTCTTCAGCTGCTTGGCGTTGGCGAACAGGGCGGCCATGGCGTTGTTGGCCGGGGCCGCAGTGGTGGTTTCGCGCTGGCGCGGCGCCTGCTGTTGGCGGTTGCCGCCATTGCCACGGTTACTACCGCGGTTGCCGTCGACCTTCTCGCCCGGGGTGTCACTCATGCGCATGGACAGGCCCACGCGCTTGCGCGGGATGTCCACTTCCATGACCTTGACCTTGACCACGTCGCCGGCCTTGACCGCTTCACGCGGGTCCTTGACGAACTTCTCCGACAGCGCCGAGATGTGCACCAGGCCGTCCTGGTGCACGCCGATGTCGACGAAGGCGCCGAAGTTGGTGACGTTGGTCACCACGCCTTCGAGGATCATGCCCGGCTCCAGGTCCTTGAGGTCTTCGACGCCGTCCTGGAAGGTGGCGGTCTTGAACTCGGGGCGTGGGTCGCGGCCAGGCTTGTCCAGTTCCTGCAGGATGTCGGTGACGGTCGGCAGGCCGAAGGTTTCGTCGGTGAATTTCTTCGGGTCCAGGCGCTTGAGGAAACTGCTGTCGCCGATCAGCGAGCGAATGTCGCGGTCGGTGTCGGCGGCAATGCGCTGCACCAGCGGGTAGGCCTCGGGGTGCACTGCGGAGGCGTCCAGCGGGTTGTCGCCGTTCATCACGCGCAGGAAGCCGGCGGCCTGTTCGAAGGTTTTCTCGCCCAGGCGGCTGACCTTTTTCAGCGCTGCACGGGTGGCGAACGGGCCGTTGGCATCGCGGTGGGCGACGATGTTCTGCGCCAGGGTGGCGTTAAGGCCGGAGATGCGCGTCAGCAGCGCCACCGAGGCGGTGTTGACATCCACACCCACGGCGTTCACGCAGTCCTCGACCACGGCGTCCAGGCCGCGCGCCAGTTTCAGCTGGGACACGTCGTGCTGGTATTGGCCGACACCGATGGATTTCGGGTCGATCTTCACCAGCTCGGCCAGCGGGTCCTGCAGGCGGCGGGCAATCGACACGGCGCCACGGATCGACACGTCCAGGTCCGGGAATTCGCGGGCAGCCAGTTCCGATGCGGAATACACCGAAGCGCCGGCCTCGGAGACCATGACCTTGGTGATCTTCAGAGCTGGGTACTTTTTAACCAGCTCTGCCACCAGCTTGTCGCTTTCGCGGCTGGCGGTGCCGTTGCCGATGGCGATCAGCTCCACCGAGTGCTTGGCGCACAGCGCGGCCATGATGGAAATGGTGCGGTCCCAGTCGTTCTTCGGCGCGTGCGGGTAGACCGTGGTGTGGTCCAGCAGCTTGCCGGTGGCATCTACCACGGCGATCTTGCAGCCGGTGCGCAGGCCCGGGTCGAAGCCCAGGGTGGCGCGCGGGCCGGCCGGGGCGGCCAGCAGCAGGTCGTGCAGGTTGTGGGCGAACACGTTGATCGCCTCGCCTTCGGCGTTGTCGCGCAGCTCGCCGAACAGGTCGGTTTCCAGGTGAGTGTACAGCTTGACCTTCCAGGTCCAGCGCACCACTTCGCCGAGCCACTTGTCGGCCGGGCGGTTGCGGTTCTCGATACCGACGTGGTTGCCGATCATCAGCTCGCACGGGTGCAGGGTGCCGGGCAGTTCTTCGCCGACTTTCAGCGAGGCGCTCAGCACGCCCTCGTTGCGCCCGCGGAAGATCGCCAGGGCACGGTGAGAGGGCGCATTGCGCAGCAGTTCGTCATGGGCGAAATAATCGCGGAACTTGGCGCCTTCTTCTTCCTTGCCGGGCACCACGCGGGCGCTGAGCACGGCTTCCTGCTTGAGGAAGCTGCGCAGCTTGTCGAGCAGGGCGGCGTCTTCGGCGAAGCGCTCCATGAGGATGTACTTGGCGCCTTCCAGCGCGGCCTTGACGTCGGCCACGCCTTTGTCGGCGTTGACGAAGCGTGCAGCTTCGCTTTCCGGGGCCAGGTCGGGGTTGTTGAACAGGCCGTCGGCCAGTTCGCCGAGGCCGGCTTCCAGGGCGATCTGGCCCTTGGTGCGGCGCTTCTGCTTGTACGGCAGGTACAGGTCTTCGAGGCGGGTCTTGGTGTCGGCCAGCTTGATCTCGCGGGCCAGTTCCGGGGTCAGCTTGCCCTGCTCCTCGATGCTGGCCAGGATGCTGGCGCGGCGCTCGTCGAGTTCGCGCAGGTAGCGCAGGCGCTCTTCCAGATGGCGCAGCTGGGTGTCGTCCAGGCTACCGGTCACTTCCTTGCGGTAGCGGGCGATGAAGGGCACGGTCGAGCCTTCGTCCAACAGGCCCACGGCCGCCTCGACCTGCTGGGGGCGTACGCCCAGTTCCTCGGCGATACGGCTGTTGATGCTGTCCATGTAAACCACCTGACATTTGTGAATACGGGGGTCGCCTGTGGGCCTGTCGCCCGGCGGCGCTGGATGAAAGCCGCGCATTATACCCATCGCAAACGGCTTGCGGTGATGGCGCCCGGCCAGCCGGAACTGGCGCCGGGGGAAAAATCTGCTAACAATGCTCACGCAACGTGCAGCAATGGCTACGCCATAATGCGCGGCGATATCAGAGGAGTTATTCATGACCGGCACGCCAAACACCGCTGAAGGTGACAAGATTCTCATCGTCGACGACGACCCGGGGCTGAGCAGCCTGCTGGAACGTTTCTTCACCAGCAAGGGCTACCGTGCCCGCGCGGTGCCCAACACCGAGCAGATGGACCGCCTGCTGCAGCGTGAAGTGTTCAACCTGGTGGTGCTCGACCTGATGCTGCCCGGCGAAGATGGCCTGTCGGCGTGCAAGCGCCTGCGCCAGCAGAACAACCAGATCCCGATCATCATGCTCACCGCCAAGGGCGACGAGCTCAGCCGTATCAAGGGCCTGGAACTGGGCGCCGACGACTACCTGGGCAAGCCGTTCAACCCGGACGAGCTGATGGCCCGGGTCAAGGCCGTGCTGCGCCGTCAGGCACCGAGCGTGCCGGGTGCGCCTGGTAGCGAAGACGAGTCGGTCACCTTCGGCGACTACGAGCTGTCGCTGGCCACCCGTGAACTCAAGCGTGGCGACGAAGTGCACATGCTCACCACCGGCGAGTTCGCTGTGCTCAAGGCACTGGTGATGCACGCACGCGAGCCGCTGACCCGCGACAAGCTGATGAACCTGGCCCGTGGCCGCGAGTGGGATGCGCTGGAACGCTCCATCGACGTGCAGATCTCGCGTCTGCGCCGCATGATCGAACCGGACCCGTCCAAGCCGCGTTATATCCAGACTGTCTGGGGCGTGGGCTACGTGTTCGTGCCGGACGGAAACGCCGGTAAATGATGCCGCGCAGTCGATGAAGACACCGCTCTGGTTTCCGCAAAGTTTCTTCGCCCGCACCCTGTGGCTGGTGTTGATCGTCGTCCTGTTCTCCAAGGCCTTGACCCTGGTCTACCTGTTGATGAACGAGGACGTGCTGGTCGACCGTCAGTACAGCCACGGTGTGGCGCTGACCTTGCGCGCCTATTGGGCGGCCGACGAAGAAAACCGCGACAAGATCGCCGAAGCGGCTGGCCTTATCCGGGTCACCGGCTCGGGGGTGCCCGAGGGTGAGCAGCACTGGCCCTACAGCGAAATCTACCAACGGCAGATGCAGGCCGAGCTGGGCGAAGACACCGAGGTACGGCTGCGCATTCATGCGCCGCCGGCGTTGTGGGTCAATGCGCCAAGCCTGGGCCCGGGCTGGTTGAAGGTACCGCTGTACCCGCACCCGCTGCGTGGTCAGAAAATCTGGAACGTGCTGGGTTGGTTCCTGGCCATCGGCCTGTTGTCTACCGCCTCGGCCTGGATCTTCGTGCGCCAGCTGAACCAGCCGCTCAAGCGCCTGGTGTTCGCCGCCCGCCAGCTGGGCCAGGGGCGCAGCGTGCGCCTGCCGATCAGCGACACGCCCAGCGAGATGACCGAGGTGTACAAGGCCTTCAACCAGATGGCCGAGGATGTCGAGCAGGCCGGGCGTGAGCGTGAGCTGATGCTGGCCGGGGTTTCCCATGACCTGCGTACACCGCTGACGCGCCTGCGCCTGTCGCTGTCGTTGCTGAACAGCGACAGTGAACTGAGTGACGACATGGTCCGTGATATCGAGGACATGGACGCGATCCTCGACCAGTTCCTGGCCTTTATCCGCGATGGCCGAGACGAGCCGGTGGAGGAGGTGGACCTGGCCGACCTGGTGCGCGAGGTGGTGGCGCCGTACAACCAGCCGGAAGAACGGGTGCGGCTGTGCCTGGAGCCGATTCCACCGTTCCCGCTGCGCCGGGTTTCGCTCAAGCGCATGCTGGGCAACCTGATCGGCAACGCCCTGCACCACGCCGGCAAGGGGGTCGAGGTGGCCGCCTATGTGTCGGGCGACGAGAGTGCGCCGTATGTGGTGCTGAGCGTGCTGGACCGCGGGACGGGGATCGACGAGTCGGAGCTGGAGACCATCTTCAATCCGTTCATTCGTGGCGACCGGGCGCGCGGCGGCAAGGGCACCGGGCTGGGGCTGGCGATCGTCAAGCGGATCGCGGCGCAGCATGGCGGGAATGTGGAACTGCGCAATCGCTCTGGTGGCGGGATCGAGGCGCGGGTACGGTTGCCTTTGGGGTTGTTGCTGCCGCGTAATGCCGTGTGATTGCCAGGGCCGCTTTGCGGCCCTTTCGCGACACAAGGCCGCTCCTACGGAGGATCGCGTAACCCTGTAGGAGCGGCCTTGTGTCGCGATGGGCTGCGCAGCAGCCCCAAAATCTCAGCCCTTACCCTTGGTCCGGGTCTGATTAGGCCCACCGTTCTTCTCCAGGTGCTCGATGATCATGCCGGCCACGTTCTTGCCGGTGGTCACTTCGATACCTTCCAGCCCCGGCGACGAGTTCACCTCCATCACCAATGGCCCATGGTTGGAGCGCAGGATATCCACACCCGCCACACTCAAGCCCATCACCTTGGCCGCGCGAATGGCGGTCATGCGTTCTTCCGGGGTGATCTTGATCAGGCTGGCCACCCCGCCGCGGTGCAAATTGGAACGGAATTCCCCCGGCTTGGCCTGGCGCTTCATCGACGCGATGACTTTGTCGCCGACCACGAAGCAGCGGATGTCCGCGCCACCCGCTTCCTTGATGTATTCCTGCACCATGATGTTCTGCTTCAGCCCCATGAACGCCTCGATCACCGATTCGGCGGCCTTGGTGGTTTCGCACAGCACCACGCCGATGCCCTGGGTGCCCTCCAGCACCTTGATCACCAGCGGGGCACCGTTGACCATCTGGATCAGGTCGGGGATGTCGTCCGGCGAGTGGGCGAAACCGGTAATCGGCAGGCCGATGCCGCGCCGCGACAGCAGTTGCAGCGAACGCAGCTTGTCGCGGGAGCGGGCAATCGCTACCGACTCGTTGAGCGGATACACGCCCATCATCTCGAACTGGCGCAGCACCGCGCAGCCATAGAAGGTCACCGAGGCACCAATGCGCGGGATCACCGCGTCGAAGCCTTCCAGCGGCTTGCCGCGGTAGTGGATCTGCGGCTTGTGGCTGGCAATGTTCATGTAGGCCCGCAGGGTATCGATCACCACCATTTCGTGGCCCCGCTGGGTACCGGCTTCGACCAGGCGGCGGGTGGAATACAGACGCGGATTGCGCGACAGCACAGCGATCTTCATGCAGCACCTGTGACAGGGGAAAGGGTGGCCGGGAAGGCCGGTTTGTCTTGGACGTACTTCAGGCCAGGGTTGACCACCAGCTGGCCATGGATCAGGGCCTTGGAGCCCAGCAACAGGCGGTAACGCATGTTCTTGCGGCAGGCCAGGGTGAACTCCACCTCCCACACACCATCGCCCAGGGCCAGTGACGTGCGGATGACATAGCGGGTCTGGGCCTGGCCGTTGGAGCTCTTGATGGTTTTCATGGTCACCAGCGGTGCCTCGCAGCGGCGGTGGCGCAACTGCACCACCGAGCCCAGGTGTGCGGTGAAGCGGACCCAGGGTTGGCCGTCGCGCTCGAACGGTTCCACCTCGGTGGCATGCAGGCTGGAGGTGCTGGCGCCGGTGTCGATCTTGGCGCGCAGCCCGGCCACGCCAAGGTCGGGCAGGGCGACCCACTCGCGCAGGCCGATCACAGTCAAATGGTCAAATGTCTTCACGAAACGCACCCTGCGGATGAGGTGTTGAACTGTAAGCACGGCGGGGATTTTTTGCATCCGATCGTTACGGTAGTACAGTTCGATGAAACACAGCGTTCGAGGTAACGGGATGGCACAAAAAGCCGAAGACGACGACAAGGTTCGCCTGGACAAATGGCTGTGGGCGGCACGTTTCTACAAGACCCGCGCGCTGGCCAAGGCGGCGATCGAGAGCGGCAAGGTGCATTGCCGGGGCGAGCGCTGCAAGCCGGGCAAGGAACCGCGGGTGGGTGACGAGTTCGTGCTGCGTACCGGGTTCGATGAACGTACCGTGGTGGTGAAGGCGCTGTCGGTGGTGCGCCGAGGGGCGCCAGAGGCGCAGACGTTGTACGAAGAGACCGAGGACAGCGTGCGTCGGCGTGAGCAGGCGGCAGAAATGCGCAAGGCCGGGGCGATGGGTGTGACCACCGATGGGCGGCCGACCAAGAAGCAGCGGCGGCAGATTCACCAGTTGCATGGCAGCTTCGAATAGCCGTGGGCCGCGTTGCGGCCCTTTCGCGACACAAGGCCGCTCCTACAGGAAATCGCGTTCCGCTGTAGGAGCGGCCTTGTGTCGCGATGGGCTACGCAGTAGCCCCAAGGATCTAGCGGGTCACCGCCAAGCGCCCGACCAACGGTAACTTGGCCGCGATCGCGAACAACGGCGCTGTCCAGCGCATCAGCACCGCACTACCCTTGGCCGCCAGCGGTGTGTAGCAGCTCCAGCCCAACGCCAGCACTGCCATCAGCAGCCCGCCGATATAGTCATCCTGCCCCCAGTGGGCACCTGCCACCAGGCGCGGCAACATGAACAGTACCGCCAGCCCCCAGACCACCAGGTACTGCATCAGGCGGCGGCTGAACACGCTCATGAACAGCGCCCAGACCAACAGCACCGAGGCATGGTCCCCCGGGAAACTCTTGCTGGAACGGTCCTTGAGCTCCCAGGCCGCCTCCAGGTTCGGGTAGTAGTCGCTGAGGTGCACCACCTCGTCGAACATCATCGAAGGGCTCTTGTGCTGCCAGCCGGCTGCATCCACCCACTTGGAAAACAGCGCGCGAATCACCACTAAGAGGGTTAGCGTGACCAGAAAGCCGAAAAAGGCCTGGCGAACCTGGGTTGCCTTGAACACCCAGTCGCCACGGATAAGCACTGCCAGAAGGATCAGGCCGACGACGATGTCGAACGGGCGCAGGCTGCCGATGGTCCAGATGTAGCGCCATGTGGTGTTGTCGGCTAGCGGCGCATTCAGGCTGTGGAACAGCCACTCGTCGAAAGTCAGGCACAGGATCTGGCCAATGGGCCATAACCAGAAAGACAGTAGAGCGATGGGAAGCAGCGTACAGGCTGCCAATGGCCCCCAGGACCACCTTGCTTGGAACAGTGGTCGATTGTCCATAAAATACCTCTATTGCAAACAGGAATCGGAGCGCCTTGTGAGCGCTCTGTCACGGGGTTCTCGCAAGTTTTCGACAACCCTTGTAACCATTTTGTCATCATTTTTTAGATAGCCAAAACCTATGAGCGACCTGCCTGATACCGATTTCACCCAACGTTTCATCTTCGACGAGCGCGATGTGCGCGGCGAGTGGGTGTCTCTCGACGACAGCTACGCCGCGGTGCTGGCGCGTCATGAATACCCGCAGCCGGTACAGGCGCTGCTCGGTGAGCTGATGGCCGCCACCGCCTTGCTGGTGGGGGCGCTGAAGTTCGACGGCCTGCTGATTCTGCAGGCGCGTTCGGAGGGGCCGATCCCGCTGCTGATGGTGGAGTGCTCGGGCGAGCGCGACATCCGAGGCATGGCGCGTTATGACGTCGAGCAGATCCCTGACGGCGCCACCCTGTCGCAACTGATGCCGGACGGCCACCTGACCCTGACTATCGATCCGGTCAAGGGCCAACGCTACCAGGGCACCGTGGATCTCGATGGCGCCACCCTGTCGGAGTGCTTCACCAACTACTTCGTCCAGTCGCAACAGCTCAATACCCGCTTCTGGCTCAACGCCGAAGGCGGCAAGGCCCGTGGTCTGCTGCTGCAGCAACTGCCGCGCGATCGCCAGCCGGACGATGAAGAGCGTGAAGAAAGCTGGCAGCACGTTGTGGCATTGGCTACCACGCTCAAGGCTGATGAGTGGGCGCTGGACAACGAAACCCTGCTGCACCGCCTGTACCACGAAGACGCCGTGCGCCTGTTCGACATCCAGCCGCTGCGCTTCAATTGCAGCTGCTCGCGCGAACGTTCCGGCAATGCGCTGGTCAGTTTGGGCGAGCACGACGCCAAGGCGCTGGTGGAAGAATGCGGCGGGCAGGTGGAGATCGATTGCCAGTTCTGCAACGAGCGCTATTTCTTCGACGCCAGCGATGTGGCGCAACTGTTTGCCGGTGGCGGCACTGACGTAGCCTCAGAAACTCGTCACTGAAACGTTTAACCACAGGACAATCTCCTGTCTAATTGCGCAAAAGCGCAGTTCTGACAGGAGGGGCCTACTTTTTTTGGGCGTTTCTGGCATAATCCGGCCACTTTTTTCGCTGTAGTAGTTTTTTCAAGACAACTACAAAACGTTTGGAGCACTCGGCCTCGGGCCGGATGGGGTATCTCATGACGCAAGCCAACAACACCGTGTACACCGACCTGAGCGTCGATGAGCTGGTAAAAGAAGCGCTGCAACGCGGTGAAGGCGTACTAGCCGATACTGGTGCACTGGTCGTGGAGACTGGTCACCGTACTGGCCGTTCGCCGGCTGACCGTTTCATCGTCGAAGAACCTTCCACCCAGGACGCCATTGCCTGGGGCCCGATCAACCGCAAGTTCCCGGCCGACAAGTTCGATGCCCTGTGGGACCGCGTCGAGGCGTTCAACAACGCCCAGGATCACTTCGTTTCCTACGTCCACGTAGGGGCGGCCGCCGAGCACTACCTGCCGGTGAAGATGACCACCCAGACTGCCTGGCAGAACCTGTTCGGTCGTTGCCTGTTCATCAACCCGGAGCAGTACAACCCGGCTGGTCGTGGCGAGTGGCAGGTCCTCAACGTCGCCAACTTCGTGTGCGAACCTGAGCGTGACGGCACCAACTCCGATGGTTGCGTGATCATCAACTTCGCCCAGAAGAAGGTGCTGATCGCTGGCATGCGCTACGCCGGCGAAATGAAAAAAGCCATGTTCTCGGTGCAGAACTTCCTGCTGCCGGCTGCCGACGTACTGCCGATGCACTGCGCCGCCAACATCGGCGAAGCAGGCGATGTGACCCTGTTCTTCGGCCTGTCCGGCACCGGCAAGACCACCCTGTCGGCCGACGAAAGCCGTTACCTGATCGGTGACGACGAGCACGGCTGGGGCGAGGGCGTGGTCTTCAACATCGAAGGCGGTTGCTACGCCAAGTGCATCGACTTGTCCGAGAAGAATGAGCCGGTCATCTGGAAAGCCATCAAGCATGGCGCCGTGCTGGAAAACGTTGTTCTCGACGCCAACAAGCACGCCGACTACAGCGATGTCAGCCTGACCCAGAACAGCCGCGCGGCCTACCCGCTGGAGCACGTTGCCAAGCGTTCCGAAGCGAACCTGGGCGGCGAGCCGAATGCAGTCATCTTCCTGACCTGCGACCTGACGGGTGTTCTGCCTCCGGTTTCGATCCTGAACAACGAGCAGGCGGCCTACCACTTCCTGTCCGGCTATACCGCGCTGGTCGGTTCCACCGAAATGGGTTCGGGCAGCGGCATCAAGTCGACCTTCTCCACCTGCTTCGGCGCTCCGTTCTTCCCGCGCCCGGCTGGTGAATACGCCGAGCTGCTGATCAAGCGTATCAAAGGCTTTGACTCGAAGGTCTACCTGGTCAACACCGGCTGGACCGGCGGTGGTTACGGCGTTGGCAAGCGCTTCAGCATCCCGACCACCCGTGCCGTGATCGCTGCGATCCAGAGCGGCGCGCTGATCGGTGCCGAAACCGAGCACCTGGACATCATCAACCTGGACGTGCCGAAGGCCGTTCCGGGCGTTGAAACCGAGCTGCTCAACCCGCGCACCAACTGGGCTGACAAGGCTGCCTACGACGAGGCCGCCAAAGGCCTGGCCAAGCTGTTCATCGAAAACTTCAAGAAGTTCGAAGTTTCCGACGCCATCAAGGCCGCTGGCCCGCAGCTGTAAGCTGAGCCTGCCTGTAACGAAAAGGCCGCCCCAACGGGCGGCCTTTTCGTTTTCTACTGCCTGTACCGGCCTCTTCGCGGCTAAAGCCGCTCCCACAGGTACTGCACTGCATTCAACGCTGGTGGTGTACCTGTGGGAGCGGCTTTAGCCGCGAAGAGGCCGGCACAAGCAGCGAAAACCCGGTTTTTCTGTTTCACTGTCAGCATCCATTGCGAAGACAAGAGCCAGCCAGATGACCGAATCCCCCCAGCGCACTGCCTTCTCCCACTTCCACCCCATCCTCACCCGTCCCCAGGACAATGACCTGAACGGCCACATTGCCGGTGCCACCGTGCACGGCTTCTTCGAAACCGCCATCCAGGCGTTCCTCGTCGAACAGGCCGAACTGGACCTGCGTGACGGCGAGCTGGCGGCTTTCGTGGTCAGTTCGGCGGCGGATTTCTATGCCTTACCGGGCTTTCCGGACGTGCTGGAAGTGGGGCTGGGGGTAGCGCGCCTGGCGGGCAGCACGGTGGAATACCGCCTGGCGCTGTTCCGCCCAGGGGAGCCGGAGGCGTGTGCGGCAGGCACGGTGGTGCAGGTGTTCATCGAACGCACCAGCGGCCGGCCTGTGGCGTTGCCAGCGGCGTTGCAGGTGATCCTGTCTGGCATCCTGCTGGAACAGCAGGCATAAAAAAGCCCCGCTGGCAGGGGCGGGGCTTTTGTTGCCGGGGCAGGGCCCTCAGGCGTTAGTCGCGCCAGTGGCGCTTGTGCTTGCGGTGGCCGTAGTGGTGGCCACGGTCCCAGTGGCGACGGTCGTCGTCATAGCCACGACGGTAGCGGCGGCCATCGTGGTAATCGTCTCTGTCGGCCTCTTTACCCATGTAGTTACCCAGTGCGCCACCGGCGCCACCGCCGGCTGCCGCGCCAATGTAGCTACCGGTAGTGCCGCCCATGGAGCGGCCGACCACGTTGCCGCCTGCGGCGCCCAATGCGCCACCGATGGCTGCCTCACCACGCTGGTGCTTGTTGGCACCGACTGCACTGCCAGCTGCGCCGCCCAGGCCAGCGCCGATCGCGCCGCCTGTGCTACCACCAATGGACTGGCCTACGACAGAGCCCAGTACCCCACCCAATGCGCCGCCAATGCCGGCCTCGGTGGTGCCGCCTGCCATGGCAACGCCGCTGAGCAAGCTGAAAGACAACAACAGTATCGAGGAGTACTTCTTCATCAAGAGAGCCTCATAGGGATGACGAGGCGAATTTGAGCCTTGCAGGCGCGCCTGGCAACGGAAATCCGACGAGTAACACGACTTGTACACAATTCTCTAACTTACTGTATTTACTATGAAACTTTATCGTTTTTTCGCTGTCTGAGCTCTTTATGACGAAGCCCTGAACCGCTATGGAACAGGGCTTTTTTGTTTTTTGCGGTAGGGCTTCCGGCCTCTTCGCGGGCACGCCCGCTCCCACAAGGTAAAGCACAGGAATCGAAACATGTGGAGTTCCTGTGGGAGCGGGCGTGCCCGCGAAGAGGCCAACACGATTCCTACAGGATACGCCCCTGGTCCCGCGCACGCTCCAGCTTGATGGCAATGAACTTCGACGTCGGCGTATGGCTGCCATCGCCAATGCTTTCCAGCGGCACCAGCGGGTTCACCTCCGGGTAGTAAGCCGCCGCCTGCCCGGCCGGGATGTCGAAGGCCAGCAGGGTAAAGCCGTGCACACGGCGCACATGCTCATCCCCCCACAACGACACGATGTCGACCTGTTGCCCCGGCTGGAAGCCCAGGCGGATGATGTCGGCTTCGTTGGCGAACAGCACCTCGCGCTGGCCGCGCACGCCGCGGTAACGGTCATCCAGGCCGTAGATGGTGGTGTTGTACTGATCGTGCGAGCGCATCGACTGCAGGATCAGGTCCGGTACCTGGCCGCTGGCGCGTACGCGCTCGTGGAGCAGCGTGTCGGGCAGCAGGTTGGCCTTGAAGTTGGCGCGGCCGGTGCTGGTCTTCCATTCGCGGCTGGCGGCGCTGTTGCCCAGGTAGAAACCGCCCGGCTCGCGCAGGCGCTGGTTGAAGCCGCTGAAGCCGGCGATGGTGTCGCCGATCAGCTCGCGAATACGGTCATAGTCCGCCACCAGCCAGTGCCAGTCCACGGGCTTCTTGCCCAGGGTGGCGGCGGCGATACCAGCGATCACCGCCGGCTCCGAGCGCATCTGCGTCGACAGCGGTTTCAGCTGGCCATTGGAGGCGTGGACCATGCTGAACGAGTCCTCTACCGTTACCGCCTGGGGCCCTTCGGCCTGCAGGTCGATGTCGGTGCGGCCCAGGCACGGCAGGATCAGTGCCTGCTTGCCGTGCACCAGGTGGCTGCGGTTGAGCTTGGTGCTGATGTGCACGGTCAGCTCGCAGTTGCGCAATGCCTGGGCGGTGCGTTCGGTGTCCGGCGTGGCCTGGGCGAAGTTGCCGCCCAGGCCGATGAACACCTTGGCCCGGCCTTCGAGCATGGCGTGGATCGCCTCGACGGTGTTGTGGCCGTTGTGCCGGGGCACGGGGAAGCCGAAGCGCTGCTCGATGGCGTCCAGCAGGGCCACCGGTGGGCGTTCGTTGATGCCCATGGTGCGGTCACCCTGCACGTTGCTGTGCCCGCGCACCGGGCACAGGCCGGCGCCTGGTACGCCGATGTTGCCGCGCAGCATCTGCAGGTTGACGATTTCCTGGATGGTCGGCACCGAATGGCGGTGCTGGGTAATGCCCATCGCCCAGCACATGATCACCCGCTTGCCGCGGCAGTACATGCGCGCGGCCAGTTCGATGTCGGCCAGTGCCAGGCCGGACTGGGCCTGGATGTGCTCCCACGGGGTGGCATCCACCACCGCCAGGTAGTCGTCGACGCCATGGCCATGTTCGGCAATGAAGGCGTGGTCGAAGACGGCCGGTTCGCCCTTGGCCTGGGCTTCGCGTTCCCATTGCAGGACGAACTTGGCCATGCCGCGCAGCATCGCCATGTCGCCGCCCAGCGCCGGGCGGAAGAATGCGGTGTTGGTCGGCCGGTCGCTGTTGGTCAGCATTTCCAGCGGGTTCTGCGGGTGCTGGAAGCGCTCCAGGCCACGTTCCTTGAGCGGGTTGATGCACACCACCTGCGCCCCGCGTTTGACCGCATCGCGCAGCGGGTCGAGCATGCGCGGGTGGTTGGTGCCGGGGTTCTGGCCCCAGACGAAAATCGCGTCGGCATGTTCGAAGTCGTCGAAGGTGACCGTGCCCTTGCCGATCCCGACGCTTTGCCCCAAGGCCACGCCACTGGCCTCGTGGCACATGTTCGAGCAGTCGGGGAAGTTGTTGGTGCCGTAGGCGCGCACGAACAACTGGTACAGGTATGCCGCTTCGTTGCTGGCACGCCCCGACGTGTAGAACTCGGCCTGGTCAGGGTTGGCCAGCTTGTTCAGCTCGCGGGCAATCAGGGCGAAAGCGGCATCCCAGCTGATCGGCTGGTAGCGATCGCTAGGCGCGTCATAGACCATCGGCTCGGTCAGGCGCCCCTGATACTCCAGCCAGTAGTCGCTCTGCTGCAGTAACGAGCTGACGCTGTAGCGGGCAAAAAAGGCAGCATCGACGCGGCGCTTGGTCGCCTCCCAGTTCACCGCCTTGGCACCGTTCTCGCAGAACTTGACCATGCCGCTTTCCGGCGAATCGCCCCAGGCGCAGCCGGGGCAGTCGAAACCGCCGTTCTGGTTGGTCTTGAGCAGGGCGCGAATGTTCTTCAGTGCGTTGTCGCTGCCGACCCAGGCCTTGGCCACGCTGCGCAGCGCGCCCCAGCCACCGGCGGGGCCGTGGTAGGGCTTGTAGCGAGGGGAGGAGGCTGGGGTGTTGTCCGGGAGGTGTTGGTACGAGGTCACGAGTGTTACGACTCCGCCGCTGGGCTGTAGACCCGCGGTGCGCTGTGCTTGGGCAGATGGATAAGGTTGAGGTTGTGCTTGCGCGCCCATTGCAGGGCAAGGCCGGTGGGCGCTGACAGGCTGACCAGGGTCTGGATACCGGCCCGCAACACTTTCTGGATCAGCTCCAGGCTGCAGCGGCTGGTGACGATGGCCAGGCCGCCCTGGCTGTCGATGCCTTGGCGCAGCAGGGCACCGATCAGCTTGTCGAGGGCGTTGTGCCGGCCGATGTCTTCGCGGCCGAGCAGCAGTTCGCCATGGCGGTCCATGAACAGCGCCGCGTGCACCGCGCCACAGTGCTGGCCGAGGGGCTGGAAGGCATCGATGCGCTCACGCAGGCCGACCAGCCATTGCGCCGGTGGCAACGGCGCGCCAGGCAGCTCGGCCAGCTCTGGCAGCGCCTGCTCCAGTGCCTCCACCCCGCACAGGCCGCAACCACTGGTGCCGGCCAGCTGGCGGCGCTGGTTTTTCAGGTTCCAGAATGCACGGCTGGAAATCTCCAGGTCGGCATACATCGCCGAGCCGCTGCCGGAGAGCTTCAGGTCGTAGATTTCCGTGGTGCCTTCGACAATGCCGCTGCCGACACTGAAGCCGACGGCGAAGTCTTCCAGGTCGGTTGGGCTGACCAGCATTACCGCCTGGTTGAGGCCGTTGTAGGCGATTGCCAGCGCCACTTCTTCGGCCAAGGGCGTACTGTCGCGTCTGGCATCGCTGAGCTGGACGTAGTCGTAGCTGTTGCTGGCGGCGGGCATGGACAAGGGCGATGAGGCCGCGCAGACCGGAGGTTTGCTGTTCATCGAGGTGGGGCTATCGGCAGCTTTCGGATAGCACAAGCCTAGGCGTGCGGGCCGACGGCGTCTAATCGCTAGGGTCTATGCCTTGATAGACCGCGTCGATGGGTCGCACGGGGCACGAGGGGAAAAGCTGGCCTAGACTGCTGTGTCCGAGGTTTCGTCAACAAGGAGAGCGCTATGAGCTTGTTCAGTTTCGTCAAGGAAGCGGGCGAGAAGTTGATCGACCTGCTGACCCCCGGCAATGCCAATGCCGAAGAGCAGCTGAAGAAACACGTGGAAAGTGTCGGCCTGGGCAATCCGAATATCACGGCCACTGTAGAGGGAGACAAGATCATCCTCAAGGGCGAGGTGGCCAGCCAGGAGGAGAAAGAGAAGATCATCCTGGCGGCGGGCAACATCGCTGGCGTGGCCAGTATCGATGACCAGATCACCGTGACCGGGCCGGTGGCCCAGGCGGCGCGGTTCGTGACGGTGGAGAAGGGCGATACGTTGAGTGCCATTTCGAAGAAGGTGTATGGCGACCCCAACAAGTACCAGAAGATCTTCGAAGCCAACAAACCGATGCTCAAGCACCCGGACAAGATCTATCCGGGGCAGGTGCTGCGTATTCCTGACTGATCTCTGCAGCCTGTACCGGCCTCTTCGCGGGCACGCCCGCTCCCACAGGGATCGCACACAGTTCAGGTCTGTGGTGATCCTGTGGGAGCGGGTTTACCCGCGAAAGGGCCTTCACAGGCCTGCCAACAATTCCCGGTAATCCTCGACCGCCGCAAACTCTTCGGTATCCCGCGGCCCTGCCTGGCTATCCGGCTGGCGCACCGCCAGCAGATGCCCCACGCCAAACCGTCTCGCACTGCGCAGGATCGCCAGGGTGTCATCGATGAACAGGCTGCGCTCCGGTTCAAAGCCAATGTCTGCCTGCAAGGCATCCCAGAACTGCGGGCTTTCCTTCGGGTAGCCATAGTCATGCGAACTGATCAGTCGCTCGAAATACGGCGCCAGCTCAACTCGCTCCAGCTTCAGCGACAGCGAATCCCGGTGCGCATTGGTGATCATCACCACGCGCTTGCCCGCGTCGCGGATCGCTGCCAGGAAGGTGTCGGCATCCGGGCGCAGGGCGATCAGGTCGGCGATTTCCTGTTTCAGCTCGCGGATCGGCAGCCGCAGCTCGCGGCTCCAGAAGTCCAGGCAATACCAGTTCAGCGTGCCGGCATTGCGTTCGAACAGCGGCTGCAGCTCCATTTCCGCCATGGCCCGGCTTACCCCGTGCAGCTCGGCATAGCGCTGGGGCAAGTGGTCCAGCCAGAAGCGGTTGTCGTAATGCAGGTCGAGCAGGGTGCCGTCCATGTCCAGCAGGACGGTATCGATGGCGGACCAGGGAAGAACAGGCATGGGAAATTCTCGATCAGTCGGCAAGCCACGGTATAGTAACCCGTTCACGCCAAGGAGCCGCCCCATGCGCCAGAAACCCACCGTCCTCAGCCGCGAAATCGTCGCCAGCAGCCGCCTGTTTCGCGTCGAAGCCGTGCAATTGCGCTTCAGCAATGGCAACGAGCGCACCTACGAGCGCCTGGTGGGCCGGGGTAATGGCTACGGCGCGGTGATGATCGTGGCCATGCTCGATGCCGAGCATGCGGTGTTGGTGGAGGAATACTGCGGCGGCACCGACGAATATGAGTTGTCGTTGCCCAAGGGCCTGATCGAGCCGGGCGAGGACGTGCTGGCGGCAGCCGACCGGGAGCTCAAGGAAGAAGCCGGTTTTGGCGCGCGCCAGCTGGAGCACCTGACCGAGCTGTCGCTGTCGCCGGGCTACATGAGCCAGAAGATCCAGGTGGTGCTGGCCAGCGACCTGTACGAGGAGCGCCTGGAAGGCGACGAGCCGGAGCCGATGCGGGTCGACAAGGTCAACCTGCGCGAACTCTCGGCCCTGGCCATGCACCCGCAGTTCACCGAGGGGCGTGCCCTGGCGGCGTTGTACCTGGCGCGTGACCTGCTGATTCAGCGGGGGCTGCTGGAAGCATGAACGACCTGCAATTGATGCACGAAGTGGTCAAGCTGGCCCGGTTGGCGGGCGAGGCGATCCTGCCGTTCTGGCGCGCCGATGTGGCCGTGACCAACAAGGCCGACGATTCGCCGGTCACCGCCGCCGACCTGGCGGCGCACCGGGTGATTGCCGATGGCCTGCTGGCGCTGGCACCGCAGATCCCGGTGTTGTCCGAAGAGGACTGCAACATTCCGCTGGCCGAGCGCCAGGGCTGGAGCCGCTGGTGGCTGGTCGATCCACTGGACGGCACCAAGGAATTCATTGCCGGCAGTGAGGAGTTCACGGTCAACATCGCCCTGGTCGAAAATGGCGAGGTGGTGTTTGGCGTAGTATCCATGCCGACCAACGGGCGCTGCTACTTTGGTGGTCGCGGTTTGGGGGCCTGGCGTGCGGAGGCCGGTGAAGCAGCCCAACCGATCCAGGTACGTAACGCGCCGCCTACGGGGGGGCGCTTTACCGTGGTTGCCAGCCGTCGGCATTCCAGCCCGGAACAGGAAGCACTGTTGGCGGGGCTGGGGACGGCGGTGGGGGAGCTGGAACTGGCCAATATCGGCAGTTCGTTGAAGTTCTGCCTGTTGGCCGA
Source organism: Pseudomonas sp. LS.1a (assembly GCF_022533585.1). Classification (NCBI taxonomy): domain Bacteria; kingdom Pseudomonadati; phylum Pseudomonadota; class Gammaproteobacteria; order Pseudomonadales; family Pseudomonadaceae; genus Pseudomonas; species Pseudomonas sp. LS.1a. The sequence goes on from NZ_CP092827.1 coordinate 268,427, forward strand.
GGGTAGCGCCGATTGCTATCCGCGCCTGGCCCCGACCTCGCAGTGGGACACTGCGGCGGCGCAGGGGGTGGTGGAAGGAGCAGGTGGCGAAGTGATCGGGCTGGATGGCTTGCCGTTCCGGTACCCTGCGCGGGAGTCGTTGCTCAACCCGCATTTCCTGGCGTTGCCGGCCAATGCTGCCTGGCGTCAAGCCTTCCTGAACCTGATCTGACGATTCCACAGGTGCAGCAATTCTTCGTAGCTACGCGGAACCTGTGGGAGCGGGCGCGTCGAGGCGTCGAACCGCCGCGAACACCGGCGGAGCCGGTGCCATACACCGCGGTGTCTGCTTCGCGGGCGCGCCCGCTCCCACAGGGATCACGACAGCCTTCCAGTTTCAGCGGTGCAGGACGTACTGGCCGCTGAATTTCACCGCAGGCTCGTCGCTTCCGGCATTGCTAACAGTGGTCTCCAGCGTCAACCGTGCCCGCCCGCGGCGCTGGTACAGGGTCAAGAATCGCTCCCAGGTCTTCTCATCCGGGGCCGCACAACGCGCCACCGCCGCTCCGGTAACCGGCAGCGGGTAGCTGATCTGCCCTTCCTGGATGACGATATGCCCGTCATCGACACCCGATTCGCGCAGGCGCAGGTGCAGCCAGCCCCACCCCACCAGCACCGCGGCGCAGTACAGGCTACCGCCGAACATGGTGCTCTTGTGGTTGACGTTGGCCGCCAGCGGCAATTGCAGGCGCAGGGTGTGCTGCTGCCAATCGAGCACTTCCAGGCCCATTTCGCGGGTCAGGGGGATGTCGCCGTGCAGGATGGACTGCAGGTACTGGCTATCGCTGTTCATTGACGGTTGTCCTCTTGATCGTCATGCCCGCCGCTACCACCGTCGAAGCTCAAGCCGTGCTTGCGCAGCTTGTCGTGCAGGGTCTTGCGGGGGATACCCAGGGCCTCGGCCAGGCTGCGCATGGAGCTGTGTGGCTGGGCCAGTTCGGCAGCGATCAGCGAGCGTTCGAACTGCTCGACCTGTTCGCTGAGGTTGCCGCTCGGCATCGGTGCCGAAGGCATTGCCGCAGCTGGTGCCTGGCCGTCCAGGGCCAGTTCCAGGCCCAGGGCGAAACGCTCGGCGGCGTTCTGCAACTCGCGCACGTTGCCGGGCCAGTCGTGGCGCAGCAGCAGGGCGCGCTGGGGCGGCTGCAGGGTGTGCGGCGGCAGGCCGTGGCGCTGGCTGGCGGCGTCGGCGAAGTGCTGGAACAGCACCAGGATGTCATCGCCGCGTTCGCGCAGCGGTGGTATACGCAGCGGCGCCACGTTCAGGCGGTAATACAGGTCGGCGCGGAAGCGCCCCTGGTCGGCAGACTGGCGCAGGTCCTCCTTGGTCGCTGCGATGATGCGGATGTCCAACGGGATCAGCTGGTTGCCGCCCAGGCGCTCGACCACCCGTTCCTGCAGCATGCGCAGCAGTTTCACCTGCACATCCAGGCTCATGCTCTCGATTTCGTCGAGGAACAGCGTGCCGCCGTTGGCGAACTCGAACTTGCCGATGCGGCGTTTCTGCGCGCCGGTGAACGCACCGGGCTCATGCCCGAACAGCTCGCTTTCGACCACCGACTCGGCCAGTGCGCCAGCGTTGATCGCCACGAACGGCCCGTCGCGGCGGCTGGACAGGTCGTGCAGGGCGCGGGCCACCACTTCTTTGCCGGCACCGGTCTCACCCAGGATCAGCACATCGGCGCGGGTGCCGGCCAGGGCGCCGATCTGCTCGCGCAGGCGCTGCATGGCCGGCGACTGGCCCACCAGGCGGGTGGCCAGTTGCTGGCGGTCGCTAAGGGCCAGGCGCAAGCTGCGGTTGTCCAGCACCAGGCGGCGCAGCGCCAGGGCACGGCGCACACTGTCGAGCAGGGCGTCGCTGGCAAAGGGTTTTTCCAGGAAGTCATAGGCGCCGGCGCGCATCGCCTGCACCGCCAGCGGCACATCACCGTGGCCAGTGATCAGCAACACCGGCAGCTCGTTGTCACGACCGTGCAGTTGTTCCAGCAGCTGCAGGCCATCGATGCCCGGCATGCGGATGTCGCTGACCACCACGCCGGGCCAGTCGGCCTCGATGCGGTCTGCCAGGCCCTGGGCATCAGCCAGGGCGACCACCTTGAGCCCGGCCAGGTCCAGGGTCTGGCTCAGGGCCTGGCGCAGGTGGGGGTCGTCGTCGACCAGGATGACCTGGGCTCGGCTGTCGATCAGTGTCTCGGTGGTCATGCCGAGGGGTCCTCCGAATTGGGCAAAGTAGCGCCAGGCGCGGCCACACGCAGCTGCAGGGTCAGCAGTGCGCCACCTTCCGGGTGGTTGGCCAGCAGCAGTTCACCGCCCAGGGCGCGCATCAGGCTTTCGCAGATGGCCAGGCCCAGGCCCAGGCCCTGGGTGCGGGTCTTGGTGGTGAAGAACGGCTCCTTGGCGTGCTCCAGGGCCTGGCGGCTGAAGCCGGGGCCGTTGTCGCGAATGTACAGGTAGACGCAGTCATCGCGCTGCTCGGCACTTAGCCACAGGCGGCGCGGGTTGGCCTTTTCGGTCAGGGCGTCGAGGGCATTGGCCAGCAGGTTGCCGAGCACCTGGCGCAGACGGGTCTCGCCGGCCTGTACCCACAAGGTGGCTTCCGGCAGGTCGCGGATCAGCTCGACGGCCATTGCCCGGCGGCGCTTGGCCAGCAGCGCCAGGGCGTCGTCCAGGGCCGGCTGCAGGGCCACGCTCTCCGGGGCGTGGCGGTCACGGCGGGCGAAGGCGCGCAGGTGGGCGATGATCGAGGCCATGCGCCCGGTCAGCTCGCCGATCAGCTTGAGGTTGCCGCGGGCGTCTTCGATACGCTGGTGGTCAAGCAGGATCTCGGCGTTTTCCGCATAGCTGCGGATGGCGGCCAGCGGCTGGTTGAGCTCGTGGCTGATGCTGGCCGACATGGTGCCAAGCACTGATAGCTTGCCGGCCTGCACCAGCTCATCCTGGGCGCGTACGGCCTCCTGTTGGGCGTTCTCGCGCTCCAGCACGGCGCTCTTGAGCCGGGTGTTGAGGCCTTCGAGGTCGGCGGTGCGCTCGGCCACGCGTTTTTCCAGTTCCTGGCGGCCACGGGCCTCGAAGTCGATGCGGTCGATATAGTGACGGCGCCGCTGCATCACCAGGCCGGCCAGCAGCATCAGCACCAGCAGGGTGGCAGCGCCGATGGCCATCACGGTTTGCACCGAACGGTCGACCAGCGTGCGCGGGGCGAGGATGCTGACCTGCCAGCCGGTTTCCTTGATGTCGCGGGTCTGGCTGATCCAGGCGTCCGGGCTGAGCACCAGCGGTTGCGGGGCCTGGGTCGGGTAGGGCTGGATGGCGATGATGGCCTGGCGCTCGGCATCGGTCAGAGCGCGGGTCGCGCGGAAGCGCCAGTCGGGCCGCGAGGTCAGGATGACCACGCCATTGTGGTCGGTCAGCAACAGCTGCTCGGGGGTGCGGCCCCACAGGGTTTCGGTGTGGTCGAGGTCGACCTTGACCACCAGTACGCCAACGATGCGTTCACGGTCATGCACGGCGGCGGCAAAGAAGTAGCCGCGCTTGGCCGATGTGGTGCCCTGGCCGAAGAAGCGCCCCAGGCGGCCGGCCATGGCTTCGTTGAAGTAAGGGCGGAAAGCGAAGTTGCGGCCGACGAAGCTGTCGCGTTTGTCCCAGTTGGAGGCGGCCAGGGTGTTGCCGTTGACGTCCATCAGGTACATCACCTCGGCGCCGGTCTGCTGGACGATGTCCTTGAGCAGGCGGTTGGCGTTGGTCACCGCTTCCAGGCGCAACGGGTCGGCCAGTACCCCGCGCAGCGCCGGCAGGTCGCCGAGTATCTGCGGCAAGGTTTCGTAGCGGTGCAGGGTACCGAGCAGGTTGGCGACGTACAGGTCGAGGGTCTGGCGGTTCTGCGAGGCCAGTTCTTCCTGGTAGTAACGTTCGGCCAGGTGATGCAGGGGCCACAGTAATGGGGCCAGGCACAGGGCCAACAGGGCCAGGCTGCGCCAGCGGGGACGGCGTGGGGGCGTGGGTTTTGCAATCATCACGTAAAGGCGCCAGATAAGTCTGACGCAATTATGCGCTAGTTAAGGCAGCAGTTCCGCCTCTGCCAACGGCAGGCCGCGTTTGTCCTTGTCCGACAGCACCGGTGGTTGCTGCAGCCGCCAGTCGATGGCCAGGGTCGGGTCATCCCAGCGGATGCAGCGGTCGGCGCCCGGGTTGAAGTAGTCGGTGGTCTTGTAGAGGAACTCGGCCGACTCGCTCATCACCGCAAAACCATGGGCGAAGCCGGGTGGAATCCACAGCTGGCGATGGTTGTCGGCCGACAGCTGCACCGCGACCCATTGGCCGAAGGTTGGCGAGCTCTTGCGTACGTCTACCGCAATATCACGGATTTCCCCCTGCACCACGCGCACCAGCTTGCCTTGGGTGTTTTCCACCTGGTAGTGCAGCCCACGCAGTACGCCCTTGATGGAGCGCGAGTGGTTGTCCTGGACGAACTCGACATTCACGCCGGTTTGCCGGGCGAACTCACGGGCGTTGAATGCCTCGAAGAAAAAACCACGGCTGTCACCGAAAACCTTCGGCTCGATGATCAGTACTTCAGGGATTGCGGTAGGGATGATGTTCATGGTGGTTCGCTGGCCCGTTTTGCCCACGTATTGACCCTAGCCGGTCTCGCCGGTTTTTTCCGCCTTGCGCTACAACGGGGTTAACAAGGTCTGGCTAAGGTAGATGTCATACCGTTTTGCTCCCCGCTCAAGGCTGTATTTGTACCGATTGTTATCGGTTTAAGTGCGTGAGTGATTGATGGATTTCCCGATTACCGGGCTTCAAATATCGATATATATCGGTTATAAATTGGCAAACGCCCCAGCACAGTCCGGCTCAGGGCCATCACAGAGGTCAACCATGAAAACCCTCAACTCCACTCCCCGTGCCGATGGTTTCCACATGCCCGCCGAGTGGGCCCCGCAAACCCAGGTGTGGATGGTCTGGCCGGAGCGCCCGGACAACTGGCGCCTGGGCGGCAAGCCGGCGCAGGCTGCCCATGTGACCCTGGCCAAGGCCATTGCCCGCTTCGAGCCGGTAACCGTCGCGGTTTCTGCTGGCCAGTACGAAAATGCCCGTCGTCAGCTCGACCAGCCGAACATCCGCGTGGTCGAGATCAGCAATGACGACGCCTGGGTGCGTGACACCGGCCCGACCTTCGTCATCAACGACCAGGGTGAAGTGCGCGGCGTGGACTGGGGCTTCAATGCCTGGGGCGGCTTCGATGGCGGCCTGTACGCACCGTGGAACCGTGACGAGGAGCTGGCGGCCAAGGTCCTGGAAATGGAGCGCTGCCAGCGCTACCACACCGAAGGCTTCGTACTCGAAGGCGGCTCGATCCACGTGGACGGCGAAGGTACCGTGATCACCACCGAAGAATGCCTGCTCAACCGCAACCGCAACCCGCACCTGAACCGCGAGCAGATTGAAGCGGTGCTGCGCGACCATCTGGCGGTGGATACCGTGGTCTGGCTGCCGGATGGCCTGTACAACGACGAGACCGACGGCCACGTCGACAACTTCTGCTGTTACGTGCGCCCGGGCGAAGTGTTACTGGCCTGGACCGATGATTCCAACGACCCCAACTATGCACGTTGCCACGCCGCCATGGAGGTGTTGAAGAACACCCGCGATGCCAAGGGCCGTGAGTTTATCGTGCACAAGATGCCGATCCCGGGCCCGCTGTTTGCCACCGCCGAAGAGTGTGCCGGTGTCGACCAGGTAGTCGGCAGCCAGGAGCGTGACCCATCGGTGCGCCTGGCCGGCTCTTACGTCAACTTCCTCATCGTCAATGGCGGCATCATCGCGCCGAGCTTCGACGACCCGGCAGACGCTGAGGCCAGAGCGATTCTGGCGAAGGTTTTCCCCAACCATGAGGTAGTGATGATTCCAGGCCGTGAACTGTTGTTGGGCGGTGGCAACATCCACTGCCTGACCCAGCAGCAGCCTGCGCCGGTAAGGCGTTGAGCGCACGCTGAATGAAGGGGCCCGTCACATGACGGGCCTTTTTTTGTTTCCGGGGGCCGTCCGGAGGCCTGTGCTGGCATATGTTTTGTATTGTTTTCAGTTAGATAGCTCGGCCAGGCCGCGCTCTCGGATCTGTAACAACACTTACGTAAATTAGCCACTCACGGGCCAGGGAGTACGTGTAGAAATGAATGCAGCAAGTGAGTCGGCATTGCGCCCATCGGCAGTGAATCACCAATCGCTCAGGCTTGTGGCGAAGTGGTTGAAACACCATGGAAGCATCAGGGTCAGGACGACCGACACACGACGTCTGCTTGCCGGACGATACCCCCAAGGCTTGATCAGCGAAGCAGAAATGCAGGCGCTGATGGCGGTTTGGCACTGATCGATTGCTTGAACCTGTATCGGCCCCTTCGCGGCTGAAGCCGCTCCCACAGGGACACCACATGTCTCGAACCCTGTGGAGTACCTGTGGGAGCGGGCGAGCCCGCGAAAGGGCCGGTACAGGCAATAAAGATCAGAAGCTGTAACTGCCAGTCACCACCAGGCTGCGCGGGTCACCCACCTGGATCTGCGCCGCACTGGTCGCCGAACTGTAGTAGGTCTTGTCGGCGATGTTGCTCAGCGCCGCCCGCACATCCCAGTCATGCGTGCGGTACCCCGCCAATGCATCCCAGCGGCCATAGCCCGGTAGCACCGTGGTGTTCTGGTTGTCCGCGTAACGCTCACCCACCAGCGTCAGGCCGGTTTCGGCGTACCAGCCCAGCTCCGGTTTCCAGGTCACGAACAGGCTGCCATTACGCTTGGCCACGTCATTGATGCGGTTGCCTTCCTGGCCGTTGTTGTCCTTGACGATGGTCGCATCCTGCAGGCCGATCCCACCGCGCACGTACCAGTTGCCGACGATATTGCCGGTGGCGGTCAGCTCGATGCCGCGCGAGCGCTGCAAGCCGCTGAGCAGGATGTTTGCCGGGTTATGCGGGTCGCGGGTGCGGCGGTTGTACAGTTCCAGCTCGTAGATGGCCAGGGTGGTTGTCAGGCGCTGGTCGAGCCAGTCGCTCTTCACCCCGATTTCCTTCTGGCGGGTTTCTTCCGGCTTGGCGTCGTTACCGTTGCCCTTTGCGCCTGGGGTGATGCCGATCAGACCGCCACCTACAGGCGAGAAGGTCTTGCTCCACGAAGCGTAGAACGAATGGTCGCGCCACGGTGTGTAGACCACGCCCAGGCGTGGGCTGGTGCTATTGCTGTCCTGTGGTTCGCTGCGGCCATCCTTGTCGGTGGTCTGCACTTCGAACTGGTCGAAGCGTACGCCGGCAAGAACCTGCCACTGATCGTTCAGGCGGATCTGGTCCTGTAGGTAAAGGCCGCGGCTATCGACCACGGTATGGTTGTCACTAAACACCGTCATCGGGCCATTGTGCTGCTGGCTGCGGTCGGGGTTGCCAAGGTCAAGGCCTGGCACCGCCTGGCCACCTTCCTTGACAGGCAAAGTGGTGTACAACAATGGGTCACGTTTCTGGTTGCCGAACTCCAGGCCCAGCAACAGCTTGTGCTCCAGGCCAAAGGTGTCGAAGTCGCCCTCGGCCTCCAGGTTGTTGAACAGGTTGCGGGTGTTCAGGTCTTGCTGCCAACGCTGGCGGGTAACGGTGTTGTTACTGGCGTTGTAGCCCGTGACGTAGGTGTTGTCGAACTCACTGGCGAGCTTGAATAGACCCAGGGTATGGCGCAACTGCCAGGTTTCGTTCAGCTGGTAGTTCAGACGCGAGCGCAGCGACTGGGCGCGGTCGTCGATGTAGTCGCGCTGGGTATCGCCATAGGTGGTGCTGCGGCTGACATCGGCCGGGCGGCCGTTGACACCGGGGATGCCTCGGTCCGGGGTGCGGTTGTAGCGGCTGTATTCGTATTGCACCAGCCAGTTCAGGTCGGGGGTGACCTGCCAGCTGATCGACGGGGCGAACAGCTGGCGGCTGCCGTCGATGCCGTCGCGGAAGCTGTTGTTGTCCTGGTTGCCCATGTTCAGGCGCAGGCTGACGGTGTCGCTGGGGTCGGCACTGAGGTCGGCATACAGGCTGCGCAGGTCTTCGCTGCCGGCCTGCGCCTCGATGCTCGAACGGCGGCCGTGCTCCGGCGCCTTGCTCACCCGGTTGACGATACCGCCCTGGCTGCCACGGCCATACAGCACCGCTGCCGGCCCCTTGAGCACTTCGACCCGCTCGATGTTATGCAGATCGCGGATGTACTGGCTGTCGTCGCGAATGCCGTCCAGGTAAAAGTCGTTGCTGGCCTCGAAGCCGCGAATGCGCACGCTGTCGAAGCGGGTGTCGTCACCGCTGCTGACGTTGGGAATGCCTTCCAGCGCCTTGCCCAGGGTATTGCTGCCGTAATCGAGCACGTTGGCGGTCTTCACCGTGTCGATGGCCTGCGGCACATAGCGCACCGGCGTCGAGGTGCGGGTCGCAGTGCTTACCTCCTTGATCCGCGGGTTGTCCTTGTCGCGCTCGCTGTCTGCGGTAACCGACAGTTCCGGCAGGGTGGTGGTGGCGGCACTGGCCAGGCCGGCGCCGAACAGCAGCGAAAGGCCAAGTGTCAGGGGGGAAAGACGGCAAGGTACAAGCATGGGCATATCCGGATCGAGCAGGTGAAAAAGAGGTGCGGATGGTAATGCTTGTTATTTGCTGTTGCTTGAGTATTTGTAAAGGGTTGTCATTACATCTGTGTCTGATTGTTACGGTTCCTGCTGCGGCGCGTCTTCCTGCAGGAGCAGCCTTGCGCTGCGAAAGCGCCCTCACAGGAAAATTGTCCGTTCGATCAAAAGGACTTTTCGCACGCGAGATAAATTGCCCACTGATAGCGCCAACCGGTATGGAAATGCACTGGTACCGTCGGTGAATTTGGTTATATCAACCTGCATTTCACGACTTTTTGACATTTGTAATCGCACACGGCTAGGATTCGGCCAACGCCTGCTGGCCATGCTCTTGGCCATGCTGCTGCCAGAGGCCGCCGTGTGATTACCGGCAGGCCTTCCAGTCTGGATCCGCATAGCGTCGAACCTACGAAGGGGCGTTGGTTCCTGGCGTCATATTGCAGAGCGTTTTTGATTAAGAAATAAGGAAAACAACATGTTGAAAACCAGGATCAGCCTGGTCGCCCTGGCGATGATCGCCGCGACCCAGGCACAGGCCAATGATCAGGCCGACAGCAAAGGCTTCATCGAGGACAGCCACGCCAACGTTCTGCTGCGCAACGCCTACATCAACCGCGACAAGAAACACGGCACCGACGACCAGATCGAATGGGGCCAGGGCGTCATCGCCAACTTCTCCTCCGGCTTCACCCAGGGCACCGTCGGTGTCGGCGTCGATGCATTCGGCCTGTATGCCGTGCGTCTGGACGGCGGCAAGGGCCACAACGGTGGTGCCGGTGTCGACTTCTTCAAGCCTTCGGACTTCAAGGACGAGAACGGCAACGCCAACTCGCCGCACAACCTGGCCCGTGGTGGCGCTGCTGTGAAGTTCCGCATCTCCAACACCGTGCTCAAGTACGGTGACCAGATGCCGGCACTGCCAGTGCTGCAGTACGACGACGCGCGTCTGCTGCCAGAAAGCTTCACCGGTACCCTGATCACCTCCAAAGAGATCCAGGGCCTGGAACTGAACGCCGGTCGCTTCACCCAGGAAGCGCGCAAGAGCGCCGAGCGCCGTGACGGTGGTGGCCTGAAGTCGATCAACGTCCTTGGTGGTAGCTACAAGTTCACCGACAACTTCACCGCTTCGCTGTACACCGCCGACAACGAAGACGTGATGAAGAAGCACTACCTGGGCTTGAACTACGTCTTCCCGATCGCCAGCGACCAGTCCCTGACCCTGGACTTCAACGGCTACAAGTCGGACATCGACGACAAGTTCGTGAAATCCGCTGGCCTGAACGGCGACTCCAACACCATCTGGAGCCTGGCAGCCACCTACGCGTACGGTGCCCACTCGTTCACCATCGCCCACCAGCGCAGCACCGGCAGCACCGGCTACAACTACGGCTGGTACCAGAACGAGGGTGGCGTGGGTGACGGTGGTTCGACCATCTACCTGGCCAACTCGTACTGGTCCGACTTCAACGCCGAAGACGAGCGTTCCTGGCAGCTGGGCTACGGCCTGGACTTCGGTGCCTATGGCATCCCGGGTCTGACCTACAAGCTGGCTTACGTGGTGGGTGACAACATCAACACCCGCAACGTCGCCAACCCGCAGGGCTTCGGTGAAGGTAAAGAGCGCGAGATCTTCAACCAGATCCGTTACGTGGTGCAGGACGGCCCGGCCAAGGACCTGTCGATCAAGCTGCGTAGCTCGTTCGTGCGTACCAACAACGCCGTGCAGCAGAACGGTTACAACGACGACGGCAACGAAGTCCGCGTATTCGTCGAGTACCCGATCAGCATCTTCTGATCCTGATCTGATGGCCTAGGGGCTGCTTTGCAGCCCATCGCGACACAAGGCCGCTCCCACATTGTCGGCATGCGCAGGACCATTGTGGGTGCGGCCTTGTGTCGCGAAAGGGCCGCAAAGCGGCCCCCGGCTTTCACGCCGGCTCCACTGCCCTGCGCCGCACCCCGGCAACCTTCACCTCTCCCTCCCCAGTCTCCGGCGCAAAGCTGTCACTGCGCGCCATCCGCCACATCCGCGCATAAAACTCGCTTTCAATCGAGCCACTGAGCAATTCGCCCGGCTTGAGGAATGTGTGCAGGTCCGAGAACAGCCCGATTTCGCTGGGGCTGATACGCCGCGCCAGGTGTTTGGGCTTGAGTTCCGAAGGGTGTTCCAGGCCCGCGGCAGCCAACATTTCGGCCAGCGCATGCAGCGTGTTGCGGTGGAAGCTGGCCACCCGCTCGGCCTTGTCCGGCACCACCAGGGCGCGCTGGCGCAGCGGGTCTTGCGTGGCCACGCCGGTCGGGCATTTGTTGGTGTGGCAGCTCTGCGACTGGATGCAGCCGATGGCAAACATGAAACCGCGCGCGGAGTTGACCCAGTCCGCCCCGATGGCCAGCACGCTGGCGATGTCGAAGGCGCTGACGATCTTGCCTGCCGCGCCAATGCGGATGCTGGCGCGCAGGTTCAGGCCGACCAGGGTGTTGTGCACGAACATCAGGCCTTCGCGCATCGGCACGCCCATGTTGTCGCTGAACTCGCGTGGTGCCGCACCGGTGCCGCCTTCCTTGCCATCGACGACGATGAAGTCCGGCGTGATGCCAGTGGCCAGCATGGCCTTGGCAATGCCCATGAACTCCCAGGGGTGGCCCAGGCAGAATTTGAACCCCACCGGCTTGCCGCCCGACAGTTCGCGCAGGCTGGCCACGAACTGCAGCAACTCGACCGGGGTGCGGAAGGCGCTGTGCGCCGCCGGCGAGATGCAATCCTCGCCCACGCGCACGCCACGGGTGGCGGCAATCTCGGGGCTGACCTTGTGCCCCGGCAGGATGCCGCCGTGGCCCGGCTTGGCGCCCTGGCTGAGCTTGATCTCGATCATCTTCACCTGCGGCGAGCGCGCCTGCTCGGCGAAGCGCTGCGGGTCGAAGCGGCCGTCCTCGGTGCGGCAGCCGAAGTAGCCACTGCCGATCTCCCAGATCAGGTCACCGCCATGTTCGCGGTGGTACGGGCTGATGCTGCCTTCGCCGGTGTCATGGGCAAAACGGCCCATGCGTGCACCGCGGTTGAGGGCAGCGATGGCGTTGGCACTGAGGGCACCGAAGCTCATGGCCGAGATGTTGAAGATCGAGGCCGAGTAGGGCAGGCGGCATTGCGGCCCGCCGATGGCGATGCGGAACGATGCCGGGTCTGGCGTGGCCACCGGCAACATGGAATGGCTGATGAACTCGAAGCCGGGCTTGTAGGCATCGTTGAGGGTGCCGAAGGCCTTCTCGGCGCTTTCGTTCTTGGCCCGGGCGTAGACCAGCGAGCGCTGCGAGCGGGAGAACGGCAGCTTGTCGTCGTCGCCCTCGATCAGGTACTGGCGGATTTCCGGGCGGATGGTTTCGATCAGGTAGCGGATGTTGCCCAGGATCGGGTAGTTGCGGCGCACGGCGTGATGGCTTTGGCGCAGGTCGTTCAGGCCGACCAGGCTCAGTAGCGCGGTGATCAGCGTTACAGGCCACAGCCAGGCATGCTGGGGTAGCAGCGGCAGGCTGGCGAAGGTGAACAGCAGGCAGAGGGCGAGGCAGGCGTAGCGGCTGGGTAGAGAGTGTTTCATGGGTCCATCGCAGGCAGGATGACCGGGCATAGGATAGGCAAAGGCGGGGAGGGGAAAACCTGGGTAATCGGTAAAAGACTGTTACCTGATCGTGTATTTCCAGGCTCATGCGCTCCTACAGCGGGGCGCGCAAAGGCTGACTGGGTAGCAACACGCTGACCCGCAACCCACCCCCCTCGCGGTTGGCCAGCAGCAACTCGCCCCCATGGCTGGCAGCAATCCGCTGGGCAATGCTCAACCCCAGCCCATACCCCCCGGAGGCCTGATTACGCGACCCTTCACCGCGCACGAACGGGTCGATGATGGTCGCCAGCAAGCCCGGTGCAATCCCCGGTCCGCGGTCGTCGATATGGATAAACACTCCCGTGGTAGCGCGCTCCAGCGTGACCGAAACCTCCTTGGCATAACGCAACGCATTGACCAGCAGGTTCTGCAGGCAGCGCTGCAGCAGCAGGGCATCGGCCCGCAGGCTGCCCGCCTGGCCATGCACCGGCAACGGCTCTTCGGCAGTGGCCAGCTCCGCGCACTGGCGCATCACCAGCCGGTCCAGGTCCACCTGCTGCAAGTTCTGCTGCTCCCCCGCGCGCAGGTAATCGAGCACCTGGCCGATCATGTCGTCCATCTGCGTGATGTTCTGCCGCAGGCGCTGCCGGTGTTCGTCGTCCGGCAGGCGCTCCAGGCGCAGGCGCATGCGCGTCAGCGGGGTGCGCAGGTCGTGGGATACAGCGGCCAGGAAGTAGGCCTTGTCGTTGACCATCGCAATCAGCCGCTGCTGCATGGCGTTGAAGGCCTGGGCCGCCTGGCGCACTTCCTCCGGGCCATCCAGCGCCAGGGGCGGCTGCTCGAGGTTGCTACCCAGGCCGCGCGCGGCATCGGCCAGGCGCCATAACGGGCGCAGGCACAAGCGCACCGCAACCAGGCACACCAGCAATACCGCGACGATGCGCAGCGCGTACACCCGCAACAGGTAATCGCTGATCAGCACCCACGCTGACTCGCCGCTCCAGCCTTGCAGTTCCTGGCCTTCGATGGTCAGCCAGTGCCCATCGGCCAACGGCACCGCGAACTGCAGATGCGCCTGGGCCGTGCGCAGGCCGAACAGGCTGCGCCAGACGATCGGCTGGCCCTGTTCATCGGTCAACTGCACCTTCATCAGGCGCACGTCCTGGGCATGCCCCAACTCGTACTCGAGGGCCTGGTGCAACAACAGTTCGATACGCCTGCGCCCACGACGCTCGTCCTGTACCGGCGTGGGCAGGGCTTCGCTGCAACGCAGTTGGTAATGCGCTGGTGCCTGCAGCGCACCAGCACGGCAGTCCGCCTGGGCGATCAACGGCGCGCTGCGTGCGGCAATCAGCCGGACAGGGGCCTCGAGTACCTGGGCAAAACGCACATCGAACCAGATGCTGCTCGACATCAACTGGATCAGCACGGTGCCGCTGACCATGATCAGCAGCAACTGGCCGAACAACGTGCGTGGCCACAGCCGGCGAAGCCAGCGCATGTCAGGCATCGGCCCCGTTGGCGGCAATGCTCAGCAAATAGCCTTCGTTGCGGATGGTGAGGATTTGTGCGGCACCCGCCGGGGCGTGGCGCAGGTGCTGGCGCAGGCGGCTGACGCACATGTCCACCGAACGGTCGTCTGGCAGGTGGTCGCGGCCGAACGCACTGCGCGTCAGCTGATCGCGGGACACCACGCGACTGTTGGCTTCCAGCAGCTCGCGCAATACGCGGTAGTCGGAGCGGGGCAGGGTCAGGGTCTCGCCATCGGGGCGGGTGAGCAGGCGCTTCGCATGTTCCAGGCGGAAGCCGGCGAACAGCTGGGCTTCCTCTGCCGGCGCTTCGGCGGGGGCATCCAGGCGTTGCGGACGACGCAGCACGGCCTTGATCCGGGCGATCAGTTCGCGTGGCTCGAAGGGCTTGGCCAGGTAGTCATCGGCACCCACTTCCAGGCCGATGATGCGGTCCAGCGTGCTGCCCTTGGCCGACAGCATGATCACCGCCAGCCCAGGCGTGGCTTGCAACTGGCGGCACAGGCTCAGGCCGTCTTCGCCCGGCAGCATCAGGTCGAGCACCACCAGCTCCACCTTGTGCCGGGCCAGTTGTTCGCGCATCTGCTCGCCGTCGGCCGCTGCCAGCACGTTATAGCCGGCATCTGCCAGGTAATCACAAAGAAGTTCGCGGATCTCGTCGTCATCATCGACAACAAGCAGAGTTGTGCTCATGCGGAAAAACACCTGTTCGGTGAGGGCCGGTGGCGCTCGTTACGTTCGATTACATCCCCATACAAGCCGGGTCTGGAGCCCGGAGGGCCGATCCCTAGAATCCTAACAAAAAATCATCTGCAAATACGAAGTCTTCCCAAATGAACGCCGAGAGCACCCCGAACGCCTTCCCTTCCATCAGCCGAGACGGCCCTCGCCTGAAACCGCTGGCCTTGTTCATCGCCGTAGCCGTCAGTGGTGGCGCGATGGCTGCCGACAGCAAGCCCCTGGAGCTGGACGCCACCCAGATCGAAGACAGCGCCCTGCTGCCTGCCGACGAAGCCGGCCAGCTGGGTTACACGGTCGAAAGCACCCGCAGCTCCACCGGCCTGGCCCTGACGCCGCGGCAGACACCGCAGTCGGTCACCACCATTACCCGGCAGCAGATGGACGACCGCGACATCCACACCATCGAGCAAGCGCTGGAAACCACCCCGGGGGTGACCGCGAGCAAGTCCGAAGTGGGCGGGCGTACCGACTACCGTGCCCGTGGTTATTCGATCAGCAACTGGAAGGTCGATGGCCTGCAGTTCCAGGGCGGCTCCGACTTCAGTGGTGGTGGCAACGCGCTGAACATGGACCTGTACGAGCGCATCGACATCGTGCGTGGCGCCAACGGCCTGCTGGGCGGCACCGGCGACCCGTCGGCCACCGTCAACCTGATCCGCAAGGCGCCGACCAGGACGTTCGGCGGCAGCGCCTATGCCACCTATGGCAGCTGGGACAAGCGCCGCCTGGGCGCCGACCTCAACCTGCCGCTGTCCGAAGACGGCCGCCTGCGTTCGCGCTTTGTGATGACCCAGCAGGACGCCAATTCATTCCGCGATAACCAGTCCGAACGCTCCCGCGCCGCGCTGGCCAACTTCGAATTCGACCTGGACGACGCCACCACCCTCGGTGCCGGCTACCAGTACGAGTACAACAAGATTGTCGGCGGTGGCTGGGGAGCGAACATCCCGATCTGGTACCGTGATGGCAGCAAGACCGACCTGCCGCGCAGCACCAACGTGGTACCTAGCTGGAGCTTTGGCGAGTACACCACCCGCACCGCGTTCGGCTCGCTGGAGCACCGCTTCGACAACGACTGGACCCTGGACCTGAAAGCCGCCCAGAGCACCGCCGAAACCCTCAACCACCGCGGCCTGGCCAAGGTCAACTCGGCGGGCCGTGGCAGCTACGGCGGCTACTGGGACCAGGATGGCAGCGGTGCCGTGCTCAACGGCCTGCACAGCTCCACCGACACCACCCAGCAGTCGGCGCAGATCGACCTGTCCGGCCCGTTCCAGCTGTTCGGCCGTACCCACCAGGCGATGGTCGGCTACAACGACAGCCGCACCGTGGCCTGGTCGCCGGAATACACCTGCACCATGGTCGGCGACGGCATGGCCAGTGCGCCTGCGCTGGGTTGCCAGTTCCGCGCCAACAACGGCTTCCCGCTGACCGACTGGCGCAATGGCGTGGATGACGACTACAGCATCATCGCCTCGCGCACCGGCCGCCACAGCAAGACCACCACCCGCCTGCAGGGCATGTATGCGGCAACCCGCCTGAGCATCACCGACCCGCTGTCGGTCATCCTTGGCGTGCGCACCAGCAACTACTCAGCCACCACCCGCAGCGTGGCTGGCGCACGTACCAGCCAGGAAGAGAATGGCATCGTCACCCCGTACCTGGGCGCGGTGTACGACCTCAACGACAACTACTCGCTGTACGCCAGCTACACCGACATCTTCACCCCGCAAACCGCTGAAACCAGCAGCGGCAGCAAGGTCGAGCCGATTCGCGGGCAAAGCTACGAGACGGGTATCAAGGGTGAGTGGTTCGATGGCCGCCTGAACGCCTCGGCGGCGTACTTCCGCACCAAGCAGGAGAACAAGGCAGTGCTCGACGGCGACCTCACCACCCCCACCGGTGGCGATGCCTACAAGGCCGGTTCCGGCCAGGAAACCGACGGTATCGACCTGGAAATCGCCGGCGCCCTGACCCCCAGCTGGAACGTGTACGCTGGCTACACCTACCTGCACTTCGGCCGCGTCGACAGCGACGGCCGCAGCGACCCGTCACACCTGTTCAAGGCCTCGACCACCTACCGCCTTTCCGGCCCGCTCGACCGCCTGACCCTGGGCGCCGGGGTGACTGCGCAGAGCAACATCCGCGCAATCTCCAGCCCGGCAGGCCAGCCGAGCAATGGTGTGAGCAACGGTGCCACTGACGTGAACTGGTCCGGTTATGCCATCTGGAATGCCATGGCCAAGTACCAGCTGACCGACGACACCAGCGTCAGCCTCAACGCCAACAACCTGTTCGACAAGCACTACTACACCCGCTACGGGTTCTATGCCGGGGCAATCTACGGCGACCCACGCAACCTGTCGCTGACGGTCAGCACGGCGTTCTGATCAACCGCACCTGGGGCTGCTGCGCAGCCCTTCGCCGGCAAGCCGGGCTCCCACAGGTACTTTGGGAGCAACTAACAGGTGGCGCGATCCCTGTGGGAGCGGGCTCGCCCGCGAACACGGGCGAAGCCCGTGCCATCCACCGCGGCACCTGATTCGCTGGGTCGGCGCCAGGCTCAAACCATGCGCTGTACCTGTGGTAGATGGCCCAGCCCTTTGGGCTGCGCTGTCGCGTAGATAACTGAAGTTGCAAGCAATCCGCGTCCCCTGTGGGAGCGGGTTTACCCGCGAAGAATGCAACGCGGTGGATGGCACGGGCTTCGCCCGTGTTCGCGGGTAAACCCGCTCCCACAGGCCCCCTGCTAACTCAATGAGTTATGTGCAGTTCTATGAGAGCCCGGCTTGCCGGCGATGGGCCGCAAAGCTGCCCCATTTCACCTGGGGCCAGCCTCTTGCACGCGATCAATCGGCTTCTCCAGCCGGTCCTCGAAACTGTCCCAGTCCTCACCAAACAGTTCCACCGGGTGCATGGTCCGACTCGCGCCATTGCCACAGGCCAACGCCTTGGCCGGGCAGTACAGGTCGCAGCCCCAGCAGATGCGCTCCGGGTGGCCGGGGTTTGTGGGGAATTTCTTGGCCATGGTCAGCTTCCCTCTGAACTATGTCCCCAACCTATACCTCGGTCCGCTATTCAGCTTGATCGGCATCAATGTCCCGGTGACCTTCAGCAGAGCGTATATTCCGGATCCAGAAATCTGTTTGACCTAGCACTTGCCCAATACCTAACGATTCGACAGGTGACAACCATGAAGCGGGATAAAACCGAAGCTAATGGACTAGATGCCTTCATCGCCAATATTTCACCCATGCTGGATGGCCTGAACGCCCAGATGGCAACCATGGCCCAGCTACTTGCTGCCTGCCATGACCCCATCAAGGACGATGCTGAACTCCAGGCGCGGATGGCATTGATCGATGAACTCTACTCGCATGCCGACAGCGAGGGTCACGCAGCTGCGCGTTTTGCGGAGATGGTGGCGGATCGTGTCTACGAGTATGAGAGTGAGTCGGTACTCGTGCCGTTTGCGAGCCAGGCCGAAGCGTTGGCCTTCCTGCTGTCGGACAGGGGCGTGAAGCAGAAGGACCTTGCCTCGATAGCAACCCAGAGTGCGGTTTCAGAGATTTTGAACAACAAGCGGAAGATGACGGTTGCCCAGATCAGGGGCTTTGCTGAGTTTTTCAGCGTACCGGTTGAGTTTTTCATGCATGGGGTGGTTTGAAATCGGTAGGGCCGCAGGGATCGCGGGGCACAGAAAGCAAAAAAGGCCCACCTTTCGGTGAGCCTTTTTTGATACTGCGTATGGTGCCGGCACCAGGAATCGAACCCGGGACCTACTGATTACAAGTCAGTTGCTCTACCATCTGAGCTATACCGGCAATGGGGCGTCATTATAACGATCGGTTGGCGCCTGTAAACCACTTCGTTGCGAATGTTCGCAAATGACCTAAGTCACCGACCTGAAAGAAGAATTTTCCTACCAGCCGCGATGGATGGTGGTGACGCTCGGCTCGGTTTTGCCCGGGTTGAAGAACAGCTTGTCGTTGTCGCAGCCGCGCTTGCGGCAGGGGCTTTCGGTGCGCAGGGGCAGGCCGTTGTCGCCGCCCAGCTGCATGCCGGGGTGGTTCCAACCCAGGCTGCTGCTGGGGTGGGGAGCGGTGCCGCTGGCGCAGCCGGTCAGGGCCAGGGTGAGGGTCAGCAGGGCGAGGGGCTTGGTCTGGGTCACGATGGTCGGGTCCGTTAGTCCATGTCGGTTCTGGCGCAACGCCAGAAGGTCGCGAGGCTGGCGGGCAGCGCGCGACGTCACTTTTTAATGATTTGGGGGGCGGATGATACACCGTTGGGCGGGATCAGCGGTGGGGCTTTAGCTTTTTGTTGCCTGTGCTGGCCTCTTCGCGGGTAAACCCGCTCCCACAGGGATATCACTGTTCTCAAGCCTTGTGTGATTCCTGTGGGAGCGGGTTTACCCGCGAAAGGGCCATCAGCTGTACGAAGATTCTGAACTTTAGGGCTAACAGCTTCAGGGTTTGGTGGCTTCGGAACTATCCTACGCGCGCCGCCGAAGTATCGCTGTTGTGGGGGAAATGGCTCACGGATACCGTTTTCGGGTCGCTCTGGCGACCGGGTGTGAGAACCCAAGTCGAATAAGCGCTACCCCTTTTTGGTGGCCGTACGTGGGCAGACTTCGGTCTGGCCGGGCTTCCTTATTCGACCGGTTTCTCACCCCGCGTACGGCTGCCACCCAAATCCGTGAGAAAGATTTCTGGCAGTCCCTTCCCCGAGTAAGGATATATGCCATGAAGAAAACCATCATCGAACCCATCACCACCGCAGGCGTGGAAACCTTCCTCGCAGCCGGCAACCCATCCCTCAATCTGCTACGCGTCGAGCCCGGTGTCCCCGTCGATGCTGCCTACGAGCATGTCTCGATCCTGATGGGCTACATCAAGCACCTGGTGCGCGAGGGGGATATGGAGGATGACCATAAATTCCTGGGCGCCGCCGATTATCTGTGCGACATGGCCAAAGCGCTGATGAACGATATCGAGATTGCCAAGAACAAGGCGCATTGAACCCTTATGCGCTCCCACAAGGGACCGCGCAAGTCAGGCCATTCTGAGTAAGGCTTTAGACGCAGTCGCCAACCACAAGAAATGTTTATGCACAAGTGGCATCGGCGACTTGCGCGAAAGGCATGCCGGAGCGCTACACCGCCTGTCTTTGCGCAAACGCCTGTTTTTACTGGCCTTGACGGGCAAGCCGGAATAAGCCAAGCGTTTGAAATAGCGCTTGGATCCAACAGGTAATCACAAGCTTGTTCACAGAGTTATCCACAGGTTGTGCTGCGGCTAACGGTCGCGCTCGGCGAGGATGAGCAGGTTGCGTGGGGTAAGTGGGTAGTCGCAGAACAGGCCAAGGCGCACGTTGTAGCCTTGTTCTTCGAGGAACAGGGCGCGATCGAGTACCAACCACAGCTCCAGCGGCCGGCGGAACAGGTTGCGCACGCGCTCCAGGTTGCGGACCTCGGCCAGGCGCTGCCAGCCGGCGGCTTCCAGGGCTGCCCAGTCCGGGTTGCCAGTCAGCTGCAATTGCTTGAGTTCGGCCAGGTCGCGGCAGTACTGATCGAAGGTCTTCTCCAACCAGGCTACGGGTAGTGACGGTGTTGGCAGGTACTCATCGGTCTGGCGTTGCTGGCGCTGCAGCAGGTCGAAGCCCAGGCGCCTGGCCATCGAGGTGTCGCGCTGGCGCCGCACGCGGGCACCGGCGGTAACGGTTTCGCTCAGGGGAAGGCCCAGGTCGTCCAGTGACAGCCGCAGGCTGGAGGCTTGGGCGACTGTGGATAACGCCTGGTATTGCTGCGCCGCGATGCGGTTGTAGCAGCAGGGCGCCACGGCCAGTTGCCGGCAACCTTGCTGGCTGGCCAGTTGCATCAGGCGTACATGCAGGTCGCCACAGGCATGCAGGGCGACCACGCTTTTGTCGCCAGCCAGGTGGCGGGCGCTGTCGTTGGCCATCACATCCTGGTGTACATGCTGCGCCGGCAAATGGTGGTGCGTGCTCAGGGCCTGGCCGGCGGCGACCAGCTCGGTGTCGTACTCCAGGCAGGTCAGCTGCTGGCCGGGTTGCAGCAGGCGGCGGCCCAGGTGGCCTTTGCCGGAGCACCAGTCCAGCCAGTGGCGGGGCTGTTCGCGGAAGGCCAGGTGGCTGGCGAAGGCTTCGATCTGCTGCCATTTGCGGCCGGGGACGGCGACGTCGAGGCGGTGCGCGGCGGTAGGCAGATCGGTTTTCGGGAGGTTACCGAGGGCCGCAAGCTGTCGGGCTTGCTGGGCCAGTTGCGGGAACGGGGCGGGCAACGGCGTAGCGGTGGTGTCGGTTTCGGCGTCTGCCAGGGAGCATTGGCGCAGGTGGGCGGCAAGCTCGGTGTGGGCGGTTTCCCAGGCCAGGTGCAGGGTGGTGAAGGGGCGGGGTTTCCACAGCTGCTGGTGCTCGATCAGGAACTGGTCGAGGGCCTGGAAGCGGGTGCTCAGGTGGGGGCTGTGGAGGTGGTTGGGCATGGGGAGGAAGTGTGTTGGGTTTTAGGGCCTCTTCGCGGGTAAACCCGCTCCCACAGGAATCACACAGCTTGAGAACAGTGATATCCCTGTGGGAGCGGGTTTACCCGCGAAGAAGGCTAGGTGGTCTAGCGGCCTTGGCAGGCATCCACGCGCAACCAGCGCTCCAGCAGCTTGAAGCCTTGCACCAGTACGAACGAGATCACCAGGTAGAACACCCCGGCGGCAAAGAAGATCTCCACCGGCAGGTAAGTGCGGGCGATGATGGTACGGGCCATGCCGGTCAGCTCCAGCAGGGTCACGGTACTGGCCAGGGCACTGGCCTTGAGCATCAGGATCACTTCGTTGCTGTACGCCGGCAGGCCGATGCGCGCGGCGCGTGGCAGCATGATGTAGAACAGCGTCTTGCCCCGCGACATGCCCAACGCCCGTGCCGCCTCGATCTCGCCCTTGGGGATCGCCTGCAGCGCGCCGCGCAGGATCTCGGCGATGTAGGCGGCGGTATGCAGGGTCATGGTCAGCACGGTGCACCAGAACGGGTCGCGCAGGTACGGCCACAGCGAACTCGAACGCACCATGTCGAACTGCGCCAGGCCGTAGTAGACCAGGAACAGCTGCACCAGCAGCGGCGTGCCACGGAAGAAGAAGATGTAGCTGAACGGCACGGCGCGCACGTACCAGTGGCGCGAGGAGCGGGCGATGCCCAGCGGGATGGCCAGGATCAACCCGGCAACTACCGCGATGGCCACCAGCTCCAGGGTCAGGGTCGCACCCTGGGCCAGGCGTGGCAGCCATTTGATGATGACTTCCCAATTCATTATTCGGCCCTCGCAAAGCCGCGAGCGGCGCGTTTTTCCATGAAGTGCATGCCGGTCATGGCAATGATGGTCAGGCTCAGGTAGATGCAGGCCGCGACCATGTAGAAGGTGAACGGCTCTTTGGTCACGGTCACGCCGATTTGAGCATGGCGCATGATTTCTTCCAGGCCGATCACCGACACCAGTGCGGTGTCTTTCATCAGGATCATGAACAGGTTGCCAAGGCCAGGCAGGGCGATGCGCCACATCTGCGGCAGGATGATCCGCGACAGGATGCGGCCCTTGGACAGGCCCAGTGCCAGGCCGGCTTCACGGTGGCCCTTGGGGATCGCCAGGATGGCGCCACGGAACACTTCGGTGGCATAGGCGCCGAAGCACAGGCCCAGGGCAATCACGCCAGCAGCGAAGGCGCTGAGCTCCAGGCCCGGCAGGTTCAGGGCTTCGCCGAGGGCGTTCATCAGCCCGACGGTGCCGAAATAGATAAGCAGTACCCAGAGCAGTTCGGGCACGCCGCGAACCAGGGTCGAGTAGAAGCCGCCAAGCCATTGCAGCGGCTTGATCGAGGAAGTCTTGGCCAGGGCGCCGAGCAGGCCCAGCACCAGGCCCAGCAGCAAGGCGCAAAGCGCCAGTTTTACGGTCATCAGGGTGCCGGCCATCATGGCCGGACCGAATCCGTGCAGGTCGATATTCATGGGCAGGTCATTCTAGGGACTGGCGCGCCGCAAGGGCGCGCCGGTCGGGGCGGATCATTCGATGCTGAACGGGAAGTACTTGTCGTTGATCTTCTTGTACGTGCCGTCGGCCTTGATTTCTGCCAGGGCCTTGTTCAGGTCGTCGCGCAGCTTGGTGTCACCCTTGCGCACGGCAATGCCGATCTTGTCGCTGTCCATCACCGGCTCGCCCTTGAACTCGAAGTTCGAGCCGTCTTTGCTCTTCAGCCACTCGTACTGCACGTACTTGTCGGCCAGGATGCCGTCGATGCGGCCGGAAACCAGGTCGAGGTAGGCGTTTTCCTGGGTGTCGTACAGCTTGATCTCTACGTCGTCACCGTAGTTGTCTTCAAGCCAGGTGCCAGCCAAGGTGGCGCGCTGGGTGCCGATCACCTTGCCCTTGAGCGAAGCCTTGTCGGTCTTGAAGTCGGCGTTTTTCGGCGCGATGAACTGCAGCTTGTTGGAGTAGTACGGCTCGGTGAAGTCCACCGCCTGCTTGCGCTCGTCGGTGATCGACAGCGACGACACCAGGAAGTCGAACTTCTTGGCGTTCAGGGCCGGGATGATGCCGTCCCAGTCGGAGGTGACGACCGAGCACTCGACTTTCATCTTGGCGCACAGGGCGTCGCCGATGTCTTTGTCGAAGCCGACCACGTTACCGCTGGCATCCTTGTTGTTGAACGGTGGGTAGGCGGCTTCGATACCCATGCGCAGTTTTTCTGCGGCCAGGGCGTTGGCCGACATTACCAGCGTGGCAGCAGCTGCCAGGAGGAACTTCTTGTAAGTGTGCATGTATTGCTCCGTTAGCGGTGGCTGGACATGAATTGCTTGCAACGCGCCGAGGTCGGGTTTTCGAAGACCTGCTGCGGCGATCCCTGCTCTTCGACCAGGCCTTGGTGCAGGAAGACGACTTCACTGGACACATGGCGGGCAAAGCTCATCTCGTGCGTCACCAGCAGCATGGTACGGCCTTCTTCGGCCAATGCGCGGATAACGTTTAGCACTTCCTGGACCATTTCCGGGTCGAGCGCCGAAGTTGGCTCGTCGAACAGGATGACCTTGGGCTTCATGGCCAGGGTACGGGCAATGGCGGCGCGCTGTTGCTGGCCACCGGAAAGCTGGGCGGGGTAGCTGTGGCGCTTGTCGTAGATGCCGACCTTGTTCAGCAGGGCTTCGGCGGCTTCGATGGCTTCGGCCTTGCTCTGGCCGAGCACGCGGCGTGGCGCCTCGATGATGTTGTCGAGGATCGACATGTGCGGCCACAGGTTGAAGTTCTGGAAGACGAAGCCGATCTCGCTGCGCAGGCGGTTGATCTGGCGGTTGTCGGCGGCGACCAGGTCGCCGTTCTTGGCGGCCTTGAGCTTGAGGGCTTCACCGGCGACCAGGATTTCGCCCTGGTGCGGGTTCTCGAGCAGGTTGATGCAGCGCAGCAGGGTGGACTTGCCGGAGCCGGACGACCCCAGGATGGAGATCACGTCACCGTCGCGCGCGGTCAGCGAAATGCCCTTGAGAATTTCCTGCTCGCCGTAGCGTTTGTGCAGATTGCGGATTTCCAGCGCGGGCGTGGCCTGAGCCATGTGCGGTCCTCATGTGTACGGGTGCGTTCCCAGCTGTTGGCGGCCTTCCTGGCGTGCGCCAAGCTAGCATAGCGGCATTATGACGGCCAACAGGGTCGCTGGGCACTCGGGGCGCTGGTGGGGCAGTTTGTCGCATCGTTGCAGCGCAACGTCGCGCGGATGTCCGCGAAGGTGTCGCCCAGCACCAGAGCCTTGATGAAAAAAGGCGCGATGGTGCCAGCTTTGGCCCGCTCATGGAAGCGGTTTTAGACCTTTCGCGGGCACGCCCGCTCCCACAGGTTCTTTAAATAGCCCAAATGGTTGCACCTGACCTGTGGGAGCGGGCGTGCCCGCGAACGGGGGCGGTCAGGTCTTGAGGTTGTACCTGTAGGTTGCACTTTTTGGCATTGCAGTGGTGCACAGGTGTTACCTGGGAGCACCTTTGGTGCATTTGTAAGTGGGTATTTCAGTAATCCGATGATTTGGCGGCCTTTCGGTCAGTCACTGGCCGAAAGCCCTCCAAACCGCGTACTAAAAGGCCCGCCGACTTTTCTGACGAATGCATTCGGCACATGGCGCGCTTATTGCCAGTAGGAAACCGCCGATTGCAGCGACGCCCAGGTCAACCCCAGGCGCGCTCCGTACCCGCAGTCGGCGTGGTCCACTCCTTACAAAGGTAGTTTTAATGAGCGGTAACAATTCCAATGACCTCGCTCAGGGGCTCAAACAACGGCATGTGACCATGCTGTCCATCGCTGGCGTCATCGGTGCCGGTCTGTTCGTTGGCTCCGGCCACGCCATCGCTGCTGCCGGCCCTGCCGTGCTGCTAGCCTATGCTGCCGCCGGTACGCTGGTCGTGCTGGTCATGCGCATGTTGGGTGAAATGGCGGTCGCCTCGCCTGACACCGGGTCGTTCTCTACATATGCCGACCGCGCCATCGGGCGCTGGGCCGGTTTCACCATTGGCTGGCTGTACTGGTGGTTCTGGGTGCTGGTCATTCCGCTTGAGGCCAACGCCGCCGCGGCCATTCTGCATGCCTGGTTCCCTGCGGTTGACCTGTGGGCGTTCTCCCTGGTCATCACCCTGGCGCTGACCCTGACCAACCTGTGCAGCGTGAAGAACTACGGCGAGTTCGAGTTCTGGTTCGCCCTGCTCAAGGTGCTGGCAATCATCGGCTTCATCGCTGTGGGTTGTGCTGCCTTGTTCGGCTTTGTGCCGAGCAGCCAGGTAAGCGGTGCCAGCCACCTGTTCGACACCCAGGGCTTCATGCCTAACGGCCTGGGCGCGGTGCTGGCAGCCATGCTGACCACCATGTTCTCGTTCATGGGTACCGAAATCGTTACCATCGCCGCAGCCGAGTCGAAGGACCCGGGCAAGCAGATCAGCCGCGCCACCAACTCGGTGATCTGGCGTATCTGCCTGTTCTACCTGGTGTCGATCTTCCTGGTCGTGGCCCTGGTACCGTGGAACGACCCGGCCCTGGCCGAGACCGGTTCCTACCAGACCGTGCTGAGCCGCATCGGCGTGCCGAATGCCAAGCTGATCGTCGACATCGTCGTGCTGATCGCCGTGACCAGCTGCCTGAACTCGGCGCTGTACACCTCGTCGCGCATGCTGTTCTCGCTGAGCAAGCGTGGTGACGCCCCGGCCATTGCCCAGCGCACCACCAAGTCGGCTACCCCGCATGTGGCGGTTCTGCTGTCCACTGCTGCGGCGTTCCTCTGTGTGTTCGCCAACTTCGTGGCCCCGGCCCAGGTATTCGAGTTCCTGCTGGCCAGTTCCGGTGCCATTGCGCTGCTGGTGTACCTGGTGATTGCCGTATCGCAGCTGCGCATGCGTGCCCAGCGTGAGGCCCGCGGCGAGAAGATCACCTTCAAGATGTGGCTGTTCCCGGGCCTGACCTGGGCGACCATTGCCTTCATCATTGCCATTCTGGCGGTGATGGCGCTGCGTGAGGACCACCGCGCCGAAATCATCGCGACCGCACTGCTGAGCATTGGTGTGGTGGCGGCTGGCTTGCTGGTGCACCGCAAGCGTGAAGCTGCCGGGCGGGTGGCGCTGGATAACTGATCCGCGCTGGCTGAAATGAAAAGGCCGCGTCCTGTGAAGGGCGCGGCCTTTTTATTGCCTGTACCGGCCTCTTCGCGGGTAAACCTGCTCCTACAGGTACACCACATATCTCAATTGCGGTGATATCCCTGTGGGAGCGGGTTTACCCGCGAATGGGCGGGGCAGGTCACATGGCCCTGTCAGCCAAACTGCTTCTGCTGCTGTTGCTGCTTGGCAACCAGCTCCGAAGCGGCCACGTAGGCTGCCTGGAACTCATCGCTTTCCAGCCAGGCCATGGTGGCTTCTTCGTCGGCCCCATCCAGCCATTTGCGGTAGGCGTTGAACACCAGCACGATGTAGTCGGTGGCGTGTTCTTCCTTGTGCCCTTTGAGCACCAGGGCCAGCAGCGGGTCCACCAGGAACACCGAGATCATCGGCACCAGGCCGCCTTCCTGGGCTTCCTTCATTTTCTTGAACAGCGGGTCGTAGCTGCCCGACTCCATGGCCTTGTTGTACACCTGCTCGATGCTGGCGCTGTCGCCGGCACTGGCCTTGACTGCCTGGCCGCTGCGTACCATGCGGTTCTGCTTGGCCTTGCTGGCTGCGCGCTTGGCGCGTTTCTGTTGCTTGGTAGGGGTGGCCATGGGGCAATCCTTGGGTGTGTCTGAAAGTGCGCGTATTGAAGCGCAATTGCCCGAGAAACCCAAGCCGTGTGCCTAGGCAACGCAGGCTGGGGCGTTCTGCCATGGACATGCCTCCTGATTATGCCTGCCAGCCGGCCTGCGTAACGTCTCTCCCGCTGTCACCCATGTTCGGGTGGCGGCTCGACATTGCGCCAAATCGGCGTTTGCAGATGCGCACAGTTGCGCTGAAGGAGAGAGCGATGAAGCACTACTACCTTGTGACCCTGTACGGCTATGACGGGGAGGGTGAGCTTTTCTATTCGACGGGGTTCGCCAAATGCAACCGGCAGTCAATCACCAAGGCTGACCTTGAGGCGATTGTTCAAAAAGGCAAAGAGGACAGTGAGTTCGAACTCAAACTGCACGGAGTTTCCTATCTGGGCGAAATGACCGAGGATGCCTTCGAGCATCTCCGTTCCATGCAGGACGAATAAGATTCGCCCGCAGCCCGTCTTCGGGCTGCGGTGTCTGTCGAAGGCGGGTCGAGTTTTCAGGCTGCTGGCTGGGGTGTCTCGTCTTCTTCGAACCCGCGTGAAGCCCGGCCTACCAGCAGAGGGTCGGGTGCATGTGCCACCTGAGGGTCCTTGCCCGGGTAGTCCAGCGCGTGCAGGAAATGCCGGATGCAATTGATCCGCGCACGCTTCTTGTCATCGGACTTGATCACTGTCCATGGCGCATCGGCCGTGTCGGTATGGAAGAACATCGCTTCCTTGGCAGCGGTGTAGTCGTCCCACTTGTCCAGCGACTTGATGTCGATTGGCGACAGCTTCCAGTGCTTGAGCGGGTCGTCCCGGCGCGAGATGAAGCGGCGCAGCTGCTCTTCGCGGTTCACCGAGAACCAGTACTTGAACAGCAGGATGCCGCTGTTGCACAGCATCCGCTCCAGGTCCGGGGCCTGGCGCATGAATTCCAGGTACTGCAGGGGCGTGCAGAAGTCCATCACCTTCTCGACCCCGGCGCGGTTGTACCAGGAGCGGTCGAAGAACACCATTTCACCCGCCGTGGGCAGGTGCTGGATGTAGCGCTGGAAGTACCACTGGCCTTTTTCCTGCTCGGAAGGTTTTTCCAGGGCAACGATGCGCGCACCACGAGGGTTGAGGTGTTCCATGAAGCGCTTGATGGTGCCGCCCTTGCCTGCGGCATCGCGCCCTTCGAACAGGATCACCACGCGCTGGCCGGTTTCCTTCACCCAGCTCTGTACCTTCAGCAACTCGATCTGCAGCGCGTGCTTGGCCTTTTCGTAGTCCTGGCGACGCATACGGGTGCGGTAGGGGTAGCTGGCCGGCAGGCGGGCCGAGGTGCTGTCTTCGTTGCTGCCCTTGGGGGCGGTGGCGACTTCCAGTGCCGCAGGTTGCTGGCTGATGCTGGTGATGGTCGGCTCCGGCTTGCGCTGGCGGGGGCGGCGCGTGCGGGCTGTGGTAATGGCGGGCTCGCTGGGGGCGGGGAGCAGGAGGGGGATTCTTCGCTCATGGAGGTCCTTGCGAGGTCAGGTCGAATGTCCACCTGGCATCTTAAGGATGAGCGATTGATAGCGTTTTGATGTTGGTCAACTTAGGTTGCCTGAATGAGCCATTCCTGCAGTGCAGGTGAGTTTTCTGGCGATCGCTTTCTTATTGCCTTTGGCAAACGCTATCGCGCTGTCCCATAGCTGTTGCTCTTCTGCCGTAAAAACCATTTGCCTCTCCTTTCAAGCGGGCCGCTTGGGGGAGGAGTCTCGGCTTGAGTAGTAACGGAATCCAGTGCCTTGTCATGACGGTATGTTGCAGTAGGGGGGCGCTGGCCGGAGAGGTGGAACGGGTAGAAAACCACAGACAACAAAAAACCCGCACTAGGCGGGTTTCTTGTTGTCGCTTCGGGTAACTTTGCAACCACCAGAAGCTTGAAGGTGGTGCCCAGAGACGGAGTCGAACCGCCGACACGAGGATTTTCAATCCTCTGCTCTACCGACTGAGCTATCTGGGCGACGAGGTGAATTAAATAGACTTTCAGACCGCTCGTCAACGACTTTTTGAAAAAATTTTAAATTAATTCCGTCGCTTACGTTCCGTGGGGTCATTCCGAGGGTGGAACGTAGCCTTCCGCCTGGGCGTATTCTTCGCCAGCGAAAAACTTGTCCATCTCGCCCTGGAGGAATTTGCGGTCCTCGGCGTTCATCATGTTCAGGCGCTTTTCGTTGATCAGCATGGTCTGGTGCTTCTGCCAGTCGGCCCAGGCTTTCTGCGAGATGTGTTCGAAGATGTCCTGGCCCTTGGCGCCGGGGTAGGGCGGGCGCTCCAGGCCTGGCAGTTCTTCTTTGTACTTGCGGCACATCACGGTGCGGGTCATCGGGCGTCTCCTGCGATCAGTTCGTCGGCCGCGCGTTTGAGCAGCTTTTTCACCGGGGCGGCTAAGCCCAGGCGCGGCGGGGTGGCGAGGTTATACCAGAGCCAGTCGGCCTCGGCCACGTGCTGGCCGACCGGGTCGACGCGTACCAGCCAGGGTTCGATCGCCAGCTGGAAGTGGCTGAAGGTATGGGTCAGGCCTTCCATGACGCGGCTGTCAGCCAGGCGCAGGCCGTGCTGGTAGGCCAGGTCGTCGAGCTGGGCGATGTCGTCCAGCTCCGGCAGGCTCCACAAACCACCCCACAGGCCGCTGGACGGGCGGCGGTAAAGCAGGATGGCGCCTTCGTGGTTGGCCAGCAGCGGCATCAGGGTGCGCCGTTGCGGCAGTGCCTTGCGCGGCTTGGGCTCGGGGTAGCGGGTTTCTTCACCGTGCAGGTGCGCTTCGCAGCCGCGCTGCAGCGGGCAGATCAGGCAACTGGGCTTGCTGCGGGTGCACAGCGTGGCGCCCATGTCCATCATCGCCTGGGTGTAGTGGTTGGCCCGCAGTTGCGGAGTAAAGCGTTCGGCCGTGGCCCAGAGCTGGTTGGCCACCTTGGGCTCGCCGGGGTAGCCGGCCTGGGCGGTGTAGCGGGCCAGCACGCGCTTGACGTTGCCGTCGAGGATCGGTGCGCGGATGCCCATGCTGATGCTGGCGATGGCGCCGGCGGTGGAGCGGCCGATGCCGGGCAGCTCGGTGAGCTGCTCGACACTGCGCGGGAATTCACCACCATGCTGTTCGACCACGATCTTCGCGGCCTTTTGCAGGTTGCGCGCCCGGGTGTAGTAGCCCAGGCCCGTCCACAGGTGCAGCACTTCGTCCTCCGGCGCCTCGGCCAGGGCCTGCACGGTCGGCAGGGCCTGCATGAAACGGTCGAAGTAGTTGAGCACGGTGCTGACCTGGGTCTGCTGCAACATGATTTCCGACACCCACACCCGGTACGGGGTGATGCCCTGTTGCCAGGGCAGGTCGTGCCGGCCGTGTTCGTCATACCAATCCAGCACGGCGCTGGAGAACTGCTCGGGGCTCATCGCTTGAACAGCCCCTTGAGCACGTCTTTCACTTCCGGGCTCACTTTGTCTCCGAGTTTTTCATCGATCTTGTCTTGCAGGCGATTGCCGGCCAGCTTGGCGGCTACTTTGCCCAGGCCGTTCTGGTCCAGGCGGCAAGCCTTGGCGCCCAGCTCCAGCGGGCCACGGCAGCGCAGCGGTATTTCGACACCCACATAGCGTTCGTTGACCTGGCAGGCCGGGTCCGGCATGGCGCGCTGGTCGCCTTCGACGACCACGCCAACGTTGTAGTCCATGCCCAGCACGCGCAGGTCGAGGTCACCATGGCCGTTGACGGTCAGGCCCGGAATACGCGCCTTGAGGTCCGGGTTGTTGGCGACGCCATTGCGCACCACCAGGCTGCCACGCAGTTCCTGGAACGGTGTGTCCTTGCCGCGTGGCTCGCCGTTGAGCGATTTGCGGTTCAGCGTGGCGATGGCCTGGCACAGTTGCTGTTCCAGGTTGGCATTGACCAGCACGCCGTCGTTGATGACGAAGTTGGCGTTGCCGTTGAGGGTGTCGACCAGGGCCTTCTGGCTGTTGCCGGTGGCCGTCAGGTCGCTGGTCAGGGTCAGCAGGCCTTTGACCGGTGGTGTCTGTTCCTTGCCCTCGGTCTTTATGAAGTGTTCCACCGGCACCCGCTGGATGCTGGTGTTGACACCCAGTTGCGGCACGGCAGGGCGCACATCGACAGTGCCCTTGGCCTCGAAGGTGCCGTTGTACAGCTCACCGCGCAGGGTTTGCAGGGTCAGCAGGCCGCCCTGGCCGATGGCCTTGAGCTGGGCGTCTTCGATCGGCAGTTTGTCCAGGGTCAGCGAGCCGAAGGCCAGGTCGGCCTGCAGGTCGAGGGCGCGCAGGCGGTCGACCGGCAGCAGCTTGTCGTCGCTCCAGGCCACCTGGGTCGGGGCGTTGGGCAGCGGCGTGGTGCCGGCACCGGCGACTGCGCTGGCCTCTTGTTGCTTGACTTCGGCCTGGCGTGCGGCGGTGGCGCCCTTGGCCTCTTCGCTCTTGGCCGGCAGGTAGCGGTCGGCGTCGAAGGTGTCGCCTTTGAGCTGCAGGCGCAGGGCCTGTCTGGCGAAGTCTTCGACGGCCACGCGGCCACTGAAGGTGCTGTCGTCCAGCTTCACCGCCAGGTCTTCCAGGGCCAGGCTGTTCGGCGTGCCCTGCAGGCGGGTGACCAGCTCCAGCTTGGCGAAGGCCGCCGGGTCGTTGGTGGCCGGCAGCGGGCGGCCGATGCTGTCGAGGAAGGTGCGCAGGTCGAACTGGGCGATGGACAGGCCACCGCTCAGCTGTGGCGCCTTGTCCAGGTCACGCAGGTTCAGCTCGCCCAGGGCGCGCAGCTGGTTGGCCGAGACTTTCAGGCCGCTCCACGAGGCGACATTGGCGGCCAGGTCGACCAGCAACTGGCCCTGGGCGGCGAAGGTCACGGCCTTGCCGCCGGTGGGTTCACCCGAGGTTTCGCCCGACAGGCGCATGTCTTCGAAGTTGTAGCGCTTGAGCTTGCGGTCGAAGCGCAGCTCGCCGGCCAGTTCGGTGCGGGCCTTGATGTTCGGCTGGCTGGCACTGAGGAAGGCGCTGGCCTTGAGCGGAATGTTCGCCCCTTCGTGGACCGGGCCGGTGCTCAGCTGGATGCTTTCGGCGCTGTAGCTCTGGCCGGTCTTGGCATCGGTGTACTGCACGCGGGCGTTGTTCACGGTCAGGCTGTCGATGTCCAGCTTGACGGCGCGTTCGTTGCTGGCGGCCGGCGCCGACGCCTGTTCGGTCGGTGCCTGGGCTGGAGCACTGGCCTGCGCATCGGCGCTGGCGCCGTTCTGCGCGGGCAGCGGCTTGCCAATGTCTTCCCAGTTGCCATGGCCGTGTTCGTCACGGGCCAGGGTCAGGTTCAGGCCCTCGACGCGCACGTCACTCATCTGCACTTCACGGCGCAGCAGTGGCAGCACCCGTACCGACAGGCCGAGCATCTGCAGGTCGGCGAATGGCTCCTTGGGTTTGTTCAAGGTGGCGATGCTCGCCTCGTGCAACTCCAGGCCCAGCCACGGGAACAGGCTCCAGCCAATGTCACCGTTGAGGGTCAGCTCGACGTGAGCCTTGTCACGTGCCAGCTGGCGAATCTCGTCTTTGTAGTCGTTGGGATCGAAGAGGTGGGTCAGGGCGAAGCCCAGCGCCACGATGATCAGCAGCAACCCGAGAAGCCCAAGTCCCAGGATTTTGCCGAACGCTTTCATGGGCGAGTCCTTGTAGTCCGTTATTGAAATTCAAGCGCCAGAGTATAGCGCCGCAGCCGTTGCCCCTGCGTATTCGTCTAGAGATACAGGGTGTTTCCTACGCGTACAGCAGATGGTACGGCTTTCGACAGTATTTTTGCTGTACGCGATCAGCTGTGGACTTCAGAAAGAGGACCGTTTCAGCCGAGCAAAAATTAACGATATCAGATTGCTTTCATGCTACTTGGTGCTGCTACCCTTGCGCCGCTTTGCCTGCACCCTCCCTATAAGAAGGACCTAATCCTATGAGCAGTACCGTCGCGGCGGGGACCCTGGCCAGTGCGCCAGGCTTCCTGTCGAAGGAGCGCATCATCGCCCGCCCGGGCTTCAACCGCTGGCTGGTCCCGCCCGCCGCCCTGGCCATTCACCTGTGCATCGGCATGGCCTATGGCTTCTCGGTGTTCTGGCTACCACTGTCGCAAGCCCTCGGCATCACCGCCCCGGTCGCCTGCGCGGCGGACATGGGCTTCATGGCCCGTATGTTCAGCGCCGAATGCGATTGGCCGATCTCCATGCTGAGCTGGATCTACACCCTGTTCTTCGTCTTCCTCGGATGCTCGGCGGCCGTGCTGGGTGGTTGGCTGGAACACGCCGGCCCGCGCAAGGCCGGCCTGGTGTCGGCGCTGTGCTGGTGCGGCGGCATGCTGATTTCGGCCCTTGGCGTGAAAACCCACCAGCTGTGGCTGATGTGGCTGGGCTCCGGCGTAATCGGCGGTATCGGCCTGGGCCTGGGCTACATCTCGCCAGTGTCGACCCTGATCAAGTGGTTCCCGGACAAGCGCGGCATGGCCACCGGTATGGCGATCATGGGCTTCGGCGGCGGGGCCATGGTCGGTGCGCCGCTGGCCACCGCGCTGATGGGCCACTTCGGCAATACGCAGGAAGTGGGTGTGTGGCAGAGCTTCGTCGCCATGGCGGCGATCTACTTCGTGTTCATGATCGCCGGTGCCCTGGCGTATCGCGTGCCGCCGACCGGCTGGAAGCCCGAAGGCTGGAGCGCCCCGGTGAAAAAGGCTGGCAACACCATGGTCACCGACCGCCACGTGCATGTCAGCGTGGCCTGGAAGACCCCGCAGTTCGCCTTGATCTGGCTGGTGCTGTGCCTGAACGTGTCGGCGGGTATCGGCATCCTCGGCATGGCTTCGCCGTTGCTGCAGGAAGTGTTCGCCGGCAAGTTGCTGGGCAACGAGCTGAGCTTCAGCGAGCTGAACAGCGCCCAGCTGGCGCAGATTGCCGCGATCGCCGCCGGCTTCACCGGCCTGCTGAGCCTGTTCAACATCGGCGGGCGGTTCTTCTGGGCGTCGTTCTCCGACTACATTGGCCGCAAGAACACCTATTTCGCCTTTTTCGCCCTGGGCGTGGGCTTGTACAGCCTGGTGCCGAACATGGGGCACCTGGGTAACGTGGCGCTGTTCGTGGCGGCGTTCTGCATCATCCTGTCGATGTACGGTGGTGGTTTCGCCACGGTACCGGCCTACCTGGCCGACCTGTTCGGCACGCAGATGGTCGGCGCCATTCATGGCCGCCTGCTGACTGCCTGGGCGGCGGCGGGGGTGCTGGGGCCGGTGCTGATCACCTACCTGCGCGAGTATCAGTTGGCGGCCGGGGTAGAGCGTGCGGCTGCTTATGACATGACCCTGTACATCCTCGCCGGCCTGCTGGTGCTGGGCTTTGTCTGCAACATGCTGGTGCGACCGGTGGCCGACAAGCATTTCATGAGCGATGCCGAACTGGCTGCCGAGCGGGCGTTGAGCCATGACAAAGGTGCCGACGGGGCGCGATCGCTGGAGTGGAAGGCGGCGCCGGGTAGCCTGCCGCTGGTGTTGCTGGCCTGGGCGGTGGTGGTCGTGCCGTTGGCCTGGGGGTGTGGATTACCCTGCAGAAGACGGCTGTGCTGTTCCATTGATTGGGGGCGCTTTGCGCCCCTTTCGCGACACAAGGCCGCTTCCACAGGTGACCGCATGCCTCTGTGGGAGCGGCCTTGTGTCGCGATGGGCTGCAAAGCAGCCCCAGGTTACCCGGTTGTATAGACCTGTAGCGGTATCCTGCCCCCGTAATTGCTTGCTTTGCCATATGTCATCCGCGTTTCAAGCCGGCGCGTTCTAGGCCTATAATGAAGCCCTTTTCGCCTAATGATTTTGCGGAGCTGGTGATGGTCGAACGTAAGGCTTCCGTCGAGCGCAACACCCTGGAAACCCAGGTCAAGTGCTCGATCAACCTCGATGGCAGTGGCAAGGCCCGATTCGATATCGGTGTGCCTTTCCTTGAACACATGCTGGACCAGATCGCCCGCCATGGGCTGATCGATCTGGATATCGAGTGCAAGGGTGACACGCATATCGACGATCACCATACCGTCGAAGACGTCGGCATCACCCTGGGCATGGCATTCGCCCAGGCCATCGGTGACAAGAAGGGCATCTTCCGCTACGGCCACGCCTACGTGCCGCTGGACGAAGCGCTGTCGCGCGTGGTCATCGACTTCTCCGGTCGCCCGGGCCTGCAGATGCACGTGCCGTACACCCGCGCCAGCGTCGGTGGCTTCGATGTCGACCTGTTCCAGGAGTTCTTCCAGGGCTTCGTCAACCACGCCCTGGTGACCCTGCACATCGACAACCTGCGTGGTCACAACACCCATCACCAGATCGAGACCGTGTTCAAGGCTTTCGGCCGCGCCTTGCGCATGGCCATTACCCTCGACGAGCGCATGGCCGGGCAGATGCCTTCCACCAAAGGGTGCCTGTAAATGCAGACGGTAGCCGTAATCGACTATGGCATGGGCAACCTGCACTCGGTGGCCAAGGCGCTCGAGCATGTAGGTGCCGGTAAGGTGCTGGTCACCAGCGATGCTGCGGTTATCCGCGAAGCCGACCGTGTGGTGTTTCCGGGGGTGGGCGCGATTCGCGACTGCATGGCCGAAATCCGCCGCCTGGGCTTCGACAGCCTGGTGCGCGAAGTCAGCCAGGACCGCCCGTTCCTCGGCATCTGTGTGGGTATGCAGGCACTGCTTGACCACAGCGAAGAAAACGACGGTGTCGACTGCATCGGCCTGTTCCCCGGCCAGGTGCGTTTCTTCGGCAAAGACCTGCAGGAAGACGGCGAGCACCTGAAGGTGCCGCACATGGGCTGGAACGAAGTCGGCCAGACCAACGACCACCCACTGTGGCACGACATCCCCGACCGAGCGCGGTTCTACTTCGTGCACAGCTACTACATCAATGCCGGCAAGCCGGCCCAGGTGGTCGGCCGCGGCCATTACGGTGTCGATTTCGCTGCCGCGCTGGCCGATGGTTCGCGCTTTGCCGTGCAGTTCCACCCGGAGAAGAGCCATACCCATGGCCTGCAGCTGCTGCAGAACTTCGTCGCCTGGGACGGGCGCTGGTAAATGAGCAGGTCGAAGACCAAGGCCCCGGTCATCACCCTGGCCCCCGAGCAAGAGCGCGAAGCACTGCACACGCTCAAGCGCTTCCTCGAAGACCGTTTCGAGCTGGAGCTGGGGTCGTTCGAAGTGGCCGAGGTCCTCGAGCTGTTCAGCAAAGAAATTGCACCCCATTACTACAACAGGGCGATTGCCGATGTTCAGCTGCACCTCAAGGAGCGGTTCGAGAGCATCGAAAGTGATCTGTGGGCGCTCGAGAAGCCCTGAAACCCCAAGAACAGACAGGTTCCCAAGATGCTGATTATCCCCGCTATCGATCTGAAGGACGGTGCCTGCGTGCGCCTGCGCCAGGGCCGCATGGAAGACTCCACGGTATTTTCCGACGACCCGGTGAGCATGGCCGCCAAGTGGGTCGAGGGTGGCTGCCGCCGCCTGCACCTGGTCGACCTCAACGGCGCCTTCGAAGGCCAGCCGGTCAACGGTGAAGTGGTCACCGCCATTGCCAAGCGCTACCCGACCCTGCCGATCCAGATCGGCGGTGGCATCCGCTCGCTGGAAACCATCGAGCACTACGTCAAGGCTGGCGTCAGCTACGTGATCATTGGCACCAAGGCGGTCAAGCAGCCGGAGTTCGTTGCCGAAGCGTGCAAGGCCTTCCCGGGCAAGGTCATCGTTGGCCTGGACGCAAAAGACGGCTTCGTCGCCACTGATGGCTGGGCTGAAGTGAGCTCGGTGCAGGTCATCGACCTGGCCAAGCGTTTCGAGGCCGATGGCGTCTCGGCGATCGTCTACACCGACATCGCCAAGGACGGCATGATGCAGGGCTGCAACGTGCCGTTCACCAAGGCGCTGGCAGAAGCCACCTCGATCCCGGTGATCGCCTCGGGCGGCATCCATAACCTGGGCGACATCAAGGCCCTGCTGGACGCCAAGGCCCCGGGCATCATCGGCGCCATCACCGGCCGTGCCATCTATGAAGGCACCCTCGATGTCGCCGAGGCCCAGGCCTTCTGCGACAACTACCAAGGCTGAGGACTGAACCATGGCACTGGCCAAGCGCATCATCCCTTGCCTGGACGTGGACAACGGCCGGGTGGTCAAGGGCGTCAAGTTCGAGAATATCCGTGATGCCGGCGACCCGGTGGAAATCGCCCGTCGCTACGACGAGCAAGGTGCCGACGAAATCACCTTCCTCGACATCACCGCCAGCGTCGATGGCCGCGACACCACCCTGCATACCGTCGAGCGCATGGCCAGCCAGGTGTTCATCCCGCTGACCGTGGGCGGCGGCGTGCGCACCGTGCAGGACATCCGCAACCTGCTCAATGCCGGTGCCGACAAGGTTTCGATCAACACGGCTGCGGTGTTCAACCCGGAGTTTGTCGGCGAGGCAGCGGACCGTTTCGGTTCGCAGTGCATCGTTGTCGCCATCGACGCCAAGAAGGTGTCCGGGCCGGGTGAGCAGCCGCGCTGGGAGATTTTCACCCATGGTGGGCGCAAGCCGACCGGGCTGGATGCCGTTGAATGGGCGAAGAAGATGGAAGGCCTGGGGGCTGGCGAGATCCTGCTGACCAGCATGGACCAGGACGGCATGAAGAACGGCTTCGACCTGGGTGTTACCCGTGCGATCAGTGATGCGCTGGGTATTCCGGTGATTGCCTCGGGTGGGGTGGGTAACCTGCAGCACCTGGCTGACGGCATTCTGGAAGGGCACGCCAGTGCGGTGCTGGCGGCCAGTATCTTCCATTTTGGCGAGTACACCGTGCCGGAGGCCAAGGCCTACATGGCTTCGCGCGGGATCGTTGTTCGCTGATCCATTGATTGGGGCCGCAACGCGGCCCCAATTGCATCAACCGTGATTCTTGCCGAGCAAGGCGTGATACAGCTCGGTATCCCCAAGAATCCCCACCACCTTGTCGTTGTCCTGCAACACCAGCTTGTTACCGGTCTGGTAACGAATCTGTAGCGCGTCGCGCATGCCGATATCGGCATTTACCAACGTTGGGCGGCGGCCCAGCAGCTCCACATCCTGCCCTGGTGCCCAGTTCTGCAGGTCAAGCCCGTTCTGCCCTTGGCGTGCGCGCTTGATCGAGCCACCTTCGCCAAGGTCCAGCCACGAGTCGATGCCGGGATCGATGCACACCGAGCCATTCACCCGCTTGCAGTTGTCCAGGCTGCGCATCAGGCTGCGCCCGCACAGCACGTTCAGCGGGTTGGTATGGGCGACGAAGGTGCGCACATACTCGTCGGCCGGGTTGAGCACGATCTCTTCCGGCTTGCTGTACTGGATGATCCGCCCGTCCTTCATGATCGCGATGCGGCTACCCAGCTTCAGGGCCTCGTCCAGGTCGTGGCTGACGAACACGATGGTCTTGCTCAGCTTGGCCTGCAGGCCAAGCAACTCGTCTTGCAGGCCTTGGCGGATCAGCGGGTCCAGTGCCGAGAACGGTTCGTCCATCAGCAGGATGTCGGCATCCATCGCCAGCGCCCGGGCCAGGCCCACGCGCTGCTGCATGCCGCCAGACAGTTCGTCCGGCTTCTTGTTGCGCCACTGGGTCAGGCCCACCAGTTCGAGCTTCTCGTCAACCAGCTTGCGCCGTTCCTTCTCGGGGCGGCCCTGCATTTCCAGGCCAAAGCTGATGTTCTCGCGCACCGTCAGCCAGGGCATCAGGGCGAACTTCTGGAACACCATGGCAATGCGCTTGGTGCGCATCATCTTCAGCTCGGCCGGGGTGCAGTGGGCAATGTCGATGTGCTTGCCTTCGTGCTCGACGAACAGCTTGCCGCGGCTGACGGTGTTGAGGCCGTTGATGCAGCGCAGCAAACTCGACTTGCCCGAACCGGACAGGCCCATCAGCACGCAGATCTCGCCCTTCTGGATATCCAGGTTGGCCTTCTCGACACCCACCACCAGGCCGGTCTGCTTGAGGATCTGCTCGCGGGTCTGGCCCTGGTCGAGCAGGGCCAGCGCTTCGCGCGGCTTGTTGGAGAAGATGACGTCGACGTCTTCGAAACGAATGATGCTCATGCTTCACCCCTTACCGGCAGGTCCGGTTGCTTGCAGATACGGTCGAGCATGATCGCCAGCAGCACGATCGCCAGGCCCGCTTCGAAGCCCAGGGAAATATCGGCGGTGTTCAGTGCGTTGACCACAGGTTTGCCCAAGCCGTCAGCACCGACCAGGGCGGCAATCACCACCATCGACAGCGACAGCATGATGCACTGGGTAACGCCGGCGGCGATGCTTGGCATCGCGTGCGGCAGTTCAATCCGGGTGAGCAGCTGGCGTCGCGAGCAGCCAAAGGCCTTGCCGGCGTCCATCAGCTCTTGCGGGACGTCGCAGATGCCCAGGTAGGTGAGGCGGATCGGCGCGGCGATGGCGAACACCACCGTCGAGATCAGCCCCGGCACCACACCCAGGCCGAACAGGGTCAGGGTGGGGATCAGGTAGACGAAGGTAGGTACCGTCTGCATCAGGTCGAGTACCGGGCGCATGGCGGTATAGAACATCGGTTTGTGCGCGGCGACGATGCCCAGCGGCACGCCGATGGCCACGCACACCACCGTGGCGAAGGTGACCTGCGCCAGGGTTTCCATGGTTTCCTGCCAGTAACCCAGGTTGAGGATCAGCAGAAACGACAGGGCAACGAATGCGGTCAGCGCCCACTTGCGCTGGATGAAGTGCGCCAAGGCGGCGAACAGAGCGATGAGCACGAACGGATTGAAGAAAGTCAGGGCACTGGTGACGCCATGGATCATGAACTCCAGGCCTTGCGCGATGGCGTCGAAGTAACTCGCGCCGTTCTGGGTCAGCCACTCGACGAACGACGCGATGTACTGGCCCAGAGGTATTTTCTGATCGATAAGCATGATAG
This sequence comes from Pseudomonas sp. LS.1a, assembly GCF_022533585.1. Classification (NCBI taxonomy): domain Bacteria; kingdom Pseudomonadati; phylum Pseudomonadota; class Gammaproteobacteria; order Pseudomonadales; family Pseudomonadaceae; genus Pseudomonas; species Pseudomonas sp. LS.1a. The sequence continues at coordinate 308,203 of NZ_CP092827.1, forward strand.
CGAGCTTCCACCTGCATAGATTGAAATCACCCGGGGCAGGCACGGGCCTGCCCCGAGGTAGCGCTATTGCGTATTTCGTTATTGCGTCAGCTTGGCCTTGGCCGCCTCAAGGCCGGGTTTGCCATCCACGGTGGTAACGCCGGCCAGCCAGGCCTCCAGTTTGCCTGGGTTGTCCTTGAGCCACTTCTTGGCAGCCGCCTCGGGTTTCATCTTGTCGTCCAGGACATAGCCCATCATGGTGCTTTCATCCTTGAGCTCGAACGACAGATTCTTCAACAGCTGGCCAACGTTGCTGCATTCCTGCACATAACCCTTGCGGGTGTTGGTCAATACGGTCGCCTTGCCGAAGTCGGGGCCGAAGAACTCGTCCCCGCCAGTCAGGTACTGCATCTTGAAGCGGGTGTTCATCGGGTGCGGTTCCCAGCCGAGGAACACCAGCGCCTCGCCGCGTTTCTGCGCGCGGTCGACCTGCGACAGCATGCCGGCCTCGCTGGACTGGACGATCTTGAAGCCGGCGTCCTTCAGGCCGAAGGCGTTCTTGTCGATCATGCTCTGGATGGTGCGGTTGCCATCGTTGCCGGGTTCGATGCCGTAGATCTTGCTGTCGAGTTCTTTCTTGAACTTGGGAATGTCGCTGAAATCCTTCAGGCCCTTGTCATACAGCGCCTGGGGCACCGCCAGGGTGTATTTGGCGTTTTCCAGGTTGGCGCGCACGGTTTCTACAGTGCCGGCGTCGCGGTATTGCTTGATGTCGTTCTCCATGGTCGGCATCCAGTTGCCGAGAAACACGTCCAGGTCCTTGCCGGTGGCCAGCGACTTGTAGGTCACCGGTACCGAGATCATGGTGGTGTGGGTCTTGTAACCCAGTGCTTCGAGCACAACGCTGGTGGTCGCGGTGGTGACCGTGATGTCGGTCCAGCCGACATCCGAGAACCGTACCGTCTGGCATTGCTCGGGTTCGGCGGCCTGTGCCAGCAAAGGCGCGGACAGCAACGCAACCAGCAAAAGCGATGGTGAACCTTTCATGGATGGACTCCTGTGATTTTGTCTTCGGGTTCGCTTGGGTCGCCGGGCTTTCTCAGGGTCCGGTCGACCAGGCCTGCAGAGGGCAGGATGCGTGGCCGTGCTTTACGAGTCGCTTTCGATAATCCTCCAGCGCTGGGCAATCGCCTACTGGTGGGGTCGTAACCAGTACGGAACGGGTCGTATCCAGTATGGGCGATGTCGCTTATGGATTTTTCCACCCCTTCAGCCGCATTTTTACGTCACCAGGCCGCCGGAAAGCGGCGAGGCGAGGGCAGCTCCACACGTAAAAACAGCGCGGCGCTGCTGGACAAAAGTACGTCGGTTGCAGACGGCGAGGGGGGCGGTAAAAGCCCGATGATGCGTGCATTCAAGGCGGCCCGCTGTTTCAGCCTAGCAGCTGCCCCGCCCTGCGCATGGCGCGCAGAGACAAGCCCAGCAAGAGGTGATTCGATAATGGCCATCAGCGTGTTCGACCTGTTCAAGATCGGTGTCGGGCCCTCCAGCTCCCACACCGTCGGCCCCATGCGTGCTGGCGCCCTGTTCGTCCAGGGCCTGCGCGAACGCGGCGAGCTGGAACGTGTGCAGCGGATCGAAGTGCGCCTGTATGGCTCGCTGTCGGCCACCGGTATCGGTCACGGCACCGACAACGCCACCATCATGGGCCTGATGGGCGAATGGCCTGACGCCATTGACCCGACCCAGATCGTGCCGCGTATCGCCGACCTGCGTGAAACCAACACCCTGCAGCTGGACAACCGCCTGCCCATCGAATTTGTCTGGGCCCGCGACATGCTGCTGCTGGACGAGAACCTGCCGTACCACCCCAACGCCATGACCCTGATTGCCGAAGGCGAGCAGGGCGAGCTGCACCGCGACACTTACTACTCGGTGGGTGGCGGTTTCGTGGTCGATGCCGCCCAGGCCGCCAGCGGCGTGCTGGATGCCGACCAGACGGTGCTGCCGTACGACTTCAACAGCGCTGCCGAACTGCTGCGCCTGTGCAAGCAAAACGACCTCAGCGTGTCGCAATTGATGATGGCCAACGAGAAGGTCTGGCGCAGCGAGGAAGAGATCCGTGCCGGCCTGTACAAACTCTGGGAGGCCATGCAGGAGTGCGTCAACAATGGCTTGAAGTACGAAGGCACGTTGCCCGGCGGCCTGAACGTGCGCCGCCGTGCTGCCAAGCTGCACCGCAGCCTGCAGGAAATCGGCAAGCCCAACGTGATCGGCTCGACCATGAGCGCCATGGAATGGGTCAACCTGTTCGCCCTGGCGGTCAACGAAGAGAACGCCGCCGGCGGGCGCATGGTCACTGCGCCGACCAACGGCGCTGCCGGCATCATTCCGGCGGTGCTGCATTACTACATGCGCTTCAGTGATGCGGTGAACGAGTCCAGCGTGGTCGACTTCTTCCTCGCCGCTGCGGCAGTGGGCATCCTGTGCAAGAAGAACGCGTCGATTTCCGGTGCCGAGGTTGGCTGCCAGGGGAAGTCGGCTCGGCCTGTGCCATGGCCGCTGCCGGGCTGGCCGAAGTGCTGGGGGCTACGCCGCCGCAGGTGGAGAACGCCGCTGAAATTGCCCTGGAACACAACCTGGGCCTGACCTGCGACCCGGTCGGCGGGTTGGTGCAGGTGCCGTGCATCGAGCGCAACGCGATTGCCGCGGTAAAGGCCATCAACGCAGTGCAGATGGCCCTGCGTGGTGACGGTGAGCATTTCATTTCCCTCGACCAGGTAATCCGCACCATGCGCGATACCGGGGCCGACATGCACGACAAGTACAAAGAGACCTCGCGCGGTGGCCTGGCGGTCAGCGCTATCGAATGCTGATAGTTTGATCTGGCCTCAAGGCCCCCTTCGCGGGCACGCCCGCTCCCACAGGAACTGTGCAATCCCTGTGGGAGCGGGCGTGCCCGCGAAGGGGGCCTTGAGATTGAAACAGGTGCAGCACAGCTACAAATGTCTCTTTATGGTGCAAACGACGCATACCGATCGTCGGGTGTCGTTATCAGTGTGGGCGTTGTCGGTGACACTCAAGAGTGTCGTTTCTGGGCATCCTACACTGCGCGTGTCACCAAATTGCTCAGCCGTTACACGCACAACGCCTAGCACGCCTGTTTTGCGAAGATTGGCCAACTCGGTCAAAGCACCTGATTTGCCTAACAAAGGCGTCGTTTTCAGTTTTTTTGGATAGCCGTTCAATTTCAGGCACGGCGTTTGCGTTGAGATTGGCACCAAAGCCCCTGCACATGAAACCGGGGCCATACATAACAAGAAATCAGTGCCCGCCTGAGGCACACCCTGCATTTGTGTGAGGAGAAATCGCGATGACGTCGTACACCTCCGGGAACCCAACCCAGAACCGCACAGCCCCCAGTCCATCGGGTTTCTCCTATTGGACAATTTCACCCTGATTTCCCTGGCGTCGGCCGTCGAGCCGCTGCGCATGGCCAACCAGCTGTCCGGCCGTGAGCTGTACCGCTGGCACACCCTCACCGCCGATGGTGGGCAGGTGTGGGCCAGCGATGGCTTGCAGATAACCCCTGACGCCGCCATGCACAGTGCGCCCCCATCGATACCGTGATTGTCTGTGGCGGCGTGGGCATCCAGCGCAGCGTTACCCGCGAGCATGTCACCTGGTTGCAAACCCAGGCCCGTCAGTCGCGCCGTCTGGGCGCGGTATGCACTGGCAGCTGGGCCTTGGCCTGTGCCGGGCTGCTGGATGGTTTCGATTGCAGCGTGCACTGGGAATGCCTGGCGGCCATGCAGGAGGCCTACCCGCGGGTCAACATGAGTACCCGCCTGTTCACCCTCGACCGTAACCGCTTCACCAGCTCTGGCGGCACTGCGCCGCTGGACATGATGCTGCACCTGATCAGCCGCGACCACGGTCGTGAACTGTCGGCGGCGATCTCCGAAATGTTCGTCTACGAGCGCATCCGCAACGAGCAGGATCACCAGCGCGTGCCACTCAAGCACATGCTTGGCACCAACCAGCCGAAGCTGCAGGAAATCGTTGCGCTGATGGAGGCCAACCTCGAAGAGCCGATCGACCTGGACGAACTGGCGGTATACGTGTCGGTATCGCGCCGGCAGCTCGAGCGCCTGTTCCAGAAGTACCTGCACTGTTCGCCGTCGCGTTACTACCTGAAGCTGCGCCTGATCCGCGCCCGGCAGCTGCTGAAGCAGACGCCGATGTCGATCATCGAAGTGGCGTCGGTGTGCGGCTTCGTGTCGACCCCGCACTTCTCCAAGTGCTACCGCGAGTACTTCGGCATTCCGCCGCGTGACGAGCGCGTGGGTTCCAACACTGCGCAGCAGGTGGCGATGATGCCGATCCCGCAGGCCATGACCCTGTCGCCGCACAGCGGGCCGATGGCGGCCCTGAGCCAGGCGCGCAACGAGTCGACCTTTGCCAGTGTAAGGCTCTGAAACAGCACTGGCCTCTTCGCGGGTAAACCCGCTCCCACAGGTACTGCACTGAATTCAAAAGCAGTGCAGTACCTGTGGGAGCGGGTTTACCCGCGAAGAGGCCAGTACAGGAAAACGAATCAGGCGCGCTTGTTGAACTGCGCCAACGCCGGCAACAGCTGTTTGTCGATGGCCTGGCGCACCGCCGGCAGGATCGTCGCACTGCCGGTATACATCTGCTCCACCATCCCCTTCAGCGCCCGTGCATTGGGCTCGGTCAGCCCACGCACCACCGCTTCGCAGGCCTGCTCGGCAGTAGCTCCGGCCGGAATCTCGAACCCCCGCGCGCGCAGGTGGCCTGCCAGATCGTCCTGGTCAATCAAATCCGCATGCATCATGGCTGTTGTCCCTTTTATCGCTAAGAGAGTGCTGCTGTGATTTACGACCGATTCTGTGACGCTGGCGACATGCCCGCAACAACAGAATGGCGCCATGGCTGCTTTGGCTAAGAACAGGTCGTTTCCGGCTAAATCCACCGTTCGGGAAGTGCGCACACTCAAGCCATCTACCGCAACGAAGGGTTTGGTCACCCACGTTAGTGCATGGATGTTGCTCGCTCTTGGCCCCGGATGCTCACGGCTTTCCGGGGTTATTTTTTCAAGCCGGAATATATGACCTGTGGGAGCGGGCACGCCCGCTCCCACAGGTTATGTGCTTTTTCTCACTTTGCTGCAGGCAGGCCTATTACCCGGCCCACGAACTCGGCCGGCGGCAGATCCTGTTGTTGCTCCACCAAGCCTTGCAGCAACCCGACACTCTGCTCACTGAACGGCGCCGACTTCGGTCCCGCCAGGTCCACATGCAGCAGCATCTGCTCACTGGCCGCCAGCGCCTCGTCGAACCCCGCCCGGTGCAGGCTGTGGTAGACATGCAGGCGCTTGCGGTCGAAGCCGATGATCTGCGTCTGCACCCACACCTCGGTGCCCAGCTTCACTTCGTGCAGGTAGTTGATGTGTGCCTCCAGGGTGAACAGTGAATTACCGCTCTGCCCACGGCTGTCGGCATCCAGGCCGATGCGCTCCATCAGCGCATCGGTGGCATAGCTGAAGATCAGCAAGTAGAAGGCATCGCGCAGGTGCCCGTTGTAGTCGACCCAGTCCTCCTGGACCGGGGTGCGGTAGGTAATCAATGCGGGCATCGCGGTCTCCTCAGTCGCCGAAAGCCATACCGTGGCTGGCCTTGCTGGTCTTCACCGCTTCCAGCACTGCCAGCAGGGTGTCATCACGATAGCGCTCCAGTGCGGCGATGCTGCGTTCGCCCAGTTGCTCCGCGGTGCCTTCGACCACATCGTCGATCAGCTTGTCGGTGAGCTCCGGGGCTGGCAGGTAGGTCCACGGCAGCTTCAGCGCCGGGCCGAACTGGGCCATGAAGTGGCGCATGCCAGCATCGCCACCGGCCAGGGTGTAGGTGAGGAAGGTGCCCATGAACGACCAGCGCAGGCCGGCGCCGAAGCGGATGGCATCGTCGATCTCGCCGGTGCTGGCCACGCCGTCGTTGACCAGGTGCAGGGCCTCGCGCCACAGGGCTTCGAGCAGGCGGTCGGCGATGAACCCGGGCACTTCCTTGCGCACGTGCAGCGGGCGCATGCCCGAGGCGGTGTAGATGGTCCTGGCAGCTTCGATGGCCTCGGGGGCGGTGCGGTTGCCGCCGACGATTTCCACCAGCGGCAGCAGGTACACCGGGTTGAACGGGTGGCCGACCACGCAGCGCTCGGGGTGGGTGGCCGACTCGTAGAATTCGCTGGGCAGCAGGCCCGAAGTGCTGGAGCCGATGATCGCGTCGGGTTTGGCGGCAGCGCTGATCTTTGCGTGCAGGTCGAGTTTCAGGTCCAGGCGCTCAGGTGCGCTTTCCTGGATGAAGTCGGCGTCGCGGACGCATTCCTCGATGGTGGCGACGAACTTCAGGCGGTCTTGTGATGCGCCCGGCGCCAGGCCTTGCTTCTCCAGCGCGGGCCAGGCGTTGGCGATGCGCTTGCGCAAGGCCTGCTCGGCGCCGGGTGCCGGGTCCCAGGCGACCACGTCCAGGCCGTGGGCCAGGGCGCGGGCGACCCAGCCGCTGCCGATCACGCCACTACCCAGGGCGGCGAAGGTCTTGATCTCGGTGATGAAGGTCATGTTGGTCTCCTGAAGGGATCAGCGGCGTTTGAGGTTCATCTTTTCCCGGCCCTCGGCCGGGGTCAGTACACGGGCGCCAAGACGCGAGATGATTTCCACTGCGCGCTCGACCAGTTGGCCGTTGCTGGCCAGTACGCCACGGTCCAGGTACAGGTTGTCCTCCAGGCCTACCCGCACGTTGCCGCCAAGCAACACGGCCTGTGCTGCCATCGGCATCTGCATGCGGCCGATGCCGAACCCGGCCCAGGTGACGTTGGCCGGCAGGTTGTCGACCATCGCCTTCATGGTGGTGGTATCGGCCGGCGCGCCCCACGGGATGCCCAGGCACAGTTGGAACAGCGGATCATCCAGCAGGCCTTCCTTGATCATTTGCTTGGCGAACCACAGGTGGCCGGTGTCGAAGATTTCCAGTTCGGCTTTCACCCCAGTTCAGTGATGCGCTTGGCGCCGGCGCGCAGTTGCGCCGGGGTGGAGACGTAGATCGAGTTGCCGTCGCCGAAGTTGAGGGTGCCGCAGTCGAGGGTGCAGATTTCCGGCAGCAGTGCTTCGACATGGGCCAGGCGCTCCAGTGGGCCGATCAGGTCGGTGCCCGGGCCGAACTCCAGCGGTGTTTCACCCGGGCCGATTTCCAGGTCGCCACCCATGCCGGCGGTAAGGTTGACGATGATGTCCACGTCGGCTTCGCGGATGCGTTCCATGACCTCGCGATACAGCGCCACGTCGCGGCTGAAGCGGCCGGTTTGCGGGTCGCGGACGTGGCAGTGGACCACGGTGGCGCCGGCCTTGGCGGCCTCTACGGCGGACTCGGCGATCTGCTTGGGGGTGACTGGAACAAGGTGGCTTTTCGAAGCGGTGTCGCCGGCGCCGGTCAGGGCGCAGGTGATGATGACGTCGTGGTTCATGGCGGGGTTCCTTGTGGTGTCTGGTGGCCTTTTCGCGGGTAAACCCGCTCCCACAGGGGACGATGTTGCCCCCGGCATGTGCATGACTTGTGGGAGCGGGTTTACCCGCGAATGGGTCGGATCAGTTGGCGCTGAGGTTGAGGTTGTCGGCAGCCGGCTTGCCATCGAAGGTGGTCACACCCTCCAGCCAGCGGGCCTTGTCCTCGGGGTGGTCCTTGAGCCACTGGCGGGCTGACTCCAGCGCATCCTTGTGGTCGAGCAGCGGCTGCATCATGCGGCTCTCGTCCTCGGCGCTGAAGTTCAGGTTGGCCAGCAGGCGGTGGGCGTTGGGGCAGCGTTCGGCGTAGTCCGGCGCGGTCACTGTCCACACTGTCGCGCGGCCTTCGTCAGGGCCCGGGCATCCTGGCTGTCGCCCAGGTAGACCATGTCGATGTTCACGTTCATCGGGTGCGGCGCCCAGCCGAAGAACACCACGGCCTCGTTGCGCCGCACCGCGCGGTCGACGGCGGCGAGCATGCCGGCCTCGCTGGACTCGACCAGCTGGAACTTGCCCAGGCCGAACTGGTTCTTGGCAATCATCGCCTTGATCTGGGTGTTGGCGCCCGAACCTGGTTCGATGCCGTAGATCTTCCCGCCCAGTTCCTTTTCGAACTTGTGGATGTCGGCGAAGGTCTTCAGGCCCTTGTCGGCCAGGTACTTGGGCACCGCCAGGGTGGCGCGGGCGTCTTCCAGGCTGGGCTTGTCGAGCACCTTGACCTGCTTGGCGTCGACGAACGGGGTAATGGTCTGGGTCATGATCGGGTTCCAGTAACCCAGGAACATGTCCAGGCGTTTGTCGCGAATACCTGCGAAGATGATTTGCTGCGAAGCGCTGGTCTGCTTGGTCTGGTAGCCCAGCCCGTCGAGCAGCACCTGGGCCATGGCGCTGGTGGCGATGACGTCGGTCCAGTTGACCACGCCCAGACGGACGTTCTTGCAGGCCGCAGGCTCGGCGGCGAATAGTGGGGAAGCGGCGATGCTACTCAGAGCAAGGGTCAACAGGCTGCGGCGGATCAAGCTGTGCATGGTGGCTCTCCATCGGCAGTGCATATTGTTATTGGGGTTCGACCTCTCTGGGTCGTATGAAGAAGCTACGCTGCTGTCAGGGTGGAAAATCGCACCCTGGCGACCAACATTTGCACGGAGGCGACCACCTTTGCCGTGGAGCATGCAATGCCGCAAATCATTCACTTTCTGTTGTTGCCCGGGTTCTCGGCCATGGGTTTCATCAGTGCCCTGGAGCCACTGCGGGTGGCCAACCGCTTCAAGGGCCCGTTGTATCGCTGGCAGGTATTGAGCCTGGATGGCGGGGCGGTGCAGGCCAGCAATGGCATGTCGGTGAACGCCGACGCCGCACTGGCAGCGGGCGAACCTGGCGGCACCCTGCTGATCGTCGCCGGCTTCGAGCCACTGGCCTGTTACGGGCCGACGCTGCAGCAGGCGCTACGCCGCCTGGACCATGAGGGGGTGATTCTGGGTGGCATTGATACTGGCGCGGTGGTGCTGGCCGAGGCTGGCCTGCTCGACGGCCACCGCGCCACCGTGCACTGGGAGGCGCTGGAGGCGTTCAAGGAGAATTACCCGAGCCTGCAGGCGACCCAGGAGCTGTTCGAGATCGATCGGCGGCGCATCACCTGTGCCGGTGGCACCGCTTCGATCGACCTGATGCTCGACCTGATTGCCCAGGCCCACGGTAGTGAACTGGCGGTGCAGGTGTCGGAGCAGTTCGTGCTCGGACGTATCCGCCAGCGACAGGACCACCAGCGCATGCAGATCGCCAGCCGCTATGGCATCAGCAACAAGAAGCTGGTGAAGGTGATTGGCGAAATGGAGCGCAACACCGAGCAGCCGCTCAATACCCAGGTGCTGGCCGAAGCGGTGCAGGTGACCCGGCGCCAGCTGGAGCGGCTGTTTCGCGTGCACCTGGATGACACCCCCAGTGGGTTCTACTTGCGACTACGCCTGGACAAGGCACGGCAGTTGTTGCGCCAGACCGACATGAGTGTGCTGGAGGTGGGGGTGGCGTGCGGGTTCGAGTCGGCTTCATACTTTACCCGCTGCTATCGGGCGCGTTACCAGCGTTGCCCGCGGGAGGACCGCTTGGCCCGGGTGGTTTGATTTCCCCCTGCACCGGCCTCTTCGCGGGCACGCCCGCTCCCACAGATTGCGCAGTACCTGTGGGAGCGGGCGTGCCCGCGAAGAGGCCGGTACAGGCTTACTGCTGGCCGATGGACTGCAGGTACTCCGAGCGGTCATCACTGCGCTGCGCCACGCAGGTATCCCACGCCGCCTCGAACGCCTTGCTCCCGGGCTTCTCGGCGTAGGTCTCGACCTTGCAGTCGGCATCGCGCAGCTGCGCCCACAGCTTCTCGGCCGCGTCCATGCGCCCGACCAGCGCAGTGGCCTGGTCGCTTTCATCGGCATACTGGTCGCGGATGCGCTGGATCAGTTCGTCATACGCCGCTTTCAGCTCGCGCTCGGCGGTCTGCTTGTTGAACGCAGCGCAGGCGTAGGTCTGCTGGTCGGTCTCGACGTTGTCGCACGGGGTGCTTTCTTCCTCGCCGGCCTGGGCGCCCGATACGACAGCCAGCAGTACCAGCCATGCCATTGATTTCATCCGTTTTCTCCTCAACAGGCTGACGAATCGCTGGGATTCTCGCTCAGCCGACGGCAAGGCGGTAGCTCCCTGACGAAATGTTCATAAAGCCGCCGGAAACGTCGTTATCGAGACTGTCTCTCATCGCCAGACACCGCGCCAGAAGGCCTGTTGTCGCGCATTGACGCTTTCGGCAAACCCCCTGTCGTTTTTGCATCGGGGCGCCTTTGGGCACAGGCATATGCTGGCCCCAAAGCGCCGGCAATAAGGTTTGGCGCAAACCCATTCAATAAAAGGGGACAGCCTGATGAGCCCAGCCGAACTTCACGCCGACAGCATCGTCATCGACGGCCTGATCATTGCCAAATGGAACCGCGAGCTGTTCGAGGACATGCGCAAAGGCGGGCTGACTGCGGCCAACTGCACGGTGTCGGTCTGGGAAGGCTTCAAGGCGACCGTCGACAACATCGCTGCCAGCCAGAAGCTGATCCGCGAAAACAGCGACCTGGTGATGCCGGTGCGCACCACCGCCGACATCCGCAAGGCCAAGGAGCTGGGCAAGACCGGCATCCTCTTCGGCTTCCAGAACGCCCATGCGTTTGAAGACCAGATCGCCTACGTCGACGTGTTCAAGCAGTTGGGCGTGGGCATCGTGCAGATGTGCTACAACACCCAGAACCTGGTCGGCACCGGTTGCTACGAGCGTGATGGCGGCCTGTCGGGCTTCGGCCGCGAGATCGTCGCCGAAATGAACCGTGTCGGCATCATGTGCGACCTGTCCCACGTCGGCTCCAAGACTTCCGAAGAAGTCATCCTCGAGTCGAAAAAGCCGGTCTGCTACTCGCACTGCCTGCCGTCGGGCCTGAAAGAGCACCCGCGCAACAAGTCGGACGAAGAGCTGAAGTTCATCGCCGACCACGGTGGCTTCGTCGGCGTGACCATGTTCGCGCCGTTCCTGGCCAAGGGCATCGACTCGACCATCGACGACTACGCCGAGGCCATCGAGTACACCATGAACATCGTCGGTGAAGACGCCATCGGTATCGGTACCGACTTCACCCAGGGCCACGGCCAGGACTTCTTCGAGTACCTGACCCACGACAAGGGTTATGCCCGTCGCCTGACCAACTTCGGCAAGATCATCAACCCGCTGGGCATCCGCACCGTGGGCGAATTCCCCAACCTCACCGAAACCTTGCTCAAGCGCGGCCACTCCGAGCGCGTGGTGCGCAAGATCATGGGCGAGAACTGGGTCAACGTCCTCAAGGACGTGTGGGGCGAGTAAGCCGCTCTCCAAGCCTGAAAGCCCCTGCCAGCAACGCCGGGGCATCCCGATAAAAAATTTTATGGAGTTGAGTTTCCATGGCCAAGATCGCCCCGCAATTGCCAATCGAAGTCGACAGCGAGACCGGTGTCTGGACCAGCGACGCCCTGCCGATGCTGTATGTGCCACGCCATTTCTTCGTCAACAACCACATGGGCATCGAAGAAGTCCTGGGCGCTGACAAGTACGCCGAGATCCTCTACAAGGCCGGCTACAAGTCCGCCTGGCACTGGTGTGAAAAAGAAGCCGAGTGCCATGGCCTGGAAGGCGTGGCGGTGTTCGAGCACTACATGAAGCGCCTGAGCCAGCGCGGCTGGGGCCTGTTCGAGATCCAGGACATCGACCTCGACAAGGGCACCTGCAGCGTCAAGCTCAAGCACTCCGCGTTCGTGTACGTCTATGGCAAGTGCGGTCGCAAGGTCGACTACATGTTCACCGGCTGGTTCGCCGGCGCCATGGACCAGATTCTCGCTGCCCGCGGCAGCTCGATCCGCACCGTGGCCGAACAGGTCTATGGCGGGTCGGAAGAAGGCCACGAAGATGGCCTGTTCGTCGTCAAGCCGTTGTAAGCCGGAGATAGCGTCATGGCATTCGAAGCAATGTTCCAGCCGATCCAGATCGGCAAACTGACCATCCGCAACCGTGTGCTCAGCACCGCGCACGCCGAGGTCTACGCCACTGACGGCGGCATGACGACCGACCGCTACGTGAAGTACTACGAAGAGAAGGCCAAGGGCGGTATCGGCCTGGCGATCTGCGGCGGCTCGTCGGTGGTGGCCATCGACAGCCCGCAGGAGTGGTGGTCGTCGGTCAACCTGTCGACCGACCGCATCATCCCGCACTTCCAGAACCTGGCCGACGCCATGCACAAGCATGGCGCCAAGATCATGATCCAGATTACCCACATGGGCCGTCGCTCGCGCTGGGACGGCTTCAACTGGCCGACCCTGATGTCGCCGTCGGGTATCCGTGAACCCGTGCACCGCGCCACCTGCAAGACCATCGAGGTGGAAGAGATCTGGCGCGTGATCGGCAACTACGCGCAAGCTGCCCGCCGCGCCAAAGAAGGCGGCCTGGACGGCGTGGAACTGTCGGCCGTGCACCAGCACATGATCGACCAGTTCTGGAGCCCGCGTGTAAACAAACGTACCGACGAATGGGGCGGCACCTTCGAAGGCCGCATGAAGTTCGGCCTGGAAGTATTGAAAGCCGTGCGTGCCGAAGTCGGTGACGACTTCTGCGTGGGCATGCGCATCTGTGGTGACGAGTTCCACCCCGATGGCCTCAGCCACGAGGACATGAAGCAGATCGCCGCCTACTACGACGCCACCGGCATGATCGATTTCATCGGCGTGGTCGGCTCGGGTTGCGACACCCACAACACCCTGGCCAACGTCATCCCCAACATGAGCTACCCGCCGGAGCCGTTCCTGCACCTGGCCGCCGGCATCAAGGAAGTGGTCAAGGTCCCGGTGCTGCACGCGCAGAACATCAAGGACCCGAACCAGGCCACGCGCATCCTGGAAGGCGGCTATGTCGACATGGTCGGCATGACCCGTGCACACATCGCCGACCCGCACCTGATCGCCAAGATCAAGATGGGCCAGATCGACCAGATCAAGCAGTGCGTCGGCGCCAACTACTGCATCGACCGCCAGTATCAGGGCCTGGACGTGCTGTGCATCCAGAACGCCGCGACCTCCCGTGAATACATGGGGGTGCCGCACATCATCGAGAAAACCACCGGCGCCAAACGCAAGGTGGTGGTGGTGGGTGCCGGCCCTGCCGGTATGGAAGCGGCCCGCGTGGCTGCCGAACGCGGCCACGACGTGACCCTGTTCGAGAAGAAGGACCAGATCGGCGGGCAGATCACCATTGCTGCCAAGGCGCCGCAGCGTGACCAGATCGCCGGTATCACCCGCTGGTACCAGTTGGAACTGGCGCGCCTGAAGGTCGACCTGCGTCTGGGTACCGCTGCCGACGTGGCGACCATCCAGGACCTGCGTCCGGACATCATCGTGCTGGCGGTGGGCGGGCATTCGTTCCTTGAGCAGAACGAGCACTGGGGCGCCGCCGAAGGGCTGGTGGTCAGCAGCTGGGACGTGCTCGACGGCAAGGTTGCGCCGGGCAAGAACGTGCTGGTGTACGACACCATCTGCGAGTTCACCGGCATGTCGGTGGCCGACTTCATCGCCGACAAGGGCAGCCAGGTCGAGATCGTCACCGACGATATCAAGCCGGGCGTGGCCATGGGCGGTACCAGCTTCCCGACCTACTACCGCAGCATCTACCCGAAAGAAGTGATCATGACCGGCGACATGATGCTGGAAAAGGTCTATCGCGAGGGCGACAAGCTGGTGGCGGTGCTGGAGAACGAATACACCGGCGCCAAGGAAGAACGCGTGGTTGACCAGGTGGTGGTGGAGAACGGCGTGCGTCCTGACGAGCAGCTGTACTACGCGCTGAAGGAAGGTTCGCGCAACAAAGGCCAGATCGACGTGGAGGCGCTGTTCGCCATCAAGCCACAGCCGATCCTCAGCCAGCCGGGCGAAGGCTACCTGCTGTACCGCATCGGTGACTGCGTGGCCCAGCGCAACGTGCATGCGGCGATCTACGACGCCTTGCGCCTGTGCAAGGACTTCTGATCGCACTGGCATGAACACCGCCCCCGAGGGCGGGATTGGCCCCCTGTGGGAGCGGGTTTACCCGCGAATGCGTCAGCACTGACAACACCGTTGCCTGACCGGACGCATTCGCGGGTGAACCCGCTCCCACAGGGTCCGCGCCGCGCTTGAGAGTGGCGCAAGAATCCAGCTGTTGTGGGAGCCTCCCATGTTGAACACCCTTCTACCCATCCTGCTGTTCGCTGCCCTCGGCCTGGCGGTGCTCGGCGCCCTGCGCCGGGTGCGCATGTGGCGGCGTGGCCGGCCGTCCAAGGTCAACCTGATCGGCGGCCTGCTGGCCATGCCGCGCCGCTACCTGGTGGACCTGCACCATGTGGTCGAGCGCGACAAGTACATGTCCAAGACCCACGTGGCCACCGCAGGCGGCTTCGTGCTGTCGGCCGTGCTGGCCATCCTGGTGCACGGCTTCGGCCTGCAGAGCCAGATCCTCGGCTACGCGTTGCTGGTGGCCACGGTGATCATGTTCTGCGGCGCCATCTTCGTCTTCAAACGCCGCCTCAACCCGCCTTCGCGCCTGTCCAAGGGCCCGTGGATGCGCCTGCCGAAAAGCCTGCTGGCGTTCGCCGTCAGCTTCTTCGTCGCCACCTTGCCGGTCGCCGGCATCCTGCCGGCCAATACCGGTGGCTGGGTGATGGTCGGCATTCTCGGCCTGGGTGTGCTGTGGGGCGTGTCGGAGCTGTTCTTCGGCATGACCTGGGGCGGCCCGATGAAACACGCCTTCGCCGGTGCCCTGCACCTGGCCTGGCACCGTCGCGCCGAACGCTTTGGCGGCGGTCGCTCCACCGGCCTCAAGCCGCTGGACCTGGAAGACCCGAATGCGCCGCTGGGCGTGGAAAAGCCGGTGGACTTCACCTGGAACCAGCTGCTGGGCTTCGATGCCTGCGTGCAGTGCGGTAAATGTGAAGCCATGTGCCCGGCCTTCGCCGCCGGCCAGCCGCTGAACCCGAAAAAGCTTATCCAGGACATGGTCATCGGCCTGGCCGGCGGCACCGACGCGCAGTTCGCCGGCAGCCCGTACCCGGGCAAACCGATCGGCGAACACGGTGGCCACCCGCACCAGCCGATCGTCAATGGCCTGGTCGATGCCGAAACGCTGTGGTCGTGCACCACCTGCCGTGCCTGCGTCGAGGAATGCCCGATGATGATCGAGCACGTCGATGCCATCGTCGACATGCGCCGTCACCTCACCCTGGAAAAAGGCGCCACCCCGAACAAGGGCGCCGAAGTGCTGGACAACCTGATCGCCACCGACAACCCGGGCGGCTTCGCCCCCGGTGGCCGCATGAACTGGGCCGCCGACCTCAACCTGCGACTGCTGTCGGAGGTGAAAACCACCGAGGTGCTGTTCTGGGTCGGTGACGGTGCCTTCGACATGCGCAACCAGCGTACCCTGCGCGCGTTCGTCAAAGTGCTCAAGGCTTCGGGCGTGGACTTTGCCGTGCTCGGCCTGGAAGAACGCGACAGCGGCGACGTGGCACGCCGCCTGGGCGACGAGGCGACCTTCCAGCAATTGGCCAAACGCAATATCCAGACCCTGGCCAAGTACAAGTTCCAGCGTATCGTTACCTGCGACCCGCACAGCTTCCATGTGCTCAAGAACGAGTACGGCGCCCTGGGCGGCGACTACCAGGTGCAGCACCACAGCACCTACATTGCCGAACTGATCGCGGCCAACAAGCTCAACCTCGGCCAGCACAAAGGTGGCAGTGTCACCTACCACGACCCGTGCTACCTGGGCCGTTACAACGGCGAGTACGAAGCCCCGCGTGCCGTGCTCAAGGCGCTAGGCATCGAGGTGCGCGAAATGGAGCGCTCGGGCTTCCGCTCGCGCTGCTGCGGCGGTGGCGGCGGTGCGCCGATCACCGACATCCCGGGCAAGCAGCGTATCCCCGACATGCGCATGGACGACATCCGCGAGACCGAGGCCGAGCTGGTGGCCGTGGGGTGCCCGCAGTGCACCGCGATGCTCGAAGGTGTCGTCGAACCGCGCCCACAGATCAAGGACCTGGCCGAGCTGGTGGCCGACGTGCTGATCGAAGAGGACGCGCCCTCTGCCCCAAAGCCGCAAACGGCCAAACGTGAACCTGCGGAGGTGCACTGATGAGCGACATTATTCGCCGCGACCCACGCGCCGAGTGGATCGCCCGTAACCGTCTGCACCCGCTGCATGCAGCGATGCAGACGCAGCAGACCAGCTGGATGGGGCCCAACGGCCTCATCCGCAAGAACCCCCATGCGATCGCCGCAGGCTTCATCGGCCCGGCCGGCATCAAGCGCATCGACCGCAGCGGCGCCCAGCAGGGCACCGCCGTGGGCGGGCGGCGCACGGCGGCGGCCGAGGTCAAGCTGCCGCTGCACCAGGTGCCGGCGCCGGCGTTCTACATTGCCGTGGTACCGGACATGGTCGGCGGCCGCCTGAGCAGCCACGACCGCGACTTGCTCGGCCTGGCCCACAGCCTGGCCGGCAGCGACGGTGCGGTGCTGGCGGTGGTGTTTGGCGAACACAAGGAAAGCAACTTTTCCACAGCCGGGGTCGACCGCCTGCTGGTCATCGAGGGCGAGGCTTTCGAAGGTTATGCACCGGAGCAACTGGTACAAGGCCTGCGGGCTGTGGATAACCAGTTCACTCCGCGCCACTGGCTGCTGCCAGACAGCCGCACCGGTGGCGGCGAACTGGGCCGGCGCCTGGGCGCAGCCCTGGGCGAGCGCCCGGCGACACGGGTATGGCAGGTCAAGGACGGCCAGTGCATCGGCCGTGCCGGTGCCGGCCAGCAAGACCTGCAGCGTGCCGTGCCACGCCTGATCCTGGCGGCGGCCGAGTGCGCCGAGCCGGTCAGCGAAACCCGTCACGAAGCCTTGCCCGTGGAGTTGTCCACAAGCGTGGCGCGCAGCCTGTCGCGCATCGAAGACCTCGGCTCGGTGGCCGTGGACCCGGCCACCATTGCCATGGCCGAGGCCGAGTTCATCGTTTCGGGCGGCAACGGTGTCAAGGACTGGGACCTGTACCACAAGGCTACCGCGGCCCTGGGTGCCACCGAGGGCGCCTCGCGGGTGGCGGTGGACGACGGTTTCATGCCGCGCAACCGCCAGGTGGGTGCTACTGGTACCTGGGTCACTGCGCGGGTCTACGTGGCTGTGGGTATCTCGGGCGCGATCCAGCACCTGCAGGGCATCGGCGCCTGCGACAAGGTGGTGGCGATCAACATGGACCCGGGCTGCGACATGATCAAACGGGCCGACCTGTCGGTGATTGGCGACAGTTCGGCGATTCTCAAGGCACTGATCGAGGCTGTGGACAACTACCGCAGCGGCGGCCAGCGCGACGCGGCATAAGGGCACGAGCATGAGTACGAAAGTGATCAGCCTGGTTTCCATCGGTGCCCACCCCAGCTCCGGTCGCGCCCGCCGCGCCGAGCAGGATGCCCGCGCCGTGGAGTTGGGTTTGCAGCTGGCTGGGGATAACTTGCAGGTGGTGCATGCTGGCGACCCACGGGAAGAGGCGCTGCGTGCCTACCTGGGCATGGGCCTGGACCATCTGGACGTGCTGGAGCAGCCGGCCGGTGCCGATGTGCTGGGCGTGCTCGGGGATTACCTGCGCGACGCCGGGGCCCAGCTGGTGCTGACCGGCAGCCAGGCCGAGACCGGCGAGGGGTCGGGCATGTTGCCGTTCCTGCTGGCCGAAAAGCTTGGCTGGCCGTTGATTGTGGGGCTGGCCGAAGTGGAGTCGATCGACAACGGCACCGCCCAGGTGCTGCAAGCTTTGCCGCGTGGTCAGCGGCGTCGGCTGAAAGTGCGCCTGCCGCTGCTGGCGACTGTGGATAACGCAGCGCCCAAGCCGCGCCAGAGTGCTTTCGGGCCGGCGCGTCGGGGTGTACTGGCGGCGCGCAACGTGGCCATCGTCGAAGACGAACTGCTGGCCGAAGCCGAGCTGCAACCGGCCCGCCCACGGCCCAAGCGCTTGAAGGTGATCAAGGCCAAGAGCGGCGCTGACCGGATGAAGGCGGCAACCGCCAAGGCCAGTGGGGGCGGTGGCAAGGTGCTGAAGGACGTTTCGCCACAGGAAGGCGCCGAGGCCATCCTCAAGCTGCTGGTGGAAGAGGGCGTGTTGCGCTGAAAGCAGAGGCTTGGAGGTCTCTTTGTGGGAGCGGCCTTGTGTCGCGAAAGGGCTGCGCAGCGGCCCCAGCCATTTCTGCATGATGCAAAAACCTGGGGCTGCTGCGCAACCCTTTCGCGACACAAGGCCGCTCCCACATTCCATACACAGCATCGACCGAATGCTTTTGCCCACCAAATCTGTTCGCCAAGGTGTGGATAAAGTGTTGGCGCATGGCTGCAGCCCTTGTATTTCGTGCTCTTCAAGGTATTGATCAAAAAACGATCAAGCATTCTCCCAGCCTTCGCAGGCGTGCGCATCAGCATCCTCCTGATTTTGCCCACAATCGCTGTTAGCCGGTCTGTGGATAATCTGTTCGGTATCTGCTGTAAGCCACGCAGTCAAAGGTCTTGAAAGATTTGCTCAAAAAATGATCAATCTTGCCTGAATGCTGCTCGATCCTTGAAAATCCGGGCCTTGAGACGTTTATCCACAACCAGGTGGCAGAAAATTCATCGGTTGCTCACAAACTCTGTTGGTGTCTCTGTGGACAAGGTGTATGAACTCCGCTGCAGCCCAGTGAACATGAGGCCCTGGCCCATATGATCAAATAGTGATCAGTAGCCTGCCTGACATTTTTGCCAGTACGCAAATTTCCAACCAGCCATTACCGTGTCTGCAACTCTTCGTATTGTGGATAACTCATGGCAACACTTTTCGGCCCGCGTGCCTATTCGCCTTACGGCGCCATGAACGCAGCCCTCGCTCCTGGGCTGGCTTTTTGTGGACAGTATCGGGATCCATTGACTGGGAATTACCCGTTGGGAACCGGTCATCGCTTCTACAGCCCGACTCTGATGCGATTTCTGAGCCCTGATAGCCTCAGCCCATTTGGCCGCGGGGGCATCAATGTCTACGCATACTGTGGTGGTGAGCCAGTCAACCGGCACGATCCGACAGGCCGGTTTTTCGAAACGGCGGCCCTGACTTTACGAGGCTTGGGGATGGCATCGAATGCACTGACCTTGGGGTACAACTTCCTGGGGCCTTCACCAACCAATCGTCTTGGGCTTAACGCTGCACGAACGAGTACATTCGGCTCACTCTTGAGCTTGGGAAGTGCTGCGGCGCAATTCGCAGGCGTGGAGAGTGCAATTTTTGGGGCGAATGTCGGTACGGCGATAAGTCTGGCGGCAACCGGTGCACGCGCTATCAACGCTGCGGTCGGCCCTGGTAGCAGTCCCTTGAGGCAGGTAAAGAAGAACTTCGATTTACTGGCAGGGGGAATGCCGGCTGAGGTTGCTGCGGAAATTGCACTGGAAAGCGTGCAGACCCCGCCTCAGCGTGAACTGTCGGTGCGGCAATCTGAAATCAACCGTCCTGCTCCGGATGCATGGGGTTTTCAGGGCGATACGATGGGGGTTAGGCGACGACGGCATTCGAGGTGAATTGGAGGGGTCGTGTTTCAACCCCTCCACAGTTCAGTGCAATCGCTTACTGCGCCTGCACTTCCTTCAGATACGCCGCCGGCTCCGCCCCCAGGTTGTTCAGCAGACGCTGGCTGTACCAGTCAATGAAGTTGACCACGCCAAACTCGTAGGTCTTCGAGTACGGCCCTGGCTGGTAAGCGGTGGAGTTGATACCACGCTGGTTCTCTTCGGCCAAGCGACGGTCCTGGTCGTTGGTGGCGTCCCACACCTTGCGCATGCGCTCCGGGTCGTAATCGACACCTTCCACGGCATCCTTGTGCACCAGCCACTTGGTGGTGACCATGGTTTCCTGGGCGCTGATCGGCCACACGGTGAACACGATCATGTGGTCGCCCATGCAGTGGTTCCACGAGTGCGGCAGGTGCAGGATGCGCATCGAGCCGAGGTCCGGGTTCTTGATGCGGCCCATCAGCTTCTGGCAGGCCTGCTTGCCGTCCATGGTCATCGACACGGTGCCCTTGAGCAGCGGCATGCGCACGATGCGGTTACGCAGGCCGTGGCTCTTGTGCAGGTACGGGATCTTCTCGGCTTCCCAGGCGGCAGCGGAGGCGGCCACGTGGTCCTTGAATTCCTGGCTGGCGCGTGGGTCGTTGGTGTCGTCCCATTCCAGCAGGGTTTGCAGCAGCTCCGGGTGCGAACCGTTGCAGTGGTAGCACTCGCGGTTGTTTTCCAGCACCAGCTTCCAGTTGGCCTTTTCCATCAAGGTGGTTTGCACCGCCACCTTGGTGTTTTCCATGTCGTACGGTTCCATGTAGTGCTCGAGGGTAGCCAGGAACTCGTCGATGGCCGGCGGGTTTTCCGCCAGGCTGATGAAGATGTAGCCACCGGCGACCTTCACGTTCACCGGCTTCAGGCCGTACTGGTTCATGTCGAAGTCGGCACCCATTTCGGTACCGGCGAACAGCAGGCGACCGTCCAGTTCGTAGGTCCACTGGTGGTACGGGCAGACCAGCTTGGCCACCTTGCCCTTGTCGCTGACGCACAGACGCGAACCACGGTGGCGGCAGACGTTGTGGAAGGCATGCACTTTACCTTCGGCGCCACGCACCACGATGATCGGGTTCTTGCCGATCTGCAGGGTGATGTAGTTGCCCTTGGCCGGGATCTCGCAGGTCATGCCGGCGATCAGCCACTCCTTGTGGAAGATCTCCTGCATGTCGATCTGGAACAGACGCTCGTCGTTGTAGAAAGGCTGGGGCAGCGAGTAGGTGCGCTCGCGGGTCTGCAGCATCTCGGCGGTGGCCTTGCGTGCAGGTTCCAGTGGATCGCCCAGGCTCAGGGTTGCGGTGACGTCCATCGTGTATTCCTCGGGGCCGTGTGCGGCCGGCAAAAGGTGGCTAATCGTTGTTGTGGTGCCGCAAGGCTGCTCATCAAGAAACAGCATGTTCTTTTGCCGTGGAGTGTGCGTCCGAAGGCGCCATGAACCGTATCCATGGGCGACATGGCCGATTTGAATTACGACGCGCCAGCCCTTGCAGCACGGGGCTGGTCGCGATGAGCACGCCGATGTCGCTGGCAGGAATGTACGTCGTCTTCAGCTTGCGCATTATCCAAGCCATAAAAGGCCAATAGTCGGCTGCTGGAGATGAACATGTCCGATACCTTCCTCAATCCGGTCACTACCCAGACCTGGGCCAACGGCCGCCACATCGTGCGCTGCGTCAAGGTCATCCAGGAGACCTGGGACGTGCGCACGTTCTGCTTCATGGCCGACCAGCCGATCATGTTCTTCTTCAAGCCAGGGCAGTTCGTCACCCTTGAGCTGGAGATCGAAGGCAAGCCGGTGATGCGCTCCTACACCATCTCCAGTTCACCGTCGGTGCCCTACAGCTTCTCGATCACCGTCAAGCGTGTACCGGGCGGGCTGGTGTCCAACTTCCTCCACGACACCATGCACGAAGGCGCCGAGCTGCCGGTGCACGGCCCGGTGGGGCTGTTCAACGCCATCGACTTCCCGGCACAGAAGGTGCTGTACCTCTCGGGCGGTGTCGGTATCACCCCGGTCATGTCGATGGCGCGCTGGTTCTACGACACCAACGGCAATGTCGACATGGTATTCGTGCACAGCGCCCGTTCGCCGAAGGACATCATCTACCACCGCGAGCTGGAGCAGATGGCTTCGCGCATCCCCAACTTCAGCCTGCACATCATTTGCGAAAAGCATGGCCTGGGCGAGCCGTGGGCGGGTTACCGTGGCTACCTGAACCAGCGCCTGATGGAGCTGATCGCGCCGGACTACATGGACCGCGTGGTGTTCTGCTGTGGCCCGACACCCTACATGACTGCGGTCAAGCGCATGCTCGAAGCGGTCGGCTTCGACATGAAGAACTACCACGAGGAGTCGTTCGGTGCGACGCCGGCCGAAGCCAAGGCCGATGCGGTGGAGCACGCCGAGCAGGCAGCTGACGCGCCGGAGCTGGATGCGGCCGACCTCAATCTGGTGGAGTTCATCGGCAGCGAGAAGAGCATCCGCATCGCCCCGGGCGAGACCGTGCACGCGGCGGCGGCCAAAGTTGGCCTGATGATCCCGAAAGCCTGCGGCATGGGTATTTGCGGTACCTGCAAGGTGCTCAAGCTGGGCGGTGAAGTGGAGATGGAGCACAACGGCGGCATCACCGAAGAGGACGAAGCCGAGGGCTACATCCTGTCGTGCTGCAGCGTGCCGAAAGGGGATGTGCGGATCGATTACTGATCCGGGAATGCAGGGGGCTGCCTTGCAGCCCTTTCGCGACACAAGGCCGCTCCCACAAAGGCCCCGGTTACGCCGGTCAATGTGGGAGCGGCCTTGTGTCGCGATGGGCCGCAAAGCGGCCCCGGCTATCTGAAGTCAGGTGCGGAAGCGCGCCACCAACCCATTCAGATCCACAGCCAACCGCGACAACTCCGCACTCGCCGCACTGGTCTGATGCGCCCCGGTAGCACTCTGCACCGACAGGTCATTGATGTTCACCAGGTTGCGGTCCACTTCCCGCGCCACCTGCGCCTGCTCTTCCGCCGCACTGGCAATCACCAGGTTGCGCTCGTTGATCTGCGCCACCGCTCCGGCAATGGTGTCCAGCGCCATACCCGCGCCACGGGCAATATTGAGGGTGGACTCGGCGCGTTCGGTGCTGGTGCGCATCGATTCCACTGCCTCTTCCGTCCCCCCTGAATACTGCCGATCATCCGCTCGATCTCACTGGTCGACTGCTGGGTACGATGAGCCAGCGCCCGTACCTCATCGGCCACCACGGCAAAACCACGGCCCGCCTCACCGGCGCGCGCCGCCTCGATCGCGGCATTCAGCGCCAGCAGGTTGGTCTGGTCGGCCAGGCCACGGATCACATCGAGTACCTTGCCGATATCACGCGACTGCTCAGCCAGGTGGGTGATCAGCGTGGCGGTGGCCTGCACGTCGCCGCTCATGCGTTCGATGGCGCCCACGGTTTCCATGACCAGGTCTCGGCCATCGCCGGCCGAGCGGCTGGCCTCGCTGGACGCTTCCGAAGTGCTCACTGCATTGCGCGCCACTTCTTCCACGGCACTGGTCATCTCGGTCACGGCGGTGGCTGCCTGCTCGATTTCGTTGTTCTGCTGCTGCAGGCCACGGGCGCTTTCGTCGGTGACGCTGTTGAGTTCTTCCGCCGCCGAGGCCAGCTGGGTGGCGGAGCCGGCAATCAGCTGCAGCGTGTCGCGCAGATTTTCCTGCATGCGGGCCATGGCCCGCAGCAGGCGGGCGGCTTCGTCGGTGCCTTCGGCGCTGATGATGTGGGTCAGGTCACCATCGGCGACTTGCTCGGCGCTCTTGAGTGCTTCTTCGATCGGTTTGACGATGCTGCGGGTCAGCAGGAAGGCGCAGAGCAAGGTCAGCACGGTGGCGGTGACCAGCAGGCTGATGACCAGGGTGAAGGCGGTGCTGTACTGGCTGGCAGCTGTCTGGTTGGTGGCGCGGGTCTGCTCGGTGTTGATGCGCACCAGGGTCTCCATGATCTTGTTGATCTGCTCGGAGTTGGCCAGCAGGTCGCGGTTGAGCAGGTCGCGCAGTTCGTCGAGGTTGCCGGCCTGGCTCAGGCTGCGCATGCGTGACTCCAGCTGGCGGTACTGGGTGAGCAGCTGGACGTACTGGTCGTACGCGGCCTGTTCGTCGGCGGCGCTGATCAGCGGCAGGTACGCCTGGCGGGCACGGTCGATCTCGAGGTTGCGCTGGTCCAGCAGGTTCAGGGTTTCCTGCTGGGTTTGCGGCTCGCGGTTCACCAGCAGGCGGTAGGAGAGGCTGCGCAGGCGCAGGTTCAGCGCACTGATCTCGTCGAGGACCTTGATGCTGGGCACGCTGATCTGCTCGATGACCAGACCGGCCTGGCGGATGTTGCCCATCTGCACCAGGGAGAAGATACCGAGGCCGAGCATCAGCAGGCCGATAAGGGCAAAGCCGAGCAACGCGCGCGGGGCGATATTCATGTTGCGTAATGACATGGTTTGGGCAGATCCAGGCTAGTGAAGGTGACGCACCCAGTGCGACGGAATATGACTCTCAGGGGTATCGGTCAGGTCGAGGCACGCTTGAGTGCGCTTGGCGAAAATTGTGCGACTGCTGTCGTTTCCTGACCGGCGGTTGACCCAGGTCGGAACAAGGGGGTGGTTCCTCTGTCAATCTGCGGGTTAGACACCTCGTGAATCCGATATTTAATGGCGATGGGCCGCACTTTTCTTTATCGTGTGCGCCCCTCGCAACAACCTGAGATAGACCCATGCTGGAAGCTTCCCTGAATCAAATCGAGCAACTGGTCAGCGACCTGATGCAGAAGAACGCTCAACTCACCGAGCAGAACACCGCCCTCGGCCAGGAACTGGCCCAGGCCAAGGAAGAGAACGAAACCCTGCAGCTGTCGCTGATGGAGCAGGAAGAGAAGAACGGCAGCACCGCCGCACGCCTGCAGGCGCTGCTCGAGCGCGCCAACGCCGGCGTCGTAGGCGCATGACACTGCGAGCGCAACCGATCAATGTCGTGTCGATCCTCGGCAACGACTATTCGATCAAGGCGCCTGAAGGCCAGGAAGCTACCCTGGCCCAGGCGGTGCAAATGCTCAACACGGCGCTGGCCCAGACCAAGCGTCAGTACCCGACCCTGATCGGCGACAAGCTGCTGGTGCTGGCCGCGCTGAACCTGTGTTCGCGACAGATCGAGTTGCAGGATGAGCACCGCAGGACGCTGGAGCGTACCCAGGCGCAGATTGACGCCACGGTGGACGCCATCGTGCGGACCATTGCCGAACAATAAGGCCCTGCACTGGCCCCTGTGGGAGCGGGTTTACCCGCGAATGCGTCGGTGAATTCACCGTCGCATTCGCGGGTGAACCCGCTCCCACAGGGGCGGCGGCTTGCTTCAGAGCACTGGATTAACTGGATACGCAAGTGTATACACTTTCCGCAAAACAATAATGTGCGGGGAGTAGGGGCATGCGTATCTGGCGTAAGAGCATCCAGTGGCAGTTGATCACCAGCATGGGCGCCGCCTTGCTGGCGAGCATCCTGGTGGTGGTCATCATCTTCACGGTGGCGCTCAACCGCCTCACCGAACGCTACCTGGTCGATACTGCGTTGCCCGCCAGTATCGAGGCCATACGCAATGATATCGAACGCATGCTAGGCCAGCCGCTGGTGGCGGCGGCGGACATTGCCGGCAACACCCTGCTGCGCGACTGGCTTGCCGCCGGTGAAGACCCTGACCAAGCCGCTTCATTCATCGAGTACCTGGCCGCCGCCAAGCAGCGCAACCAGGCCTTCACCACTCTGTTCGTCTCGACCGAAACCGGCCATTACTACAGCGAGAATGGCCTGGACCGCACCCTAAGTCGCAGTAACCCGAAGGACAAATGGTTCTACGGCTACATCGACAGCGGCGCCGAGCGCCTGATCAATATCGACATCGACGGTGCCACGGGTGAGTTGGCGCTGTTCATCGACTATCGCGTGGAAAAGAATGGCCAACTGGTCGGCGTGGCCGGCATGGGCCTGCGCATGACCGAGCTGTCGAAGCTGATCCATGACTTCAACTTTGGCGAGCACGGCAAGGTGTTCCTGGTGCGTAACGATGGCCTGATCCAGGTTCACCCGGACGCTGCCTTGAGCGGCAAACGCCAGCTCACCGAACAGCTCGGCGCGGATGCGGCCAAGGCGCTGATGACCGGCGGCGAAGGCCTGCGCAGCAGCCGCTTCAGCCGTGATGGCGAAAGCTACCTGGCGCTCGGCCTGCCCCTGCGCGACCTCAACTGGACCTTGGTGGCCGAGGTGCCCGAGGGGGAGATCTACGCACAAATGCATCAGGCGGTATGGCTGACCAGCCTGATCGGTGGTGCCGTGGCGCTGGTGTCGCTGCTGCTGGTGGTGGTGCTGGCGCGTGGCCTGGTGCGGCCGATCCGGCGCGTCACTGCGGCGTTGGTGCAGATCGGCAGTGGCGCGGGTGACCTCAGCCACCGGCTGGACGATTCACGTCAGGACGAACTGGGCGACCTGGCGCGTGGCTTCAACCGCTTCCTCGACAGCCAGCGCCGGCTGATCGGCGAGGTACTGCACACCTCCGAGCGGCTGCACCAGGCGGTCGAGCAGGTGACGCAGGTGGTGGACAACACCGCCGAGCGTTCCGGGCGTCAGCAGGAAATGACCGAAATGGTCGCCACTGCCGTGCACGAAATGGGCTTGACCGTGCAGGACATTGCCCGCAACGCCGGCGATGCGGCGCAGGCCTCGCAGTCGGCGCGGGATGAAGCGTTGCAGGCGCGTGAGGTGGTGCAACGCTCGATTCGGGGTATCGAGGGTATGTCGGGTGATATCGGCAAGGCGGCCGATGCGGTCAGCCAGTTGGCCGACGAAGTAGCCTCGATCGATGAAGTTCTCGCGGTAATCCGTAGCATTTCCGAGCAGACCAACCTGCTGGCGCTGAATGCCGCCATCGAGGCGGCCAGGGCGGGGGAGATGGGCCGCGGGTTTGCCGTGGTGGCTGATGAGGTGCGTACGTTGGCCCGGCGCACGCAGCTGTCCACCGACGAAGTGCAGCAGATGATCCAGCGCCTGAAACAGGGCGCAGGTTCGGCGGTGAGTTCGATGCAGGCAGGGCAGCAGGCGACGGGTAGTGGGGTGGAGTCGAGCCAGCGTACTGGGGTGTCGTTGGGTGCGATTACCGATCAGGTCGAGCACATCAGCGATATGAACCATCAGGTGGCCACGGCGACCGAAGAGCAGTCGGCGGTGACCGAGGAGATCAACCGGACCGTGCAGGGGATTTCCGACCTGGCGCGGGAGACGGCGGCAGAGGTGCGGGGATGCCGCGAGGAATGCCAGGCGTTGCGTGGCTTGGCGGATGACCTGGCGCGGCAGATGGGTGGGTTCAGGCTTTAGATCAGTGTTGGCTTCTTCGCGGGTAAACCCGCTCCCACAGGTTCATCACAGGCCTTGAAACCTGCGCGATCCCTGTGGGAGCGGGTTTACCCGCGAATGCGGCCTGTCAGGCGCCGATGATGCTGCGGATATCCGCCGCCAGCTCGCGCACCCGTTCTTCCTCGGTATCCCACGAGCACATGAACCGCGCCCCGCCGCTTCCAATGAAGGTATAGAAGCGCCAGCCCCTGCCGCGCAGTGCTTCGATGGCGTGCTCCGGCATCTGCAGGAACACCCCGTTGGCCTCCACCGGGAACATCAGTTCCACCCCCGGCAAGTCACTCACCAGCGAGGCGAGCAACTGCGCGCAATGGTTGGCGTGATTGCCATGACGCAGCCAGGCGCCATCTTCCAGCAGGCCCACCCAAGGCGCCGACAAGAAACGCATCTTCGACGCCAGTTGCCCGGCCTGCTTGCAGCGGTAGTCGAAGTCCTCGGCCAGTTGGCGGTTGAAGAACAGGATCGCCTCGCCCACCGCCATGCCGTTCTTGGTGCCGCCAAAGCACAGCACATCGACGCCGGCCTTCCAGGTCAGCTCGGCCGGGCTGCAGCCCAGGAACGAGCAGGCATTGCTAAAGCGCGCGCCGTCCATGTGCAGGTTAAGGCCCAGCTCCTTGCAGGTGGCGCTGATCGCCTTCAGCTCGTCGGGGCGATAGACGGTGCCCACCTCGGTGGCCTGGGTAATGGTCACGACCCGTGGTTTGGGGTAGTGGATGTCCTGGCGCTTCAGCGCCACTTCGCGGATCGACTGCGGCGTCAGCTTGCCGTTGACGCTGGGCGCAGTCAGCAGCTTGGAGCCGTTGGAGAAAAACTCTGGCGCACCGCACTCGTCGGTTTCGACGTGGGCGGTCTCGGAGCAGATCACGCTGTGGTAGCTCTGGCACAGCGAGGCCAGGGCCAGGGAGTTGGCGGCGGTGCCGTTGAAGGCGAAGAACACCTCGCAGTCGGTTTCGAACAGGTTGCGGAAGTATTGCGCGGCGCGTTCGGTCCACTGGTCGTCGCCGTAGGCGCGGTCGTGGCCGTGGTTGGCCTTCTCCATGGCCGCCCAGGCTTCGGGGCAGATACCGGAATAGTTGTCGCTGGCGAATTGTTGGCTCTTATCTGTCATGACACTGTCCTGTGAACGACGCAGATCAGCACTCTAAACCATCGATTCAGCAGTTGCCTATACAAGCGGTGCAGCGTTTGATTTCGGCATTGCCTGTACTGGCCTCTTCGCGGCTAAAGCCGCTCCCACAGGGATATTGCAAGCATTGAAGCACCGCCGTACCTGTGGGAGCGGGTTCACCCGCGAAAGGGCCGGCACGGGCGACACAAAAGCGAATGTCGTAAACGCGCCATTGCAAGGCGTGCGCAGGCATCTGACCTGCCCCGGCCAGTCATAACATCGCCACAAAGGGCCGCAGTGCCCCACGACAAAAAACGATCGCTGCCGGGAGATACACGATGTTCAGCAAGCAAGACCAGATCCAGGGTTACGACGATGCACTGCTGGCGGCGATGAATGCCGAAGAACAGCGCCAGGAAGACCACATCGAGCTGATCGCCTCGGAAAACTACACCTCCAAGCGCGTGATGCAGGCCCAAGGCAGCGGCCTGACCAACAAGTACGCCGAAGGCTACCCGGGCAAGCGCTACTACGGTGGCTGCGAGCACGTGGACAAGGTGGAAGCCCTGGCCATCGAACGCGCCAAGCAGCTGTTCGGTGCCGACTACGCCAACGTCCAGCCGCACTCCGGCTCCTCGGCCAACGGTGCCGTCTACCTGGCCCTGCTGCAGGCCGGTGACACCATCCTCGGCATGAGCCTGGCCCACGGCGGCCACCTGACCCACGGCGCCAAGGTGTCGTCCTCGGGCAAGCTGTACAACGCTGTGCAATACGGCATCGACACCACCACCGGCCTGATCGACTACGACGAAGTCGAGCGCCTGGCTGTCGAGCACAAGCCGAAAATGATCGTTGCCGGCTTCTCGGCCTACTCCAAGACCCTCGACTTCCCGCGCTTCCGCGCCATCGCCGACAAGGTCGGTGCGCTGCTGTTCGTCGACATGGCCCACGTAGCCGGCCTGGTTGCCGCTGGCCTGTACCCGAACCCGATCCCGTTCGCCGACGTAGTCACCACTACCACCCACAAGACCCTGCGCGGTCCGCGTGGTGGCCTGATCCTGGCCAAGGCCAACGAAGAGATCGAGAAGAAGCTCAACGCCGCCGTATTCCCGGGCGCCCAGGGTGGCCCGCTGATGCACGTGATCGCCGCCAAGGCCGTGTGCTTCAAGGAAGCGCTGGAACCTGAGTTCAAGAGCTACCAGAAGCAAGTCATCGAAAACGCCCAGGCCATGGCCCAGGTGTTCATCGACCGTGGCTATGACGTGGTCTCCGGCGGTACCGACAACCACCTGTTCCTGGTCAGCCTGATTCGCCAGGGCCTGACCGGTAAGGATGCCGACGCAGCCCTGGGCCGCGCGCACATCACCGTCAACAAGAACGCCGTGCCGAACGACCCGCAGTCGCCGTTCGTCACCTCGGGCCTGCGCATCGGCACCCCGGCCGTCACCACCCGTGGCTTCAAGGTCGCGCAATGTGTAGCCCTGGCCGGCTGGATCTGCGACATCCTCGACAACCTCGGTGACGCAGACGTCGAAGCCGATGTGGCGAAGAACGTCGCGGCCCTGTGCGCAGATTTCCCTGTTTACCGCTGAGTGGAGCCACACACCATGCAACGTTACTCGGGCTTCGGCCTTTTCAAGCACTCCCTCAGCCACCACGAGAACTGGC
This sequence comes from Pseudomonas sp. LS.1a, assembly GCF_022533585.1. NCBI lineage: Bacteria > Pseudomonadati > Pseudomonadota > Gammaproteobacteria > Pseudomonadales > Pseudomonadaceae > Pseudomonas > Pseudomonas sp. LS.1a. The sequence goes on from NZ_CP092827.1 coordinate 338,130, forward strand.
AGCGCATGTGGCGCACGCCAACCCCTAAAAAGGTCTACGACGTGGTTATCGTCGGCGGTGGCGGCCATGGCCTGGCCACGGCCTACTACCTGGCCAAAGAACACGGCATCACCAACGTTGCCGTGATCGAGAAGGGCTACCTGGGCGGCGGCAATACCGCCCGTAACACCACCATCGTGCGTTCCAACTACCTGTGGGATGAGTCGGCGCACCTGTACGAGCACGCCATGAAGCTGTGGGAGGGCCTGTCCCAGGACCTCAACTACAACGTGATGTTCTCCCAGCGCGGCGTGTACAACCTGTGCCACACCCTGCAGGACATGCGTGACTCCGAGCGCCGCGTCAGCGCCAACCGCCTGAACGGCGTGGATGGCGAGCTGCTCAACACTGCCCAGGTCGCGGCCGAGATCCCGTACCTGGACTGCTCGAAGAACACCCGCTACCCGATCCTCGGTGCCACCGTGCAGCGCCGTGGCGGCGTGGCCCGTCACGACGCCGTGGCCTGGGGCTTCGCCCGTGCCGCTGACGCCTTGGGCGTGGACCTGATCCAGCAGACCGAAGTGATCGGTTTCCGCAAGGAAAACGGCGCGGTCATTGGCGTGGAAACCAACAAAGGCTTCATCGGCGCCAAGCGCGTCGGCGTGGTCACTGCCGGTAACTCCGGGCACATGGCCAGGCTGGCCGGCTTCCGGCTGCCGCTGGAATCGCACCCGCTGCAAGCACTGGTATCCGAACCGATCAAGCCGATCATCGACAGCGTGATCATGTCCAACGCCGTACACGGCTACATCAGCCAGTCCGACAAGGGCGACCTGGTGATCGGTGCCGGTATCGACGGCTGGGTTGGCTACGGCCAGCGCGGTTCGTACCCGGTGATCGAGCACACCCTGCAGGCCATCGTCGAGATGTTCCCCAACCTCTCGCGCGTGCGCATGAACCGTCAGTGGGGCGGTATCGTCGATACCTCGCCGGACGCCTGCCCGATCATCACCAAGACCCCGGTCAAGAACATGTTCTTCAACTGCGGTTGGGGTACTGGCGGCTTCAAGGCGACCCCGGGTTCGGGCAACGTCTTCGCCGCGAGCCTGGCCAAGGGCGAAATGCACCCACTGGCCGCGCCGTTCTCCATGGACCGTTTCTACAGCGGCGCACTGATCGACGAACACGGCGCTGCCGCCGTCGCCCACTAACCGGAGACACCGTCATGTTGCATATTTTCTGTCCCCACTGCGGCGAGCTGCGCTCCGAAGAAGAGTTCCACGCCTCTGGCCAGGCGCACATCGCCCGCCCGCTGGACCCTAACGCCTGCTCCGACGAGGAGTGGGGTACCTACATGTTCTACCGTGACAACCCACGCGGTATTCACCACGAACTGTGGGACCACGTTGCCGGCTGCCGCCAGTACTTCAACGTCACCCGTGACACCGTGACCTACGAAATTCTGGAAACCTACAAGATTGGCGAGAAGCCGCAAGTGACCGCCAGCGGCAAGCAAAGCAGCGCTGCGTCGACCGTCAAAGGCCAAGGGGAAAAAGTATGAGCCAGACCTATCGCCTCGCCAGCGGCGGCCGTATCGACCGCAGCAAGGTCCTGAACTTCAGCTTCAACGGCAAGACCTACCAGGGTTATGCCGGTGACAGCCTGGCCGCCGCGTTGCTGGCCAACGGCGTCGACATCGTCGGCCGCAGCTTCAAGTATTCGCGTCCACGCGGCATCATCGCCGCCGGTACCGAAGAGCCGAACGCCATCCTGCAGATCGGCTCCAGCGAAGCCACCCAGATCCCCAACGTGCGTGCCACCCAGCAGGCGCTGTACGCAGGTCTGGTAGCCACCAGCACCAACGGCTGGCCGAACGTCAACAACGACGTCATGGGCATCCTTGGCAAGGTGGGCGGCAGCATGATGCCGCCGGGCTTCTACTACAAAACCTTCATGTACCCGAAATCGTTCTGGATGACTTACGAGAAGTACATCCGCAAAGCCGCCGGCCTTGGCCGCGCGCCGCTGCAGAACGACCCGGACAGCTACGACTACATGAACCAGCACTGCGACGTGCTGATCGTCGGCGCCGGCCCTGCTGGCCTGGCCGCCGCACTGGCCGCTGCCCGCAGCGGTGCCCGCGTGATCCTGGCTGACGAGCAGGAAGAGTTCGGCGGCAGCCTGCTCGACACCCGCGAAACCCTCGACGGCAAGCCTGCTACCGATTGGGTCAACGCCGTGGTCAAGGAGCTGGAAAGCCTGCCGGAAGTGACCCTGCTGCCACGTGCCACGGTCAACGGCTACCACGACCATAACTTCCTGACCATCCACGAGCGCCTCACCGACCACCTCGGCGACCGCGCCCCGATCGGCCAGGTTCGCCACCGCGTGCACCGCGTGCGTGCCAAGCGCGTAGTGCTGGCTGCCGGCGCTCACGAGCGCCCGCTGGTGTACGGCAACAACGACGTGCCGGGCAACATGCTGGCTGGCGCCGTGTCCACCTACGTACGCCGTTACGGCGTGGCCCCGGGCCGCAAGCTGGTGCTGTCGACCAACAACGACCACGCCTACCGCGCCGCGCTGGACTGGCACGACGCCGGCCTGCAAGTGGTCGCCATCGCCGACGCCCGTCACAACCCGCGTGGCTCGCTGGTCGAAGAAGCGCGTGCCAAAGGCATCCGCATCCTCACCTCCAGCGCCGTGATCGAGGCCAAGGGCAGCAAGCATGTTACCGGCGCCCGTGTGGCCGCCATCGACGTGCAGGCACACAAGGTCACCAGCCCTGGCGAAACCCTCGAGTGCGACCTGATCGCCACCTCCGGCGGTTACAGCCCGATCGTGCACCTGGCTTCGCACCTGGGCGGTCGCCCGGTATGGCGTGAAGACATCCTCGGCTTCGTGCCGGGCGATGCTCCGCAGAAACGCGAATGCGTGGGTGGCATCAACGGCGTCTACGCCCTGGGCGACGTGATCGCCGATGGCTTCGAAGGCGGCGTTCGCGCAGCCACCGAAGCAGGCTTCAAGGCCACCGTTGGCAGCCTGCCGAAAACCGTTGCACGCAAGGAAGAGGCCACTGTGGCGCTGTTCCAGGTGCCGCACGACAAAGGCACTGCCCGTGCACCCAAGCAGTTCGTTGACCAGCAGAACGACGTCACCGCAGCCGCCATCGAACTGGCCACCCGCGAAGGCTTCGAGTCGGTCGAGCACGTGAAACGCTACACCGCGCTGGGCTTCGGTACCGACCAGGGCAAATTGGGCAACATCAACGGCCTGGCCATTGCCGCCCGTTCGATCGGCATCACCATCCCGGAAATGGGCACCACCATGTTCCGTCCCAACTACACGCCGGTTACCTTCGGCGCGGTAGCGGGCCGTCACTGTGGTCACCTGTTCGAGCCCGTACGCTTCACCGCCCTGCATGCCTGGCACGTGAAGAACGGCGCCGAGTTCGAAGATGTCGGCCAGTGGAAGCGCCCATGGTACTTCCCGAAAGCCGGTGAAGACATCCACGCCGCCGTGGCCCGTGAATGCAAGGCCGTGCGCGACAGCGTGGGCCTGCTGGACGCCTCGACCCTGGGCAAGATCGACATCCAGGGCCCGGATGCGCGTGAGTTCCTCAACCGCATCTACACCAACGCCTGGACCAAGCTCGACGTGGGCAAGGCCCGCTATGGCCTGATGTGCAAGGAAGACGGCATGGTCTTCGACGACGGCGTAACCGCCTGCGTCGGCGACAACCACTTCATCATGACCACCACCACTGGTGGCGCCGCCCGCGTGCTGCAGTGGATGGAGCTGTACCACCAGACCGAATGGCCGGAACTGAAGGTGTACTTCACCTCGGTCACCGACCACTGGGCCACCATGACCCTGTCCGGCCCTAACAGCCGCAAGCTGCTCAGCGAGCTGACCGACATCGACATGGACAAGGAAGCCTTCCCGTTCATGACCTGGAAAGAAGGCAACGTCGGCGGCGTACCGGCCCGGGTGTTCCGAATCTCGTTCACCGGCGAGCTGTCGTACGAAGTCAACGTACAGGCCAACTACGCCATGGGCGTGCTGGAACAGATCATCGAGGCAGGCAAGAAGTACAACCTGACCCCGTACGGCACCGAGACCATGCACGTACTGCGTGCCGAGAAGGGCTTCATCATCGTTGGCCAGGACACTGACGGCTCGATGACCCCGGATGACCTGAACATGAGCTGGTGCGTGGGCCGCAACAAGCCGTATTCGTGGATCGGTCTGCGTGGCATGAACCGCGAAGACTGCGTGCGCGAAAACCGCAAGCAGCTGGTGGGCCTGAAGCCGGTCGACCCGACCAAGTGGCTGCCGGAAGGCGCCCAGCTGGTGTTCGACCCGAAACAGCCAATCCCGATGGACATGGTTGGCCACGTCACCTCCAGCTACGCGTCCAACTCCCTGGGCTACTCGTTCGCCATGGGTGTGGTCAAGGGCGGCCTCAAGCGCATGGGCGAGCGCGTGTACTCGCCACAGGCGGATGGCAGCGTGATCGAGGCGGAGATCGTGTCTTCGGTGTTCTTCGATCCGAAGGGTGAGCGGCAGAACGTTTGAGGCTTCACCGGTAGCTCTGATTGGAATGCGACCTCTGTGGGAGCGGGTTCACCCGCGAATGCGATGGTGAATTCACCACCCTCTTCGCGGGTAAACCCGCTCCCACACGGGGTCTCCTCAGTCTGTGACTACAGGTTCTACCTCAGGTCTTCGCGATCAACAGAATTCAAGGCAGGTAAGAAATGAGCGCTATCAACGTCTTCCAGCAAAACCCCGGCGCCGAGGCCAAGGCCCAGTCGCCACTGCACCACGCCGACCTGGCCAGCCTGGTTGGCAAAGGCCGCAAGAACGCAGGCGTGACCCTGCGTGAACGCAAGTTCCTCGGCCACCTGACCCTCCGTGGCGACGGCCACGACCCGGAATTTGCCGCCGGCGTGCACAAGGCCCTGGGCCTGGAGCTGCCAGTGGCCCTGACCGTGGTCGCCAACAACGAAATGTCGCTGCAATGGATGGGGCCGGACGAGTGGCTGCTGATCGTCCCGGGGGCCAGGAGTTTGCCGTCGAGCAGAAGCTGCGCGCGGCCCTCGAAGGCCAGCACATCCAGGTGGTCAATGTCAGCGGCGGGCAGAGCCTGCTGGAGCTGCGCGGCCCGAACGTGCGCGAAGTGCTGATGAAGTCCACCAGCTATGATGTTCACCCGAACAACTTCCCGGTGGGCAAGGCTGTCGGCACCGTGTTCGCCAAGTCGCAACTGGTGATCCGCCGTACCGCCGAAGACACCTGGGAGCTGGTGATTCGCCGCAGCTTCGCCGACTACTGGTGGCTGTGGCTGCAGGACGCTTCGGCCGAGTACGGCCTGAGCATCGAGGCTTAAGGAGAGCGAACATGAGTCGGGCACCGGATACCTGGATTCTCACCGCCGACTGCCCGAGCATGCTCGGCACCGTCGACGTGGTGACGCGTTACCTCTTCGAGCAGCGCTGCTACGTGACGGAGCACCACTCCTTCGATGACCGGCTGTCGGGGCGTTTCTTCATTCGCGTGGAGTTCCGCCAGCCGGACGATTTCGACGAGGCAGGCTTCCGTGCCGGCCTCGCCGAGCGCAGCGATGCGTTCGGCATGGCGTTCGAGCTGACTGCACCGAATCACCGGCCCAAGGTGGTGATCATGGTGTCCAAGGCCGACCACTGCCTGAACGACCTGCTGTATCGCCAGCGCATCGGTCAGTTGGCCATGGACGTGGTCGCGGTGGTGTCCAACCACCCTGATCTGGAGCCCCTGGCGCACTGGCACAAGATCCCTTACTACCACTTCGCCCTCGACCCCAAGGACAAGGCTGGGCAAGAGCGCAAGGTACTGCAGGTGATCGAGGAAACCGGCGCCGAGCTGGTGATTCTTGCGCGTTATATGCAGGTGCTGTCGCCCGAGTTGTGCCGGCGCCTGGATGGCTGGGCGATCAACATTCACCACTCGTTGCTACCAGGGTTCAAGGGCGCCAAGCCGTACCACCAGGCGTACAACAAGGGCGTGAAGATGGTCGGTGCCACGGCGCACTACATCAACAACGACCTCGACGAAGGGCCGATCATTGCCCAGGGTGTCGAGGTGGTGGACCACAGCCATTACCCCGAAGATCTGATTGCCAAAGGGAGGGACATCGAATGCCTGACCTTGGCGCGAGCGGTGGGGTATCACATCGAGCGGCGGGTGTTCCTCAACGCCAACCGGACGGTCGTTCTCTAGCGCCTGTTCCGGCCTCTTCGCGGGCGCGCCCGCTCCCACAGGTAAAGTGACCGTCCTGAAGGTTACGCAATACCTGTGGGAGCGGGCGTGCCCGCGAATGGCCCCACCATTTTTCCCTTGCCGCTAAAAGGCATCTCCCTGTCGCTCCCAGTCAGTGCATCCCGCCCCATCAGGCCCACAATTCCCCTCATTCCAGAAACACATGCCGCCCACGGATGGCGGCGCGTTCAACCACCGCTGCATAAATATAAATCAAGCGAGGTAAGAGCATGTCTGGCAATCGTGGAGTGGTATATCTCGGCGCCGGCAAGGTCGAGGTGCAGAAGATCGACTACCCGAAAATGCAGGACCCACGCGGCAAGAAGATCGAGCACGGCGTGATCCTGAAGGTGGTCTCCACCAACATCTGCGGCTCCGACCAACACATGGTCCGCGGCCGCACCACTGCCCAGGTCGGCCTGGTCCTGGGCCACGAAATCACCGGTGAAATCGTCGAAAAAGGCCGCGATGTCGAGCGCATGCAGATCGGCGACCTGGTCTCGGTACCCTTCAACGTCGCTTGTGGCCGTTGCCGCTCCTGCAAAGAGATGCACACCGGTGTCTGCCTCACCGTCAACCCGGCCCGCGCCGGCGGTGCCTACGGCTACGTCGACATGGGCGACTGGACCGGTGGCCAGGCCGAATACGTGCTGGTGCCGTACGCCGACTTCAACCTGCTGAAACTGCCCGAGCGCGACAAGGCCATGGAGAAGATCCGTGACCTGACCTGCCTGTCCGACATCCTGCCGACCGGCTACCACGGTGCCGTGACTGCCGGTGTCGGCCCGGGCAGCACCGTCTACGTCGCCGGTGCCGGCCCGGTTGGCCTGGCCGCCGCTGCTTCGGCGCGCCTGCTGGGCGCTGCCTGCGTGATCGTTGGCGACCTCAACCAGGCCCGCCTGGCCCACGCCAAGTCCCAGGGCTTCGAAGTGGTCGACCTGTCCAAGGACACCCCGCTGCATGAGCAGATCGTCGACATCCTCGGCGAGCCGGAAGTGGATTGCGCCATCGACGCCGTAGGCTTCGAGGCCCGCGGCCATGGCCACGAAGGGGCCAAGCATGAAGCGCCGGCCACCGTGCTGAACTCTCTGATGCAGGTTACCCGCGTTGCCGGCAACATCGGTATTCCGGGCCTGTACGTGACCGAAGACCCGGGCGCGGTGGATGCTGCCGCCAAGATCGGCGCGCTGAGCATCCGCTTCGGCCTGGGCTGGGCCAAGTCGCACAGCTTCCACACCGGCCAGACCCCGACCATGAAGTACAACCGCCAACTGATGCAGGCGATCATGTGGGATCGGATCAACATTGCCGAAGTGGTGGGAGTGCAGGTGATCAACCTGGATCAGGCGCCGGAAGGGTATGGCGAGTTTGATGCGGGTGTGCCGAAGAAGTTTGTGATCGACCCGCACAAGATGTGGGGGGCGGCGTAACAACCGTCGTTAGACAAGAGCCCCTCGTATCGAGGGGCTTTTTCATGGTAGTCCGTGTCAGTTGTTTGGGTTGGCACTCTGGTGCCTGCGCACACCTTCCATTAATGATGAAAGGCTAGATGCACTTGGGGCATGGTTGGAAATGATGCTGGCTCGTGGTGCACTTGGATCATAGTTGGAAATGATACTGGCTCGTGGTGCACTTGGATCATAGTTGGAAATGATGCTAGCCCGAGGTGCGCTCGGATCATAGTTGGAAATAATGCTGCCTCGGGGTGCTGTGGGGGCTAGTGATGCCTTTTCGGCAGCCAATAATTCTAGCGCAGATTTAAGCTTTTCTGTTGTTCTCTCCGCCTTTTCGACGATTAGTGAAAGTTCGGAATTTGCTTTATGAATGTCATCTGCCATATCATCTAAGTAAGTGCGGAACGCCTTGTGCCCAGTCGCTCTATATACTGTGTGTCTATTTTTTATGTGTTCTGGAGCCTTGTGTTGGAGTGCTTCAAGATTCTGTATGTAGTTGGTTTTTCCCTGTGCTCTATCGTTTAGCTTTCCAAGCTTTCTTTCGTAGTGAGAAACATTTTGGGCCGGTGTGCGGTTCTTTCGCATCATGTGACCGGTAGGGTCAGTATAGTTAATTGGGTCCCCTGCACAGTAGGCATATGGGTTGATCCAGCCCTTGTCGAAAGGAGAAAGTGTATCGGGGGAAAGAAAGCGCATAAGTATTGCCGAGTAGGCCCTGTAGCTGCCAAGAAGATATAATCCCGTTCGTTCTGCGCGCTCGCCATTGAAGCCCAATAGCGATCTGGACGAAGGTATAGTGGCTGCATTCCCATAAGGGGAGTAGCTATGTAACTCTGGGGGCGAGATGCCCTTTACGGCGGTCACGGACCCTTTAATGTCCACAGTCAGCAAATTGCAATATTCTGCGGAGTCCGATTGTCTCTCAGCAAGTGCAATCTGAATACCTCGGAAAATCGAGCAGTTCCGTTTGCCAGTTTTTACAGTGGTAATTTTTTGATTCTGATAGAAATGCTTTTCGCTACTCATGGCGCATTTTCCGATTCTCGAGAAAATTGTGTGCTGGACACGCTGACATTACCGAGTATCTGTTGGCTTGATCCGCGCCGCTACTGACAAAAATGCTAGGTCATTGCGTCAAGGCAGGCTTCCTGAGCTTTGGCTGAACACCTGATATCCGGCCCGGAACAACCGCTGAAAACAAGTGTCAAAACCCTCGTTTCCCAAAGGCCATCCCGGCCGACGAGGTCCCTCCCGATGAAAGCATTCACCCTGGCAACCCTGATGACCCTGGCCGCAAGCCCGGTGTTCGCCTTCAACCTCAGCGACGCCGCCAACGCCGTGTCTGCCATGCAGAACCAGCAACAGCAAGGCCAGGTGCAGGCGCCCGAGGCGCAGGCCAATTTGCTCAACACCTTGGGCAGCCAATTGAATATCACCCCCGAACAGGCCATTGGCGGGGCAGGGGCGATGTTGGGGCTGGCGCGCAATAACCTGAGCAGCGATGACTATGGGCAATTGACCAAGGCGGTGCCGGGGCTGGACCTGCTTGCGGGGGCCAATGCACTGGGTGGCTTGAGTGGCCTGGGTGAGTTGCTGGGCAAGAACAGCGGGAGCCAGTCGGCCTTGAACAATGCGCTGGGCAGCAATGTGGAAAACCGCAGCGACCTGGACAATGCGTTCAAGGCGCTTGGGATGGATACCGGGATGATCGGGCAGTTTGCGCCGTTGCTGCTGCAGTACCTGGGGCAGCAGGGGATTGCCGGGGCGTTGTTGCAGAACCTGGGCAGCTTGTGGACTACCCCGGCGCCATTGACCCAACCTTCGGTCTGATCATTTTCTAACACCAGTACCGGCCTCATCGCCGGCAAGCCGGCGATGGGGCCAGCACAGCCAGCGCAATTTTCAGGTCATGTAGCTTCGGTGAAGTCCACCAACCGCACTGGGCGACGGAAGCCGGCGGTCAGCACAGCCAGGTACGCCAGGCCCAGCGCAAACCAGCACAGGCCAATGACCAAGGTCAGCGCCGACAGGCTGGTCCACAGCCACAGTGTCAGCACCAACCCCACCAGCGGCACCAGGCCATAGCTCACCAGCCCTTTGAGGCTGCGCTGCGAGGCATCGTCCACCAGATGGGTCTTCACCACCGCCAGGTTCACCGTCGAAAACGCGACCAGCGCACCAAAGCTGATCAGCGAGGCAAGGGTCGCCAGGTCGATTACCAGTGCCAGTAACGAGAACGCCGAAACCAGCAAAATGGCGAACACCGGCGTGCCAAAACGCGGTGACAGGTAGCCGAAAGTGCGCTGCGGCAGCACCTTGTCGCGCCCCATGGTAAACAGAATACGCGACACCGCCGCCTGCGAGGCCAGCGCCGAGCCCAGGCTGCCAGCGACATACGCAGCTGTGAAGAAGTTGGCCAGGAACTGCCCGCCCGCCTTGAACATCACTTCGTTGGCCGCCGCGTCGGCATTGGCAAAGGTGGTGCCCGGCAGCACCAGCTGGCTGACGTAGGCCAGCACGGTGAACAGCAAGCCGGCGAACAGGGTGGTGAGGATGATGGCGCGTGGCACATCGCGGCGGGCATCACGGCATTCTTCAGCCAAGGTCGAGACAGCATCGAAGCCGAGGAACGACAGGCACAGCACTGCAGCCCCTGCCATCAGGGCGCCAAAGCCCGGCTGCGAACCGTCGCCCAGCAGCGGCGACAGCAGGTCGAGCGGCTGGCCAGCCAGAGACTGGCAGGACAGGGCGACGAACACCACGATGAAGATGATCTGCGCGCCAACGATCAGGTTGCTGGTCTTGGCCACCGAGTGAATGCCGACCACGTTGAGCACCGTGACCAGGGCAATCGAGGCCAGCGCGATCGACCACGCGGGGATGGCCGGAAAGGCAATGTTGAGGAACAGGCCGATCAGCAGGTAGTTGATCATCGGCAGGAACAGGTAATCCAGCAGCAGCGACCAACCGGCCAGGAAGCCGATGTTCGGGCCGAAGGCCATGTTGGTGTAGGAGTACGCGGAGCCCGCGACCGGGAAGCGCTTGACCATGAAGCTGTAGGAGGTGGCGGTGAACAGCATGGCCACCAGCGTCACGATATAGGCGCCGGCAGTGCGGCCACCGGTGAGTTCGGTGACGATGCCGTAAGTGGTGAAGATGGTCAGCGGGACCATGTACACCAGGCCGAAGAACACCAGGGCAGGCAGCCCGAGGACACGGCGGAGCTGGGCGGGGGTGGAGCTGGGTGGGTTGGCCATCGTTCGATCCAGAGCATTTTTGTAGTTGTGCTTTGGTCGATTTTTATCCACTTAGGTGGGGGATGACAAAAAAGTAATCCTTATGCTGATTATTAGCCTGGGTTCTAATCGGATTCTTGCAGTGCCTGTTCCGGCCTCTTCGCGGGTAAACCCGCTCCCACAGGGACCCACAGGTTTTGAGTGCTGCGCAGTACCTGTGGGAGCGGGTTTACCCGCGAAGAGGCCAGTACAGGCAGTAAAGATCTCAGCCCATCTCCACCCGCAGCTGCTCGATCCGCTGGTCCTTCTCCACCCACAACTGGTTCACCCAGGCCTGCACGGTCTGGCGGAACTCGGGATCATTCTCGTAATCCCCCGACCACAGCACCGGGTCAAGCTCCCGTACGCGAATGTCGATAATCACCCGGTTGATGGTGCCATTGAGCAAGTCCCAGAACCCCGGTGCCTTGTTGCCGGGGTACACGATGGTGACGTCCAGCAAGGCATCCAGCTGCTCCCCCAAAGCCGCCAGCACGAACGCCACGCCACCAGCCTTGGGCTTGAGCAGGTAGCGATACGGCGACTGCTGCTGCTGACGCTTGGCTTCGGTAAACCGCGTGCCTTCCAGGTAGTTCACCACAGTCACCGGCTGACGCTTGAACAGTTCACAAGCCGCCTTGGTGATTTCCAGGTCCTTGCCCTTCAGCTCCGGGTGCTTCTCCAGGAAGGCCTTGCTGTAGCGCTTCATGAACGGGTAATCCAGCCCCCACCAGGCCAGGCCCAGCAGCGGCACCCAGATCAGCTCCTTCTTCAGGAAGAACTTGAAGAACGGTGTACGGCGGTTGAGGCTCTCGATGAGTGCCGGAATATCGACCCAGGTCTGGTGGTTGCTGACGGCCAGGTACGAAGTGTCCTTGCGCAGGTTCTCGACGCCGCGGATATCCCACTGGGTAGGGATGCACAAGGCAAAGATGGCTTTGTCGATCTCCGACCAGGTCTCGGCCACCCACATCACCGCCCACGAGGCATAGTCACGCCCACGCCCCGGCAGCACCAGTTTGAGCAGGGCGAAGACCAGCAGCGGGCAGATCAACACCAAGGTGTTGAGCAGCAGCAGGGTAGTTGTGAGGATGCCGGTCAGCAGGCGACGCATAAAGAGACTCTTGTTGTGGGAGATAAACGGTTGGCAATGATAAGCAGGGCCGTGGCCTACGCCAAATTTCCAATGCCCTTCGGCAGGGACAAATGTTTCACATTATGTTGGTTAGGCTTGTGACAGCGAACCTATCCTGCCAGTGCAGTCTAAGCACTGACCTTTCTCAAGGAAGCCTGCCTGTGAAACCTCTGCTTGCCCTGTTGTCGTTGCTGGCGCTGCCGGTCATGGCCGCCGAACCCACTATCTACGGCCGTTACGAGAACATAGCCCTGCCCGAACTGGGCGAAACCCTGAAAGCCAAGATGGACACCGGTGCCTTCACCGCGTCGCTGTCGGCCAAGGATATCGAGCTGTTCACCCGCGATGGCGACGAGTGGGTACGCTTCCGCCTGGCGACCAAGGACTCGGACGGCAAGGTTTACGAGCACAAGGTCTCGCGCATCAGCAAGATCAAGGGCCGTGCCGATGAAGAGGAGGAAGGCGATGCACCGGAAATCTCCAAACGCCCGGTGGTCGACCTGGAGCTGTGTCTGGGGGACTTGAAGCGCACCGTGGAGGTCAACCTGGTGGACCGCAGCAGCTTCAACTACCCGCTGCTGGTGGGCTCCAAAGCGCTGCGCGAGTTCAAGGCGGCGGTCAACCCGGCCAAGAAGTTTACCGCTGGCAAGCCTGACTGCTGATTTCGGCTGGCTTTACTGGCCCTTTCGCGGGCAAGCCCGCTCCCACAGGTATCGCGCAACTCTAAAGCTGTGCGCCGTATCTGTGGGAGCTGGCTTGCCGGCGATGGCGGCCTTTCAGGCTACTGGAGAGGTAGCGACCATCGACGGCCGCTTGACCACCTCGGCATACCACGCCGCCAACCCAGGCTGGCGCTCACGCCAGCCGAACTCCGGCTGACGCAAATCCAGGTACCCCAGTGCACAGGCCACGCCAATCGCCGCCAGGTCGAACCCGGACATCAACTCGGGCAAATGCTCCTGCTCCAGGTTGGCCAGGCTACGGCGAATCTTGTCGCCCTGCGCCTGCAACCAGCCATCCCAGCGTTTCTCCTCGGGCCGCAAGAAGCTTTCATAGCGCGACAACACCGCCGCATCCATGATCGCATCAGCCTGCGACACCAGCGTCATGCGCCGCCAGCGCGCCGAGCCTTCGCGCGGCAGCAGCGGCAGGCCGACGTGCTGCAGGTCGAGGTATTCGCAGATCACCCGGCTGTCGTGCAGTATCGTGCCGTCTGCCAGGCGCAGGGCCGGGATCTTGCCGATCGGGTTGTCCAGGTTCAGTTGCGGGTCGCCGCTGATCGGGCTGATGTTCACCGGCTGCAGCTGCACACGCTCAAGCTGGCCGGTCTCGTGCAACACCACCATCACCTTGCGCACGAATGGTGAAAATGGCGAGTGGAACAGGGTCATCGTGCTCATGCGTCAGTTACCCTGCAGGCTTGGTGGCAGGCACACGCCGGTACCGCCGATGCCGCAGTAGCCGTCCGGGTTCTTGGCCAGGTACTGCTGGTGGTAGGCCTCGGCGAAGTATACGGTCGGTGCCTGGTCGATCTCGGTGGTGATCTCGCCGAAGCCGGCCTTGGTCAGCTCAGCCTGGAACGCGTCGCGGCTGGCCTTGGCCTGTTCCAGCTGTTCAGGGCTGGTGCAGTAGATGGCCGAGCGGTACTGGGTGCCGATGTCGTTGCCCTGGCGCATGCCCTGGGTCGGGTTGTGCAGTTCCCAGAACATCGCCAGCAGCTCGCGGTAGCTGACCTTGTCCTTGTCGAATACCACCAGCACCACTTCGGTATGGCCGGTCAGGCCCGAGCAGACTTCCTCGTAGGTGGGGTGGGGGTGAAGCCGCCGGCGTAGCCGACCACCGTGCTGACCACGCCTTCACGCTGCCAGAAGCGGCGTTCGGCACCCCAGAAGCAACCCAGGCCGAAGATGGCGAAGTCGATGGCGCCCTCGAAGAAGGGCCCGAGCAGTGGCGTGTCTTTGAAGACATAATGGAACTCGGGCAGGCTCATTGGCGTTTCGCGGCCAGGCAGGGCCTGTTCCGCGGTAGGCATGACGTTTTTGTTCACCAGGATTTCCGAACGCAGGACCATGGCCGTTCCTCTGTAGATCTTTGAGATGGGGGCTGGGGCATTCGCGGGTAAACCCGCTCCCACAGGTCCTGCACAGATTTCGAATATTGTGGTGTACCTGTGGGAGCGGGTTTACCCGCGAAGGGGCCCGTATGAGCGCTATAGTGCCCGAGGTTTATGCGGCTGTCAGGCCACAGGACCACGCGGGTAGCGCTTGAGTCGTTCGGCCAGCTCCCGCCCCGGGATCGGCCGGTCGAACAGGTAGCCCTGGCCCACGTCACAGCGGTGCCGGCGCAGGAACGCCAGTTGCTCCGGCGTCTCGATACCCTCGGCCACCACTTTCAGCTTGAGGTTGTGGGCCATGGCCACCACCGCCGAGGTGATTTCCATGTCGTCCTGGTTGTCCGGGATTTCATTGATGAAGCTGCGGTCGATCTTGAGGATGTCGATCGGAAACTTCTTCAGGTAGCTCAGCGACGAATAACCGGTGCCGAAGTCGTCCATGGCCAGGGTCAGGCCCAAGTCCTTCAGCTCATCCAGCTGGCGGTGGGTATCTTCGGTGGCCTCCAGCAGCAGGCCTTCAGTCAGTTCCAGCTCCAGCAGGTGCGGGGGCAGGGCTTCTTCCTTGAGAATGGTGCTGATCGACGCCACCAGGTCCGGGTCGGAGAACTGCTTGGGCGACAGGTTGATGGCCACATGCAGGTTGCCCATGCCGGCCTCGCGCAGCTGCTGGCTCATGCGGCACGACTGGCGTACCACCCATTTGCCGATGGGGATGATCAGGCCGGTCTCTTCCGCCACGCTGATGAACTGGTCCGGGCGGATCATGCCACGCTCGGGGTGGTTCCAGCGCAGCAGGGCTTCCAGCCCCAGCAGGCGGCCACTGCGCAGGCACAGCTTGGGCTGGTAGAACACCTCCAGCTCGTTCTGGGTCAGGGCACGACGCAGGTTGTTCTCGACGAACAGCTTGTAGCTGGCTTCGGCATTGAGCACTTCGGTAAACACCTGCACCTGGTGCTTGCCGTTGGCCTTGGCCTTGTGCAGCGCGAGGCCGGCGTTCTTCATCAGGCTGGCCGGGTCGGCGCCGTGCAGTGGCGCGCAGGCCAGGCCCACCGAGGCGGTGACGTTGATCAGCTGGTTATCGACGAACATCGGCTTGTCGAGGGTGCGCAGCAATTGCTGGGCGACGCCCTGGCCATCTTCCAGGGTGGTGTCGTCGAGCAGCACGGCGAACTCGTTACTGGCAAAGCGCGCCAGGATACCGCCGGTGTGCAAGCTGTTGCGCAGGCGCCGGGCCAGGCTGATCAGCAGCTTGTCGCCGGTCTGGTGGCCGAGGCTGTCGTTGATGCGCTTGAAGTTGTCGATGTCCACCAGCAGCAGGCACATCGAGTTTTCGCCATCGCGGGCAAAGCGCTCGTCCAGGCTGCGGATGAACGCCGGGCGGTTGCCCAGGTTGGTCAGGTTGTCGGTGTAGGCCAGGCGCTCGATGCGCTGCTGGGCCAGCTTGGTCTGGGTGACGTCTTCGTAGATGCCGATATAGTGGGTCAGCTCACGGTTGTCGCCGTAGACCTTGGAAATCGACAACTGGCCCCAGTAGGGCTCGAGGTTCTTGCGCCGGCTCTTGAACTCGCCCTGCCAGCTGTTGCCCATGGCCAGGCTCGACGGCGAGTCGAACAGCAGCTCGCTCAGGTTTTCCAGCGCCGGCAGCTCGCCCAGGTGGCGGCCTTGCACTTCCTCGGTGCTGTACTGGGTGATGGCGGTAAAGCTGGGGTTGACGTACTCCACCACGCCGTCGCGGTTGACCAGCAGGAAGGCGTTGGCGCTCTGCTCGACGGCACGCTGGAACAGGTGCAGGGCGCTGGCTGCGGTGCGCCGGTTGTGGTTGGTGATGACCTGGGCGAACTGGTCGGCCAGCTCGCCGGCAAAGGCGATTTCGTCCGATTGCCAGGCCCGTGTCTGGCCGGTCTGCTCCAGGCACAGCACGCCGACTACCTGACCATCGACGCGAATACTGGCATCCAGCATCGCCTTGTTTTCCGGGTACAGGCTTTGTGCCAGAGCGCGGGTGCGCGGGTCGTGGCCGGCATTGTGAGCGTCGATGGCGCGGCTGGCGTGCAGCGCGTCGAGGTAGTCGGGGAAGCGGCTGGCATCGATGGCTTCGGGCTGGCGGTACTCCTGCGCTTCCCGGTACCAGGCGGTGATCGGCTCCAGGCGCTGGTCTTCCAGGTGCCAGATGCTGGCAATATCGACCTTGTAGATCTCGCAGGCGCTGCGGGTAATCAGCTGGGCGGCTTCCCGCAGCGAGTTACCGGCGCTGTAGCGCTGACGGGCCAGGCGCAGGATCAGGTCCTGCTGGCCGCGTACCCGTTCCAGATGCTCGAATTGTTCCTGCTGCGCGCGCTGGTTCAGTTGCAGTGCCAGTTGCAGGCGGTTGTTGCGCGACTCCAGGTCGCTGGCACCGGCCTCGCCGGTATCCTCGGGCTGCTCGTCGAACACGCTCAGGTAGCCGCGTAACAGGTGGCGGTTGTGCTGCTTGTAGGCTTCACCAGCTTCCAGCAGGCGTAGCGATGCAGCTGGCGTGTGCAGGGTGTAGCGCACGCGGTAGTAGCCGCGCTGGGCCAGTTGCAACTGGATCTCGTCGTGCAGCCGGTAGCGGGCCTCGGGCTCCATCAGGCTGGCATAGGGCGCGTCTACCAGGGCGCACAGGTCGCTGGCGTGCAGGCCGAACTGGCGCTCGCAGGCCGGGTCGAGGTAGAGCATGGACCAGGTGGCTTCGTTGAGCCTTTCGAAACGCAGCATGCCGAGCCGCGAGGGCACGGGTAACTGCGTGACGACCTCGGCCACCACACGGCTGGTGGCATCGGGTTGGCTTTTCATCGAAGACTCGCTTGAAGAGGTGACGCTGCTTTGGGGCGGCGGCGGATCTGGCAAGGTTGCATCATGTCCCGGGGGCTGGCAAGCAGCCATGCGTGATGCTGTGGACGGGTTATCGGCAAATCTTGGATCGCCTTGAGATTTTTGGCGTCTGGGCGGTCGAGCGCCGCCCGCGCGGCGCATCGCGAGCAAGCTCGCTCCTACATCTGTTTCGGGCCAGTCATGCCTGTGACAGGCGCGCGCGACCGCCTTGCTTCTACGACGCGATATCGAGCCATACGCCAAGGGTTCGCGCGCAAATCCCACAGGAAAAATTGGCCAGAAACAGATGTAGGAGCGAGCTTGCTCGCGATGCGCCGCGCGGGCGGCGCTCGATTTCACAGGCGCCAAACCTCTATCGGCAGGTAAAAAAAGCCCCGCCAATCGACGGGGTTGAGGTACGAGCGTGGCAGCTCGAAAGGGTACTGCCCCTCGCAAGGAGGGGCAGTGTGCTGCCTTACAGCAGCATGGTGCGGATATCGCCCAGCACGTCGCCCAGGCGCTTGGTGAAGCGTGCGGCGGCAGCGCCGTTGATCACACGGTGATCGTAGGACAGCGACAGCGGCAGCATCAGCTTCGGCTGGAAGGCCTTGCCATCCCAGACCGGCTGCATGGTCGCCTTGGAGACGCCCAGGATAGCCACTTCCGGCGCGTTGACGATCGGCGTGAAGCCGGTGCCGCCAATGTGGCCGAGGCTGGAGATGGTGAAGCAGGCGCCTTGCATCTCGTCGGCCGACAGCTTCTTGGTGCGGGCTTTTTCGGCCAGCGCAGCCGCTTCGGCAGCCAGTTGCAGCAGGCTCTTCTGGTCGACGTTCTTGATCACAGGGACCAGCAGGCCGTCCGGAGTGTCCACGGCGAAGCCGATGTGCACGTACTTCTTGCGGATGATGGCCTTGCCGCTTGGCGCCAGCGAGCTGTTGAAGTCCGGCAGTTCCTTGAGCAGGAAGGCGCAGGCCTTGAGCAGCAGTGGCAGCACGGTCAGCTTGACGCCAGCCTTCTCGGCCACGGCCTTCTGCGCAACGCGGAAGGCTTCCAGCTCGGTGATGTCGGCGGAGTCGAACTGGGTGACGTGCGGCACGTTCAGCCAGCTGCGGTGCAGGTTGGCAGCACCGACCTGCATCAGGCGGGTCAGGGCCACTTCTTCCACTTCGCCGAACTTGCTGAAGTCCACGGCAGGGATCGGCGGGATGCCGGCGCCACCGGTTGCACCGGCGGCTGCCGGAGCTTCCTTGGCCTTCTGCATCATCGCCTTGACGTAGACCTGCACGTCTTCTTTGAGGATGCGGCCGTGCGGACCGGTCGCGGCAACCGCGCCCAGGTCGACACCGAATTCACGAGCCAGCTGACGAACCGCCGGGCCGGCGTGAACCTTGGCATTGCTGCCGGCAGCCGGTGCGCTGGCAACCGGTGCAGGAGCAGCAGCCGGGGCTGCAGCGGCAGGTGCGGCGGCCGGAGCAGCCTCAGCCTTGGCCGGGGCAGCAGCAGCGGCAGGTGCCGGAGCGGCAGCCGGCGCAGCGCCTGCAACTTTCAGCTTGAAGATCAGGTCGCCAGTGCCGACTTCGTCTTCCAGCTTGCACAGGACTTCTTCGACCACGCCGGCAGCCGGCGACGGGATTTCCATGGAGGCCTTGTCGGACTCCAGGGTAATCAGCGACTGGTCGGCTTCGACGGTGTCGCCGACCTTGACCAGCACTTCGATGATCTTGGCCTTGCCCGACGAACCGATGTCCGGTACGTGGATGTCCTGCACGCTGGCGGCAGCCGGCGCTGCTGCCGGCGCAGGGGCAGCTTCGGCGGCAGGCGCTGGTGCAGCAGCTGGAGCCGGAGCGGCAGCCGGGGCCTCAGGGGCCGCAGCAGCGGCGCCCTCGGCTTCCAGAACCAGCAGCTCGTCGCCTTCTTTCAGGCGGTCGCCCAGCTTGACCTTCAGTTCCTTGATGACGCCGGCTTTCGGGGCCGGGATCTCCATGGAGGCCTTGTCGGACTCCAGGGTCAGCAGGCTCTGGTCAGCCTCGATACGATCACCGACCTTGACGAACAGCTCGATGATTTCACCTTCACCGCTGCCGATGTCAGGTACGCGAATGAGTTCGCTCACTTAAAAATACTCCTCAGCAGTCCAGTGGGTTGCGCTTGTCCGGGTCGATACCGAACTTGACGATAGCGTCTGCAACAACCTTGGGTTCGATCTCGCCACGGTCAGCCAGGGCTTCCAGGGCAGCCAGCACCACGAAGTGACGGTCGACTTCGAAGAAGTGACGCAGCTTCTTGCGGCTGTCGCTGCGACCGTAACCGTCGGTACCCAGGACCTTGAATTCTTTGCTCGGCACCCACTGGCGAATCTGCTCGGCGAACAGCTTCATGTAGTCGGTGGAGGCGATGACCGGGCCCTTGCGACCGGTCAGGCACTGCTCGACGTAGGTCTGCTGTGGCTTCTGGCCAGGCTTCAGGCGGTTGGCGCGTTCCACGGCCAGGCCGTCGCGACGCAGTTCGTTGAAGCTGGTGACGCTCCACACGTCGGCACCGACGTTGAACTCTTCACGCAGGATCTTCGCCGCTTCGCGGACTTCGCGCAGGATGGTGCCGGAGCCCATCAGCTGCACGTGGTGCGCGGCTTCGCGGGTGTCTTCTTCCAGCAGGTACATGCCCTTGATGATGCCTTCCTCGACACCGGCCGGCATGGCTGGCTGCTGGTAGGATTCGTTCATCACGGTGATGTAGTAGAAGATGTCCTGCTGCTCTTCGGTCATCTTCTTCATGCCGTCCTGGATGATCACCGCCAGCTCGTAGCCGTAGGTCGGATCGTAGGTGCGGCAGTTCGGGATGGTGCCCGCCATCATGTGGCTGTGACCGTCTTCGTGCTGCAGGCCTTCACCGTTGAGGGTGGTACGGCCGGCGGTACCGCCGATCAGGAAGCCACGGGTGCGGCTGTCGCCAGCGGCCCAGGCCAGGTCGCCAATGCGCTGGAAGCCGAACATCGAGTAGAAGATGTAGAACGGCAGCATCGGCTGGTTGTGGCAGCTGTACGAGGTACCAGCAGCGATGAACGACGACATGGCGCCGGCTTCGTTGATGCCTTCCTCGAGGATCTGGCCCTTCTTGTCTTCGCGGTAGAACATCACCTGGTCTTTATCGACTGGCTCGTAGAGCTGGCCGACCGACGAGTAGATGCCCAGCTGGCGGAACATGCCTTCCATACCGAAGGTACGGGCTTCGTCCGGGATGATCGGGACGATGCGCTGGCCGATTTCCTTGTCCTTGACCAGCTGCGCCAGAATACGCACGAAGGCCATGGTGGTGGAGATTTCGCGGTCGCCCGAGCCGTCCAGGATCGCTTTCAGCGTTTCCAGTGGCGGGGTCGGTACGCTGAAGCTCTTGGCGCGGCGCTGTGGCACGAAACCGCCCAGGGCAGCACGGCGCTCGGCCAGGTACTTGGCTTCGGCAGAACCTTCTTCCGGCTTGAAGAACGGCAGGTTCTCCAGGTCGGCATCCTTGACCGGGATGTCGAAGCGATCACGGAAGTGACGCAGGCTGTCGACGTCGACCTTCTTGGTGTTGTGTGCGGTGTTCTTGGCTTCGCCGGCACCGGTACCGTAACCCTTGATGGTCTTGGCCAGGATGACGGTAGGCTGGTCCTTGTGGTTGACCGCCTGGTGGTACGCCGCGTAGACCTTGTACGGGTCGTGGCCGCCACGGTTGAGCTTCCAGATCTCTTCGTCGGACAGGTCTTCGACCATGGCCTTGAGCTCTGGGGTGTTGAAGAAGTTCTCACGAACGTACGCGCCGTCTTTGGCTTTGTAGTTCTGGTACTCGCCGTCGATGACTTCGTCCATGCGGCGCTGCAGGGCACCGTTGGTGTCCTTGGCGAACAGTGGGTCCCAGAAGCGGCCCCAGACGACCTTGTTGACGTTCCAGCCACCGCCACGGAACACGCCTTCGAGTTCCTGGATGATCTTGCCGTTGCCGCGAACCGGGCCGTCGAGGCGCTGCAGGTTGCAGTTGATGACGAAGATCAGGTTGTCCAGCTTCTCGCGGCCGGCCAGGGCGATTGCGCCCAGGGATTCCGGCTCGTCGCACTCGCCGTCGCCCATGAAGCACCAGACCTTCTGCTTGCCGGCCGGGATGAAGCCGCGGGCTTCCAGGTACTTCATGAAGCGTGCCTGGTAGATGGCCTGGATCGGGCCCAGACCCATCGATACGGTCGGGAACTGCCAGAAGTCAGGCATCAGCCATGGGTGCGGGTACGAAGACAGGCCGTTGCCGTCCACTTCCTGACGGAAGTTGTTCATCTGGTCTTCGCTGATGCGGCCTTCCATGAAGGCACGGGCGTAGACGCCTGGCGAGGCGTGGCCCTGGAAGAAGATCAGGTCGCCGCCGTGTTCTTCGGTCGGTGCCTGGAAGAAGTAGTTGAAGCCGATGTCGTACAGGGTGGCGCTGGAGGCGAAGCTGGAGATGTGTCCGCCCAGGTCCGAGTCTTTCAGGTTGGTACGCATGACCATGGCCAGGGCGTTCCAACGCACCATCGAGCGAATGCGGCGTTCCATGAACAGGTCGCCAGGCATGCGTGCTTCGTGGGTGACAGGGATGGTGTTGCGGTATGGCGTGGTGATCGCATACGGCAGCTGGGAGCCACTACGGGTGGCCAGCTCGCCCATACGGGTCATCAGGTAATGAGCGCGGTCTTCGCCTTCTTTGTCGAGGACCGACTCCAGGGCATCCAGCCATTCCTGGGTTTCGATTGGATCGAGGTCTTGCATGGCTTGCTCCAGGGCGGAAAGGCAACCAGAATCGATTGCCTGAAGTTGCGACTGGCCTTATGGGCAGACGTCGTGAATTCTTGGATTACCGGGGTGTCCTCCGGCGCCGTGTAGTTTTACTACATTTGCTTTCGCATTTCATGCTTTTACACGACACGGGTAGTAGTAAAACTACATTTGTGCGACGTTTCGTCGCATGCTGGCTTGTGAGGAAAAACGTTCATGTTGGTTGGCGTTGTGTCGCGAGCGGGTAATTCTTGATGTTTGTTGCCATTTTTTCGTTCATTTCAGCTATTTCCAACTTTTGTACGACAGTCCAACCGTGGTCCGGCTTCCCCTTGGCCGCTTCTTCCCCTCTATTTCACGCCGATCAAGGATAGACCATGCGCCTACCTTTGCCGTCCGATCTGCCCGCTACCCTGCAACCACTGGTCGCGCGCAACCAGCAATTCATCAGCGATGCCGTGGCTGCCCACCCGGAACTCGACCTGCAGGCCTGGAGCCCGCTGCATCGGCAACAGTTCGACCAGGTTGCCGCCGCCAGCGACTTCGTGCTCGGCCTGGCCCGGCGCGAGCCGGCCATGTTGTTCGGCCTGCTGGCCAGTGGCGAGCTGGACCGGCGTTACGCCGCAGGTGAACTGCGCGGTCACATCGCGGCAGCCGCCCAGGCGGCGCAGAGCGAGGACGAGCTGGCACGCAACCTGCGCCGCGAGCGCAACCGCCAGCAGATGCGCATCATCTGGCGCGACATCACCCGCCAGGCCGCGCTGGGCGAAACCTGCCGCGACCTGTCCGATCTGGCCGATGCCGCCATCGACGAAGCCTACCAATGGCTGTACCCGCGCCACTGTCAGCAGTTCGGTACGCCTGTCGGCAACCGCAGCGGCCAGCCGCAGCACATGGTGGTGCTGGGCATGGGCAAGCTGGGCGCGGTGGAGCTGAACCTGTCGTCGGACATCGACCTGATCTTCGCCTTCCCCGAAGGCGGCGAAACCGAAGGGGTGAAGCGCTCGCTGGACAACCAGGAGTTCTTCACCCGCCTGGGCCAGCGCCTGATCAAGGCACTGGACCCGGTCACCGTCGACGGCTTCGTGTTCCGTGTCGACATGCGCCTGCGCCCGTACGGCTCGGCCGGCGCGCTGGTGCTCAGCTTCAATGCCCTGGAGCAGTACTACCAGGACCAGGGCCGTGACTGGGAACGCTACGCGATGATCAAGGCGCGGGTGGTGGCCGGTGATCAGGCGGCCGGTGCGCAGTTGCAGGAGATGCTGCGGCCGTTCGTGTACCGCCGTTACCTGGACTTTTCCGCGATCGAAGCGCTGCGCACCATGAAGCAGCTGATCCAGCAGGAAGTGCGGCGCAAGGGCATGGCCGACAACATCAAGCTGGGTGCCGGGGGCATTCGCGAGGTGGAGTTCATCGCCCAGGCCTTCCAGCTGATCCACGGCGGGCGCGACCTCAGCTTGCAGCAGCGGCCTTTGCTGAAAGTGCTGGCCACACCTTGAAGGCCAGGGCTACCTGCCACCGGCCGTGGTTGCCGAACTGCGTGAAGGTTATGAATTCCTGCGTTATGCCGAGCACGCCATCCAGGCCATTGCCGACCGTCAGACGCAGATGCTGCCGGACAGTGAGACCGATCAGGCGCGGGTGGCCTACATGCTCGGTTATGCCGACTGGCAAAGCTTCCATGACCAGCTGACGCACTGGCGTGGCCGCATTGACTGGCACTTCCGCCAGGTGATCGCCGACCCGGATGATGAAGACGGCGAGGGCGAACTGGTGGTGGGGGGCGAATGGTCGCCGCTGTGGGAGCAGGCGCAGGATGAAGATGCCGCTGGCCGCCAGCTGCAAGAGGCCGGTTTCCAGCAGCCCGCCGAAGCCCTGCGGCGCCTGGCCGCGCTGCGCTCCAGCCCGCAGCTGCGTTCCATGCAACGGATCGGGCGTGAACGCCTGGACGCCTTTATCCCACGGCTGCTGGCCCAGGCTGTGGAACATGACAACCCCGACCTGGTGCTCGAGCGCGTGCTGCCGCTGGTCGAGGCCGTGGCACGGCGTTCTGCCTATCTGGTGTTGCTCACCGAAAACCCCGGCGCCTTGCGCCGCCTGCTGACCCTGTGCGCCGCCAGCCCGTGGATTGCCGAGCAGATTGCCCGTTACCCGCTGCTGCTCGACGAACTGCTCAACGAAGGCCGCCTGTTCAGCCCGCCACTGGCGCCGGAGTTGGCCAGCGAGCTGCGCGAGCGCCTGACGCGCATTCCCGAGGACGACCTGGAACAGCAAATGGAGGCGCTGCGCCACTTCAAGCTGGCCCACAGCCTGCGCGTGGCCGCCTCGGAAATCAGCGGCAACCTGCCGTTGATGAAAGTCAGCGACTACCTGACCTGGCTGGCCGAAGCCATCCTCGACCAGGTGCTGGCCCTGGCCTGGCGCCAGACCGTGGCTCGCCACGGCCAGCCCAAGCGTAGCGACGGCAGCCTGTGTGACCCAGGCTTCATCATCATCGGCTACGGCAAGGTGGGCGGCCTGGAGCTGGGCCACGGTTCTGACCTGGACCTGGTATTCATCCACGATGGCGACCCGCAGGCCGAAACCGACGGCGCCAAGCCCATCGACAGTGCGCAGTTCTTCACCCGGCTGGGCCAGCGCATCATTCACCTGCTGGCCACTCAGACCAACTCGGGCCAGCTGTATGACGTGGACATGCGCCTGCGCCCGTCGGGGGCCTCGGGCCTGCTGGTGAGCTCGCTGGGCGCGTTCGAGCGCTACCAGCAGAACGAAGCCTGGACCTGGGAGCATCAGGCCCTGGTGCGCGCCCGGGTACTGGTGGGCTGCAAGCAGGTGGGCGCTGCATTCGAAGGCGTGCGCGCCAAGGTGCTGGGCCAGGCCCGCGACCTGGAAAAGCTGCGCAGCGAAGTGAGCGAAATGCGCGCCAAGATGCGCGATAACCTCGGCACCAAGGCTACCGCTGCCGGTACCGCGGCCAATGCCTTCGAGGCCGGTGTACCGTTCGATATCAAGCAGGATGCGGGCGGTATCGTCGATATCGAATTTATGGTGCAATACGCCGCTTTGGCCTGGTCTCACGACCATCCGGCCATACTTCGATGGACCGATAACATCCGCATTCTGGAAGAGCTGGAGCAGGCAGGGTTGATGCCGGCCAGTGACGCGGTGCTGTTGCGTGAAGTGTACAAGGCGTTCCGCTCGGCCTCGCACCGCCAGGCCCTGCAAAAGCAGGCCGGGGTGATCGATGCGGCGCAGTTTGCCGATGAACGCCGTGAGGTGCGGCGGATCTGGGGTGAACTGGGCCTTACCTGAAGGCCCCGCCAACCCTGTGGGAGCGGGTTCACCCGCGCAGAAGGCCACGCGTTGCCTGGCACCGGCTTCGCCGGTGTTCGCGGGTAAACCCGCTCCCACAGGGTCTGCAATCAGCGACGGATATGCCTGAGTGGTACACTGTCCGCCACATAGCCTGAATATAAAGAGGGGAGGCCAGGCTGTACCGCAGCCTGCAGCCTCCCCGAGCGTTTCTGGACTAAGCATGAGAATACTGATCATTGGCCCCAGCTGGGTCGGCGACATGGTGATGGCGCAGACCCTGTTCCAGTGCCTGAAACAGCAGCACCCCGACTGCGTGATCGATGTGCTGGCCCCCGAGTGGAGCCGGCCGATCCTCGAACGCATGCCCGAGGTCCGTCAGGCCCTGAGCTTCCCGCTCGGCCACGGCGCGCTGGAACTGGCCACGCGGCGACGCATCGGCAAATCCCTGGCCGGCCAGTACGACCAGGCCATCCTGCTGCCCAACTCGCTGAAGTCGGCGCTGGTGCCGTTCTTCGCCGGTATCCCCAAGCGTACTGGCTGGCGCGGCGAAATGCGCTTCGGCCTGCTCAACGACGTGCGCAAGCTGGACAAGGCCCGCTACCCGCTGATGATCGAGCGCTTCATGGCCCTGGCCTACGCGCCCGGCGCCGAGCTGCCGCAGCCGTACCCGCGCCCCAGCCTGCAGATCGAAGCGCAAAGCCGTGATGCTGCCCTGGCCAAGTTCGGCCTGGAGCTGGACCGCCCGGTGCTGGCGCTGTGCCCCGGTGCCGAGTTCGGCGAGGCCAAGCGCTGGCCGGCCGAGCACTACGCCACCGTGGCCGATGCGATGATCCGCCAGGGCTGGCAGGTGTGGTTGTTCGGCTCGAAGAACGATCACCCGGTCGGTGAGCAGATCCGTGATCGGCTGATCCCGGGCTTGCGTGAAGAATCGTCCAACCTGGCCGGCGAAACCTCGCTGGCCGAGGCCATCGACCTGATGTCCTGCGCCCATGCCGTGGTGTCCAACGACTCCGGGCTGATGCACGTGGCCGCCGCGCTGAACCGCCCGCTGGTGGCGGTGTACGGCTCGACCTCGCCAGGCTTCACCCCGCCGCTGGCCGAGCACGTGGAGGTGGTGCGCACCGGCATCGAGTGCAGCCCGTGCTTCGACCGCACCTGCCGCTTCGGCCACTACAACTGCCTGCGCCTGCTGGAACCGGGCAAAGTCATTGCCGCCCTGCACAGCCTGAGCGGGCCGGACCTGATCGATACCGTGGCCGAGGTCGACTAAGTGCGGGTACTGATCATCAAGACTTCGTCGCTGGGTGATGTGATCCACACCTTGCCGGCGCTTACCGATGCCGCCCACGCTATCCCGGGCATCCGCTTCGACTGGGTGGTGGAAGAAGGCTTCGCGGAAATCCCCGGCTGGCACCCGGCGGTCGACCAGGTGATCCCGGTGGCCATCCGCCGCTGGCGCAAGAACCTCTGGCAAACCATCAAGAGTGGCGAGTGGAAGGCGTTCAAGCAGCGAGTACGCGAGCGCAAGTACGACCTGGTGATCGACGCCCAGGGCCTGGTCAAGTCGGCCTGGCTGACCCGCTACGTGAAGGCGCCGGTAGCTGGCCTGGACCGCTACTCGGCCCGTGAAGGCTGGGCCAGCCGCTTCTATGACCGGCGCTTGTCGGTT
Organism: Pseudomonas sp. LS.1a; assembly: GCF_022533585.1. Classification (NCBI taxonomy): domain Bacteria; kingdom Pseudomonadati; phylum Pseudomonadota; class Gammaproteobacteria; order Pseudomonadales; family Pseudomonadaceae; genus Pseudomonas; species Pseudomonas sp. LS.1a. The sequence goes on from NZ_CP092827.1 coordinate 364,977, forward strand.
GCCACCGGGCAGCATGCGGTGGAGCGGGTGCGCCAGCTGTTCGCCATGGCCCTGGCCTACGACCTGCCGGAAGGCATCGGCAACTACGGCCTCGACCTCGAGCGCCTGCAACTACCGCCAGCCGCCCCCTATGTGGTGTTCCTGCATGGCACCACCTGGGCGACCAAGCACTGGCCCGAAGCCTACTGGCGCGAACTGGCCGAACGCATGGGCCGGCGCAAGCTGGAGGTGCGCCTACCGTGGGGTAACCCGGCCGAAAAGGCTCGGGCCGAGCGCATCGCCCAGGGCTTGAACAATTGCCAGGTACTCCCCAAATTGAACCTTGCCGGCGTCGCTCGCGTGTTGGCGGCGGCAAAAGCCTGCGTGGCGGTCGATACCGGCCTTGGCCACCTGGCGGCGGCACTCGATGTGCCCACCATTTCGCTGTTCGGCCCGACCAACCCGGGCCTGACCGGCGCCTACGGACGGACCCAGATACACCAGGCCAGTGACTGGCCCTGCGCGCCCTGCCTGCAGAAGAAGTGCACCTACAAACCGAGCGCCGACGACCTGCGCCGGTTCGATCTCAAACGCGAGTGGCCGCTGTGCTTCACTCGCCTGAATCCCGAGCATGTGGCGAGCCGCTTGAGCGCGTTGCTGCTGGCTGAGGATGTCCGTTGATGCAACTGGCTTTCGTGCTTTACAAGTATTTCCCCTTCGGCGGGCTGCAGCGCGATTTCATGCGCATTGCCCTGGAATGCCAGAAGCGGGGCCACCAGATTCGCGTGTACACGCTGATCTGGGAGGGTGACATTCCGCCGGGCTTCGAAGTGCTGGTGGCGCCGGTGAAGGCGATTTTCAACCACCGCCGCAACGAGAAGCTCAGCGCCTGGATGGCCGCCGACCTGGCCAAGCGCCCGGTCGACCGCCTGATCGGCTTCAACAAGATGCCCGGGCTGGACGTGTACTACGCCGCCGACGGCTGTTTCGAGGACAAGGCGCAGACCCTGCGTGGCGGCCTGTACCGCCGCTGGGGCCGCTACCGGCACTTTGCCGAGTACGAACGTGCGGTGTTCGCCAAGGACGCCCATACCGAAGTACTGATGATTTCCGAAGTGCAGCAGCCGCTGTTCATCAAGCACTACGGTACCCCTGTGGAACGTTTCCACTTGCTGCCACCGGGCATTTCCCAGGACCGCCGCGCGCCGGCCAACGCCGGCGAAATCCGCGCCGAGTTCCGCAAGGAATTCAACCTGGGCGATGACGACCTGCTGCTGGTGCAGATTGGCTCGGGCTTCAAGACCAAGGGCGTGGACCGCAGCCTCAAGGCCCTGGCCGCACTGCCATCGGCCCTGCGCAAGCGCACCAGGCTGATGGTGATCGGCCAGGATGACCCCAAGGTGTTCCAGCTGCAAAGCGCTACCTTGGGCCTGGGCGAGCAGGTGCAGTTCCTCAAGGGCCGCAGCGACATCCCGCGCTTCCTGCTGGGTGCCGACTTGCTGATTCACCCGGCGTACAACGAGAACACCGGCACGGTGCTGCTCGAAGCGCTGGTGGCTGGCCTGCCGGTGCTGGTCTCCAAGGTGTGTGGCTACGCCCACTACATTGCCGAGGCCGACAGCGGCCTGGTGCTGGACGAGCCGTTCGAGCAGGAACAACTCAATGGCTATCTGCAGCGTATGCTCGAAGACCAGCAGGCCCGCGCCAGCTGGTCGCGCAACGGCCTGGCGTTTGCTGAAACCGCCGATCTGTACAGCATGCCGCAACATGCTGCCGACGTGATCCTGGGGCAGGAGTCTGCATGAAGCTGATACTGGCCGAACCGTTCAAGCGCCTGTGGGCCGGGCGTGATGCCTTCGACGCCGTGGAGGCGCTGCAAGGCGAGGTCTATCGCGAGCTGGAAGGGCGTCGCACGCTGCGCACCGAGGTCGCTGGCGAGGGCTTCTTCGTCAAGATCCACCGCGGCATCGGCTGGGGTGAGATCTTCAAGAACCTGCTAACCGCCAAGCTACCGGTGCTCGGCGCCGGCCAGGAATGGCAGGCCATCCAGCGCCTGCACCAGGTTGGCGTGCCGACCATGACTGCCGTCGCCTATGGCGAGCGGGGCAGCAACCCGGCCGCTCAACACTCGTTCATCATCACTGAGGAACTGGCGCCGACCATCAGCCTGGAAGACTTCAGCATCGACTGGGTCAGGCAGCCACCCGAGCCACGCCTGAAGCGTGCGCTGATCGCCGAGGTGGCGAAGATGACCGGCGGCATGCACCGCGCCGGGGTCAACCACCGCGACTGCTACATCTGTCACTTCCTGCTTCACACCGACCGCCCGGTGACGGCGGAAGATTTCAAACTGTCGGTGATCGACCTGCACCGCGCGCAGACCCGGGCGAAAATCAGCCGCCGCTGGCGCGACAAGGACCTGGCCGCGCTGTACTTCTCGGCGCTGGATATTGGCCTGACCCAACGCGACAAGCTGCGCTTCCTGCGCGGCTACTTCCAGCGCCCGCTGCGGCAGATCCTGAAAGAGGAAGCCGCGCTGCTCGCCTGGCTGGAGCGCAAGGCGCAGAAACTCTACGATCGCAAGCAACGCTATGGGGATGCACTCTGATGGCGGGGTGGACACTGGCGCCGGGCTACGAACACCTGGCGGCGGACTTCGGCAGCCTCGATGCGGTATTTGCCCTGCAAGGCGAACGCCTGACCCGCGACCCGCTCAGCGAAGTGGTGCGGATCACGCGTGAGGGGGTCAATTACTACGTCAAGCGCTACACCGGGGCCGGCAAGCACATGCGGCGCTACCTGGGGCGGCCGCGAATCAAGGCCGAATGGCAGAACCTCAAGCAGTTCCACAAGTGGGGCATCCCCACGGCCGAGGTGGTGGCCTGGGGCCTGGAGCGCAATGGCCTGGCCTTTGGCCGGGGCGCGATGATCACCCGCGAACTGCCGCGCACCGAAGACCTGTCGGCACTGGCCGAGCGCAACGATGCACGCCTGGCCGACCGTGCCTGGGTCGGGCATGTCAGCAGCCAGCTGGCGCGCCACACCCGTATCATGCACCAGCACCATTTCGCCCATAACGACCTGAAGTGGCGCAACCTGCTGGTCGATGACCAGGGCACGCTATTCTTCATCGACTGCCCCACCGGCGATTTCTGGCGCGGCTTCATGTGGCGGCACCGGATGATCAAGGACCTGGCCTGCCTGGACAAAGTGGCCAAATACCACCTGTCGGCAACCCAGCGTCTGCGTTTCTACCTGCAATACCGCGGCCGCGACCGGTTGAATGTGCGTGACAAGAAGCGCATTCGCCAGGTGGTGAGCTTTTTCGAGGAAGGGAATGACCGATTACCTGGCCAGCGCGGACCTCGCGCTGCTCAAACGCCATGGCCTGGACGACTTCGAGGCGCTGTGGGCGCTGCAACTGGATGCCGTGGACGAACCGAACACCGGTCGCGGTGGCTGGAGCAGCGTGTTTCGCCTGGAGCTCGAAGGCAAGGGCTACTACCTCAAGCGCCAGAGCGACTACCTGACCCGTACCCTGCACCGGCCGTTCGGCGAGCCGACCTTCGCCCGCGAATTCCGCAACATCAGCCGTTACCAGAAGCTGCACATTCCGGCGTTGCAGGCGGTGTTCTACGGCGAGCGCAAGCAAGGCGGCACGCACCGGGCGATCCTGATGACCCGCGCCCTGGACGAATGGGCCGACCTCGACAGCCTGCTGGCCCGGTGGCCACAACTGAGCGATGCTGAACGCAACGGCGTGCTGCAGGCCTGCGGCCAGCTGGCGCGCACCCTGCACAGTGCCGGCCAGGTGCATGGCTGCTTCTACCCCAAGCACATCTTCCTGCGCCAGCGCCGCGATGGCTGGGACGCGCAACTGATCGACCTGGAAAAGACCCGACCCCTGCTGTTCGGCATGCGTGACCGCCTCAAGGACCTGGAGCCGCTGCTGCGTCGCGCCCCGGTCTGGAGCGAAGGCGATGTGCGTACATTGCTGGCCAGCTACCTGGCGCAGCCGGCCGATGGCACGCTGGTCGATACCTGGCTGCAACGCCTGACGCAACGCCGTCGTGAAAAAGAGGCCCGCTGATGCGTTTGTCTGAATTGAAAGAGGCCGGGCGCAACCCCTCGTTGCCCCTGAGCATCACCCTGGCCGATGCCGCCGGCACGGCTGACCTGCAATTGCTCAGCCTGCTGCGCGTGCTGCCGGGCCAGCGCTATGTGGGCGCCGGCGTGTGGCGCGGGACCCCAGTGCTGGCCAAGCTGCTGGTCGGTGGTAACGCTGCCCGGCATTTCCAGCGCGAACTGCAAGGCGTGAAGCTGCTGGCCGAGCAGGGCCTGACCACGCCGAAGCTGTTGGCCGACGGCCTCAAGGAAGGCGAAGGCGGCTGGCTGTTGTTCGAGCTCCTCGACGGTGCCGAAAGCCTGGCCGATGCCTGGGCGGCAGTGGAAAACCTGCCGGTGCTTGCCGACGAGCAGCACCTGGTGCTGGGCGAAGCGCTCACTGCGGTGGCGCACATGCATGCCCAGGGCCTGTGGCAGGAAGACCTGCACCTGGACAACCTGCTGCGCCACGGCGGCAAGCTGTACCTGATCGACGGCGCCGGGATCAAGGCCGAAACACCTGGCCAGCAGCTGTCGCGCCCGCGTGTGCTGGAAAACCTTGGGGTGTTCTTCGCCCAGCTACCCAAGCGCCTGGAGCCGTTCATCGAAGAACTGCTGGTGCACTACCTGCTGGCCAACGCCGAGCATGCGTTGCCGCTGGAAGCCTTGCAGAAGCAGGTGGACAAGGTGCGCAGCTGGCGCCAGAGGGACTACCTGGAAAAGGCTGGCCGTGAATGCAGCCTGTTCAGTGTCGAGCGCAGCCTTTCCGGCCTGCGGGCGATCCGCCGCAACGAGGTCGAAGCCATGCTGCCGGTGCTGGAGCAGGCCGACGCATTGATCGACCAGGGCCACCTGTACAAGACCGGTGGTGCGGCCAGTGTGGCGCGCATCGAGGTTGGCGGGCGCACGCTGGTGCTCAAGCGTTACAACATCAAGAACACCGCACATTGGTTCAAACGCTTCTGGCGCCCGAGCCGTGCCTGGCATTCATGGATCGAAGGCCACCGCCTGGAATTCCTCGACATCGCCACGCCGCGTCCGCTGGCAGTGCTGGAGCAGCGGGTGATGGGTTTGCGCAGCCGTGCCTACCTGGTCACCGAGTATGTCGATGGCCCGGACCTGGCCGAGTGCTTCGCACCCTACGTGGACAACGGTGATGCGCCCGAGGAGCAGGTGGATGCCTTGGTGCATGTGATGCAGCAACTTATTCGCGAGCGCATCAGCCACGGCGACTTCAAGGGCCACAACCTGTTCTGGCACAACGGCCAGTGGTCACTGATCGACCTCGATGCCATGTGCCAGCACGCCACCCAGCTCAGCTTCGCCCCGGCCTACGCCCGTGACCGGGCGCGGCTGCTGCGCAACTGGCCGAGTGGCAGTGCCTTGCATCAGCGGCTGGACCGGTTGCTGCCCAAGCTGGCCGAGTAGTCCGCCGGCAGTGCCAGCCAGTCGCTGCTGCGGCCGGGTTGGCGCACGCGGATGCGCCACTGGCCATCCTGCTGGCGCAGCACGGCCCAGGCCTTGACCGTGCTCAGGGCCTGCCCGGCGATTTGCAGGTGATAGTGGCCGGCCAGCAGATGCCGGCGCACCGGCAGCTGATTGTCGGCCAACTGCAGGTAGAGCTGGCCGTTGGCGTCGAACAGGTCTGCTTCACTTTCGACTGGCACACCTTCGCGCGGTGGGGCCAGGCGGCAGTCCGCTAACAACTGCTCGATATCGGGCAAGCCGTCGTACCAGAGCACGGGCGAATCGACCACCCAGGAACCGTCGGCCAGGCGTTTGACTGGCAGCTGTACGTAGGCGTCAGGCTGTCGCGGGTCGAGTGCACGCCAGCGCTGGCCGTCGAAATGGACGTTGTACACCCGGCCTTGGCTGTCTTTCACGAAGTACCGATCGGGCCCGGGTGTGGCACTGATGTACTCATAGACCTGTTCGCCATGTACCCCCTCTATCCGGTAGCGCAGCTTGGCCAGGTCGACGGTTGCCGCATGGGTTTGTGGCAATGGCCTGGGCGGTTGTGGCGGCAAACCACGAAGTGCCCGGCGCATCAAGGTAGAGCCGGCAAAACTGTTGAGACCGTCGCTGGCATGGCTGAGCGCCGCGATGGCGTGGTGCAGGGTTGCCTCATGGTCGTTCTTTTCCATGGCCTCGAAGCCGTCCCATATGGAAATGCCCATGCGTCCGAACGCCAGCGCCGACATGGCAGGTGCCGGCAGTACCAGGCTGACCAGGTCGAGTATGAGGCGTAGCGTGGCCAGGCCGAACTCGCCCAGCACTTCTCGATTGCTGCGGCTGTTGGTGTCCGCCTCGGCGATCAAGGCATGTACCTCTGCCCGGTAAAGGGCATTGAACAGATTGCCGGGGATGATCGGCCTTTGCACATGCGGCCCGAGGCGCCCCTTGCGGAACAGCGTTTCAAGGCGCCTGGCATCGGCGCCAGGGGCGCGCTGGATGAAATACTGTTGCAGTGCGGGGTTGCCACGCACTGCCCGCAGCATGCCGCGGGCATTGCGGAATTCGCGCCAGGCACGCCGGTCTGGTGCATCCGGCGTGTAGATCACCAGCGAAGGTTGATTGGGGCTTTCGGCATTGAGCAGCAGCACGCCTTGCAGCGTATGCCCGTCCACAACCAGCTGGCGAACGACGATGTGCTGCCCGTCGATGGGCGGGCGGCGGCTGCTGTCGGGGTAGTCGACAACTGCCTTGGCCCAGTGGTAACCCTGCTCCTGCTGGCCGGGCAGGAAGTGCCCGACGTAGCGAGCCTTGGCCGCCTCGGCGCGCATGCGTGCCCGGTTGATGTTGCCGTGGGCCTCCATTCGCCAGTTGGCCGATGGGGAGTCCAGCAGGTGTGTGCGCAAGTAGCGCTCATAGCCGCTGCCGGCATCGAGCTTGCGCACCAGTGTCCTGACCTGTTCGGGGGACAGGTTCGCCAGTGGGGCGCCAGTGTCGTCGTGTACCCGGGCCGTCAGCCAGTAATCCACGTCGAACCAGCTGATGTTGAGCAAGGCCAGTTCGTCCAGGCGGTAAGTGACCGCCACCATTTCGACGGTGTCGCCCACTTGCGGGCGGGCGGCGGCGGCGATGTAGCTGGACGGTGACAGGGGATTGAGCAAAGGCCCGCGCCGACGAGCCAGGGTGACACTGATGCAGATGCGCTGCGGCGGTATGCTGATGGCCAGTGTTTGTGCCAGCTGTTTGGCGAGCCGCGCACGCACCCAGGCCTGCAAGTGGTGGCGTTCGCGAAACTGGTCCAGGGTCAGCAGCCCTGGTGCGGCGGCCTGGGTTATAGCCCCGGCCAGTTCCTGCATGGTTTGCATGATATGCGCCAGGCCTTGTGGGGGCGTATTGCGCAGCCATGCTGGCAGGTGCTTTTCGAGCAGCAGGGCGTAACGTGTAGCCAGGGCGTGCTTGCTGCTCATCAAGCCGGTGAGCGACTGCTGGCTGGCCAGCGTTGCTCCGAGCTCGTCCAGGTCAGGTAGCTGGGCATGTTGCCATGCGGCTTGCCAGGCCAGTGTCAGCCGCTGGTGCTGGCAGTCTGTCAGGTCGCGTACCTGCTGCGCCACCAGATCGTCGGCAAACCACTCATAGCGCAAGCGGTCGGCTTGCATCAGCCATTGCTGGTCCTCCGTGCGTGGCAGCATTTGCAGGAAGGGCTGGATTTGCAGCCAGTCGTCGAGGCGCTCGCAGAGTTCGACATGCAGCTCGGCAAGGCTGTCAAACCCTTCGATGCCGTGGGCGAGGCTGCAGAGCAGCGCCTTGCCGGTGACTTTGCCCGGGATGGCATCGCTACCTTCGGGGCCGTCGGCTACCAATATCAATGTGCCTGGCAGGGCCAGCCTGCGCTGGGGGCTGAGGCTGCTGAATACCGGTCGGTAAGCCTGTGCCTTCAACTCGCTGGGCAAATGTGGTCGCTGCCAGGGCAACGGCAATTCGAGGTAGGTGCGCAGCAGGCTGATGTGCTGATAATCCAGGGTCTGGTCGGCCAGGCGCAATTCCAGTTCCGCCAGCAATTGTTCCTGACGCAGCTTGTGTAACCGTTGGCGCCTGCTCTGGCTGCCTTTGGGGGCTTCGTTCCAGAACAACGCCAGGTCGTTGAAGAAACGTTGGCGTAACCGGGCGGGCGCCAGCCCGGCCACAAGGGTGGGTTGCCCGTGGTGCAGCGCACTGATACTGGCATCCAGGGTTTCGAGGCGTTGCAAAGGGGTCATGGCAGGGCTCCGTGATCAAGGGAGCCAACCATGGCGGCCCGCTGCAACGCAGCGGTGGTAGCGGGCTACCGACGCGGCAGCAAGCCTTTGAGGCCCAACCCCGCCGAGACGCCAAGGCCAAGCCAGGCGAGGCCGTCCCACAGGCCGTCGCCTAGCAAGGCGGCGAACAACCCCGTGAAGCTGAGCAGGGCGATCAGTGTGGGCCAGGCGAAAATGTGCCGAGAGGATCGTGACCGGTGGCTCATGCCCTTGCCTCCCGGGTTTTGCGCTGTTTGCCCCACCACAGGTAGAGCCCGCTGCCGAGCACGATGATGGTGAGCACGTCGAGCACTGCCCAGAGGATTTGCATCGGTCTACCGCCGTAGTCGCCGAAGTGCAGCGGTTGCGAAAGGCCCATGGCGTCCATGTACCAGGGGCGTTCGCCGACGGCTGTAACCGCCAGGGTGCGGGCATCGATCAGAACCGGTGTGAACAGGTGCGAACTCAGGTGCGTGGCGCCGTTCATGAACACTGCATAGTGGTGCTCGCTGGAGAAGCGCGTGCCGGGGAAGGCGATGAAGTCCGGGCGCATGCCTGGGGCGGCCTGTTCGGCAATCTCCAGCAGGCGTGAGGCTGGTGCGCGCTGGGTGAGCGGTGGCGCGTCGCGGTAAGGCGCGACCATGGCGGCCAGGCTGTCGTTGCGCCAGGCCGCGATGACCAGGTCGGACAGGGCACTGATCACACCGGTTACGCCTACCGTCAATGCCCAGGCCAGGGTCACCACGCCGATCAGGTTGTGCAGGTCGAGCCAGCGCAGGCGACGGGACTTGTCGTGGCGCACCGTGGCGAAGTCCAGGCGGCGCATGAACGGCGCATAGAGCACGGTGCCGGAGATGATCGCCACGACGAACAGCACGCCCATGAAGGCCAGCAGCAGCTTGCCGGGCAGGCCGGCGAACATGTCCACGTGCAGGCGCAGCATCACCATCATGAAGCCGCCATTGGCGGCCGGCATGGCCACCGCCTCGCCGGTACGGGCATCGAGCATGAAGGTGTGCGACAAGTTGGGGTCGGTGCCGGCGGTGGCGGCGGTGATGGCGACCACGCCGTTGGGTTCGTCCTCGTCATGGCCGAAGTACTGCATGACCTCGCCAGGGCGGTGCTGTTCGGCTTTGAGTACCAGTTGCTGCAAGTCGAGATGTGGCGTGCCTGCTGGCATTTCACGCAGTTCGGGTGCGTCGCCGAGCAGGTGTTCGAGTTCGTGGTGGAAGATCAGCGGCAGGCCGGTGACTGCCAGCAACAGCAGGAACAGGGTGCAGACCAGGCTGCTCCAGGTGTGGACCACGGACCAGCGGCGGATGGTTGGGCTTTTCATCACGGTACCGATTAATGCCTGATGGGCACAGGGGCCGCAAAGCGGCCCCCGTTCACTCAGAACTTGTAATTGACACTGGCCACCACGTTGCGCTCGTCGCCGTAGTAGCACCAGTAACCGTCACAGTTGGCCAGGTAGTCCTTGTTGAACAGGTTCTTCGCCTCTACGGCTACCGTCAGGCCTTTCATGCTGTTGTCCAGGCTACCCAGGTCGTAGTGCACCGAGGCGTCATACACCGTGTACGAGCCCACATGGGCCAGTTCGGTGTTGGCGGTATTGCCGTAGGTGTCACCCACGTAGCGCACACCGCCGCCAATGCCGAAGCCGTCCAGTGGCCCGCTGTGCCAGGTGTAGTCGGCCCACAGGGTTGCCTGGTTGCGCGGGATCAGCGCCATGCGATTGCCTTTGTCGTCACCCTTCAGGATCTCGGTGTCGGTATAGGTATACGATGCGATCGCCTTGAGGTTCTCGGTAACCTGGGTGGAGGCTTCCAGTTCCAGGCCGCGAACCTGCAGTTCGCCCACCTGGCGGGTGATGCTGCCTTCCGTGACGCTGACGTTCTGCTGCTTCAGGTCATACACCGCTGCAGTGAGCAGGGTGTCAGTCCCGACGGGCTGGTATTTCACACCCACTTCATACTGACGGCCTTCGGTCGGTTTGAACGACTCCGTGGAGTTGAAGTTGGCACCACTGGCCGGCTGGAACGACTCGGTGTACGAAAAGTACGGCGTAATGCCGTTGTCGAACACGTAACTCAGGCCGACGTTGCCGCTGAAGGCCTTGTCGCGCTGGGTATTGGTGGCGTCGTTGCTGTTATGGAACACAGCGCCGGTGTGAATCCAGTCTTCACGACCACCCAAGGTCAGGCGCCAGTTGTCGAGCGACATCTGGTCCTGGACGTAGGCGCCTGTCTGGTGGGTTTTCTGCTGGAAGTCCTGCATGGCGAAGTAGGTGACGTTCGACAGGTCGGCGCCATACACCGGGCGGTTGACGTTGATCGGTGGCACGCCCATGCCATACAGCCACTGATAGTTGGTATTCGAACGCTGATGGTCCAGGCCCAGCAGCACGGTGTGGCTGATGTCGCCGGTCTGGAAGTCGGCCTGGAAGTTGTTGTCGACGGCGAACTGGCTGATGTCTTCGTTGACGATACCCGACTCGCGGTTGACGTTGCCATCGGCGTCGATGCTGTTGACGGTTGCCACCTGCACGGCCTGGAACGACAGGTCGCTCTTGGTGTAGCGCAGGTTCTGGCGGAACTGCCAGGTGTCGTTCAGGCGGTGCTCGAAGGCATAGCCCAGCGCGTAGTAAGTGCGGTCGTAGAAGTCCCAGTCCGGTTCGCCAAGGTTCTTGTGGTGGGAAATCTTGCCGGTCGGTCCGTCCAGTTTGGTGCCTTGCAGCGGCAGGAACTGGCCGGTGATACCAGTATCGTCCCGGGTGTACTGGGAGATGAAGGTCAGCTTGGTATCGTCATCGATGTTCCAGGTCAGGCTAGGTGCGATGTTGTAGCGCTTGTCCGGGATGTGGTCGACGGATGAGTTGCTGTCACGCACCACACCACTTACGCGGTAGAGAAACTTGCCTTCATCGTCGATCTTGCCGGTGCTGTCGAAGTTGATCTGCTGGTGTTCGTTGCTACCCACCTGGGCTTCGATCTGGTGCGCACTTTCAAATTGCGGCCGGCGGCTGACCATGTCGAGCAGGCCGCCCGGTGGTGTCTGGCCATACAGCGACGACGCCGGGCCGCGCAGCACGGTAATGCGTTCGAGGTTCCATGGCTCGACCTTGGGGTTGGCGAACGAGCCCTTGGGCAGCGGCAGGCCGTCAAGGAACTGGGTCGGCTCGAAACCGCGTATACGCAACCAGTCGGCGCGCGAGTCCGAACCGTAACCGCTGCTTTGCACGCCTGCGGTGTAGCGCAGGGCGTCATTGAGGTTGAGTACCTGGCGATCATCCAGTTGCTGGCGAGTGATGACGGTCATCGAACGTGGGGTCTCGACGATTGGTGTGTCGGTCTTGGTACCCGCGGCAGTGCGTGTGGCCACGTAGCCGCTGGAGGTACCCCAGGCGCTTTCATAGCTGGAAGTCGCATTGATAGCAGTCTCCGGTAGCGCCAGTGTCCCTTCTGGCGTGGCCACCAGGCTGTAGCTGCCCACGCTGCTTTGCTGCAACTGCAGGCCAGTGCCGCGCAGGGCCGCCTGCAGGGCGCCGAGGCCATCGTAATGCCCGCTTACCGGGGCCGAGGTGCGGCCGCTGACCAATGCCGGGTCGATGGCCAGGGCGATGCCGGCCTGGCTGGCGATCTGGTTGAGGGTGGTGGCCAGCGGGGCGCCGGGCAGGTCGTAGGTGCGTGGAGCGGATTGCTCGGCGGCGAACAGGGCTGGGCTGGCCAATGGCGCGGCCACGGCGATGGCCAGGGCCATCAGGCTGGGGCGCAGGATACGATCAACAGCACGGGACATGCAGCGGCTCCTCGACGGATAAGTGCGTTCTGCTTCCTTGCCGAGCGAGATTTGAAAAGTGACAGGGTGAATCTGAAAAAAAGTGAGAATTATTTGAAGTTGGTTTTTGCCTGTACCGGCTCTTTCGCGGGTAAACCCGCTCCCACAGGGATCGCGGAGGCTTTGAGGCTGGTGCAATCCTGTGGGAGCGGGTTTACCCGCGAAGAGGCCGGTGCAGGACTACTTGGGACCGACGGTCACCCACCACTGGGTATGTCGCTCGACCTTCACCGGCAGTGCCGGCACCAGCGACGCCAGCGCCAGGTCGGTGTCGGTCAGCGGGAAGCTGCCGGTGACACGCAAGTCGGCGACCTCGTCGTCTACCCCGAGGTAACCGCTGCGGTACTGGCCAAGCACGGCCAGCAGATCGCCCAGGCGCACGTTGTCCACCACCAGCATGCCGCGGGTCCAGGCGTCGGCACCGGCGGGGACCGCGCCGATTCGGCCGAGACCATTGGTGTTCATCAGCACCTGCTGGCCTTCACGCAGCACCTGTTCGTCGCCGCTGTTCAGCGGCATGGCGGCGACCGAGGCTTGCAGCACCTCCAGGCGTGTACCGCCGTCCTCACGGCGCACCAGGAAGCGCGTGCCCAATGGGCGCAGGCTGCCATCCTCGGTGCGTACCAGCAGCGGGCGCGAGTCCTGGTGGCCGGTTTCGACCGAGATCTCGCCCTGGTGCAGCACGATCACCCGTTGCTCGCCTGCGTAGTCGATATCCACGGCAGTGTGGCTGTTCAGGCTCAGCAAGGTGCCGTCTTCCAGGCGCAGGGTACGCAGTTCGCCGGTGGCGGTGCGCTGGTCGGCCAACCAGTAACTGGGTGCCAGCGATGGTGCGCCGACCCAGGCCAGCAGCGAGCCCAGTAGAAACATGCCGGCCAGCCCGCCGCCGACCTTGCCGATACGTCGGCGCAGGCCGGCGCGCGATTGCAGCAGGGCCTGGCGTGCGGGGCCTGCAGCGGCGCTGACGCGCTGGTCCATGGCGCCGAGTTGGCGCCATGCGCGGGCGTGCTCCTCGCTGGCTGCATGCCAGCGCATGAATTCGCTGCGCTCATCAGGTGTACCGCTGCCACTGTCGAGGCTGAGTTTCCAGGCAATGGCGGCTTCCAGTACCCGGGACGAAACCGGTGCACTGCTCACGTCGGCTCCCCGTACAGGGCCACGTAGCACTGGCGCATGCCCTGGGCGATGTACTGGCGCACCCGCGACACCGAAACCCCCAGGCGCTCGGCGATTTCGGCATGGCCCATGCCGTCCAGGCGATTGTGCAGGAATGCTGCGCGGGCCTTGCTCGACAGCTTGCCGAGCAGGCGGTCGATGGCCTTGAGGTCTTCGAGGATCAGGTGCTGCACTTCTGGGGACGGTTGTTCGGCTTCCGGCATCAGTGCCAGTTCGGCCAGGTAGGCCTGTTCCAGCGCGGCGCGGCGGAAGTGGTCGAACATCAGGCCCTTGGCCACTGCGGCCAGGAAAGCACGGGGCTCGCGGGGCCTGACCAGTTGCTCACGGCCGAGCAGGCGCACGAAAGTGTCCTGGCTCAGGTCTTCGGCACGTTGGCGGCAGGCCATGCTGCGTTGCAGCCAGGCAAGCAGCCAGCCGCGGTGGTCGCGGTACAGCGCACCGACCAGATCGGCGTGTGGGCTCTGTGCAGAAGACAAGCAGCGTTCCCCCGGAACGTAGGTATTAACTAACGATAATTATTCGCGATTGTTGCAGAGGGGAGGGGGTGGGTGCAATGGACGCTTATCGGATGGCTAGCATCCAAGGTCATGCAGATGTGTTGCCTGTGTTGGCCTCTTCGCGGGTAAACCCGCTCCCACAGTATTTCCAGGGTTTCAAAGGTAGTGCAGTCCTTGTGGGAGCGGGTTTACCCGCGAAGACGCCAGCAAGGGCAGCGCAAAGCTACAGGCCGTGATTGTGCACCTTGCGCCTGCGCCACCCGCGCAAGCGCTGCTCCAGCTGCAACGGGCTGTCTAGCTGTTGGCGCCGGGCCTGGCTGAACAGGATCAGCGCCAGCTCGGCGGTCACCAGGGCATCGGCGCTGGCATGATGGCGCTCCTCCACCTGCAGGCCAAACCGCGTCACCCAGTCATCCAGCCCGGCCTCGCGCAGCACGGTGTCGGGGTTGAGCATCGGCGCCAGCTCGGCAACATCGAGGAAGGGCGACTGCAAGCGATAGCCCAGGCTTTCCTTCAGCGCCCTGGCCAGCATGCGCTGGTCGAACGGTGCATGGAATGCCAGCACCGGGCTATTGCCAATGAAATCGAGCAAATCGAGCAAGGCCTCGGCCGGGTCGCATCCGGCAGCCAGGGCACTCGGGCCCAGGCCGTGGATCAGCACGCTGGCGTTGGTCTTCTGCAAAGGTCGGTGCAGGGTGCGTTCGAACTGTTGGGCAAAATCGATGGCGCCATCTTCGATGGCCACGGCGCCAACCGACAGCACCTGGTCACGGTTGGGGTTCAGGCCGCTGGTCTCCAGGTCGAGCACCACCCAGCGCTGCTCGCGCAGGGTACACACCCCCAGTGGCGCGGCCTTGGGCAGCCGGGCCAGGCGCTGGCGTGTGGCATGGTCCAGTTCGGGTGCACTGGGGCGCAGCCAGGCAAACAGGCTCATAGCTGGTACCGCAAGGCCAGGCTGCTTTGCAGGCGCTGGGCCTGGCGCAGGGACTCGCGCAGGATGCGCCGGTCCAGGTGGTTGAGGCTGTCCGGGTCCAGGCGGTTGGAATAGGGCAGGTTGTCGCGGGTCTGGCGTTGGTGCTGCTGCATGCGGGTTTGCTGGATAAAGTGGTAGGCCTCTTCGTACGCTGCGCCGTCCAGTGCCTCGATCACGCCCTTGGCCACCAGCTGGCGCAGGCGTTCCAGGGTATTGCAGGCACCGATGCCGTTGGCCAGGGCCAGCAGCCGGGCGCCATCGACGAAGGGCGTCAGGCCCTGGACCTTGAGGTCGAGGGTGGCGGCCTTGTCGTTGCCCTGACGGGTCAGCACGAACTCGCGCAGGCGGCCCACCGGCGGGCGTTGGCGCAAGGCGTTGTCAGCCATCATGCGCTGGAAGATGCGGTTATCGGCCACCTGGTCCAGCAGGCCCTGGCGCAGTTGCTCGCAGCCTTGCTCGTCGCCCCACACCACGCGCAGGTCGAAATAGATGCTCGAGCCCAGCAGGTTCTCCGGGCTGGCTTCGCGGACAAAACCGGCAAAACGCCGCGCCCATTCACTGCGCGACAGGCACAGCTCGGGGTTGCCGGCCATGACGTTGCCCTTGCACAGGGTGAAGCCGCACTGGGCCAGGCACTGGTTGATGTATTGCGCCAGCGGCAGCAGGCGGACGCGGATGGCGTCGGCTTCGGCGCTGTCGGCGGCTTCGAAGAGGATGCCGTTGTCCTGGTCAGTGTGCAGGGTTTGTTCACGTCGACCTTCGCTGCCAAAGCACAACCAGCTGAACGGTACGCCCGGGTCACCGCGTTCGGCCAACGCCAGCTCGATCACCCGGCACACGGTGTGGTCGTTGAGCAGGGTGATGATCTGGGTGATCTGTGTGGACGAGGCGCCGTGGGCGAGCATGCGTTCGACCAGCTGGCTGATTTCGCCGCGCAGCGATACCAGGGTGTCCAGGCGTGGCGCATGGCGGATGGTACGCGCCAGGTGCACCAGGTCTACCCGTTGCAGGGAGAACAGGTCGCGCTCCGAAACCACGCCGCACAGGCGCCTGTTTTCAACCAGGCACACGTGGGCGATATGCCGTTCGGTCATGGCCATGGCTGCGTCGAAGGCGCTGGCCTGGGGGCTGAGGTAGAACGGCTGGGCCGTCATGTGCCGCGCGATGGGTGCACCCAGGTCGGCATCGGCCGCAGCCACCACCTGGCGCAGGTCGCGCAGGGTGAAGATACCGGTGGGGTAGCGCTGCGGGTCGACCACCACGATGCTGCCGACCTGCTGCTCATGCATCAGCCGCACGGCATCGCGCAGGGGCGTGTCGGCGCTGCACACCACCGGGTGGCGCATGGCCAGTTCCCCCAATGGCGTGTTCAACGAATACTGGGTGCCGAGGGTTTCCACCGCACGCTGGCGTACCTGCTGGTTGACCTGGTCGAGCAGGCTGCTGACCCCGCGCAGGGCAAAATCCCGAAACACTTCGGACATCGAGAACACGCGGATGAACGCAGGCTTGTTCAGCTGCAGGCAGAAGGTGTCCTCACCGGCCAGGTGCTCGGTGCGGGTCGCCCGCTCGCCGAGCAGGGCAGCCAGCGGGAAGCATTCGCCGCTGGTAATTTCGAAAGTGGTCTCCACACCAGGCTTGACCAGGTGCTGGCGCTCGCCTACCACGCGGCCCTGCTTGACGATGTAGAAGTGCTCGACCGGCCCGTCGGCAGGTTTGACGATGCTCTCGCCGCTGGCATAGAAGCGCAGCTGGCACTGTTCGACCAGGTAGGCCAGGTGGCTGTGTTCCATCTGGTTGAACGGCGGAAATCGCTGCAGGAACTGCAGGGTGCCCTGGATGTTCTGCAGCACTGCTGTCCTGCCCGCCTGGCTGTAGGCGTCCTTTTTGCTCATGAAACTGACCGTATCGCTGTGCCGAACTATATATATCTATATATAGGTGCCGACCATGTTGTTCTCTGCCTCCATGGTCGGCTTGCAGCGGGGTGGTGCCCATTGGACGTAAGTCTATGAGCGCCCCTGTCAAAAACCCGACAAAAGGCAAACCGGGTTACGCAAGTTCTGTGGTCCTAATGCTGAAGCGGAATTTTTTTGACGAGATGAGCATGCCTGAGCAACGCGACATCCTGAGCGACGCCGAGCGCGAGGCACTGGCCGTGGCGAGCGCGCCCGTGGCTGCCAAGCCGTTGGTGCTGGTGGTGGATGACAATGCGGTGAACCGTGAGGCGTTGATCCTGTACCTGAAAAGCCGGGGGATCGACTGCGTCGGGGCGGATGGGGCCGAGGAAGCCAGGCTGTACCTGCACTACCAGCAACGGATTGGCTTGATGATTACGGATTTGCGTATGCAGCCGGAGGATGGCCTGGACCTGATTCGCAAGATTCGTGAATCAGAGCGGGCGGCGTTGTCGATCATCGTGGTGTCGGGCGACACCGACGTGAAAGAGGCGGTGGACGTGATGCACCTGGGGGTGGTGGATTTCCTGTTGAAGCCGGTGGACCTGGACAAGCTGCTGGAGCTGGTGAAGAAAGAACTGAAGATCGAGTAGGGCAGGAGTGGGGCTGCTTTGCAGCCCTTTCGCGACACAAGGCCGCTCCCACAAGTACCGCGCCAAACCTCAGCCTTGCGCGGTACCTGTGGGAGCGGCCTTGTGTCGCGAAAGGGCTGCAAAGCAGCCCCCTGTCGCAGATGTCGCTTACAACCCGTTACGCGCCTTGAACTCGCGGCGACGGCGGTGCAGTACCGGCTCGGTATAACCGTTCGGCTGCTTGCCACCTTCCACCACCAGCTCCACTGCCGCCTGGAACGCGACGTTGTCGTCGAAGTTCGGGGCCATCGGGCGGTACAGCGCGTCACCGGCGTTCTGCTGGTCAACCACTACAGCCATGCGCTTGAGGCTCTCCAGCACCTGCTCCTGGCTGACCACGCCGTGGCGCAGCCAGTTGGCCAGCAGCTGGGCCGAAATACGCAGGGTGGCGCGGTCTTCCATCAGGCCGACGTTGTTGATGTCCGGCACCTTCGAGCAACCCACGCCCTGGTCGATCCAGCGCACCACGTAGCCGAGGATACCCTGGGCGTTGTTGTCCAGTTCGTTGCGGATCTCTTCGGCCGACCAGTTGGTGTCGGTGGCCAGCGGGATGGTCAGGATGTCGTCCACCGACGCCGGGGTACGCGAAGCCAGTTCACGCTGACGCGCCTGTACGTCCACCTTGTGGTAGTGCAGGGCGTGCAGGGTGGCGGCGGTCGGCGACGGTACCCAGGCGGTGTTGGCGCCGGCCAGCGGGTGGGCGATCTTCTGCTCGAGCATGGCCGCCATCAGGTCCGGCATGGCCCACATGCCTTTGCCGATCTGCGCACGGCCTTGCAGGCCGGTGGCCAGGCCGACGTCGACGTTGTTGTTCTCGTAGGCACCGATCCATTTCTCGTTTTTCATGGCGCCCTTGCGCACCACGGCGCCGGCCTCCATCGAGGTGTGGATTTCATCGCCGGTACGGTCGAGGAAGCCGGTGTTGATGAACACCACGCGCTCGGCTGCAGCCTTGATGCACGACTTGAGGTTGACCGTGGTGCGGCGCTCCTCGTCCATGATGCCGACCTTGACGGTATTGCGCTTCATGCCCAGCAGGTCTTCGACCTGGCTGAAGATCTCGGCGGCGAAGGCGACTTCCTCCGGCCCGTGCATCTTCGGCTTGACGATGTACACGCTGCCGCTGCGGGTGTTCTTGCGGCTGGTGTTGCCGTTGAGGTTGTGCAGGGCGATCAGGTTGGTGAACAGGCCGTCCTGGATACCTTCGGGGATTTCGTTGCCCTGGGCGTCGAGGATCGCCGGGTTGGTCATCAGGTGGCCTACGTTGCGCACGAACAGCAGCGAACGGCCGTGCAGGGTCACGCTGCCACCGTTGGGTGCGGCGTACTCGCGGTCCGGGTTCATGGTGCGGGTGAAGGTCTTGCCACCCTTGGTCACGCTTTCGGCCAGGTCGCCTTTCATCAGGCCCAGCCAGTTGCGGTAGACGATCACCTTGTCGTCGGCGTCGACGGCGGCAACCGAGTCTTCGCAGTCCATGATGGTGGTCAGCGCCGATTCCATCAGGATGTCTTTGACGCCGGCGGCGTCGGTGCTGCCGACCGGGGTGCTGGCATCGACCTGGATTTCGAAGTGCAGGCCGTTGTGCTTGAGCAACACGGCGGTCGGCGCGGCGGCATCGCCGTGGAAGCCGATCAGCTGGGCGTCGTCACGCAGGCCGCTGTTGCTGCCGCCTTTCAGGGCGACGATCAGCTTGCCGCCTTCGATACGGTAGCCGGTGGAGTCGACGTGCGAGCCGGCTGCCAGTGGTGCGGCTTCGTCGAGGAAGGCGCGGGCGAAGGCGATGACCTTGTCGCCACGCACCTTGTTGTAGCCCTGGCCTTTCTCGGCGCCGCCTTCATCGCTGATGGCATCGGTGCCATACAGCGCGTCGTACAGCGAACCCCAGCGGGCGTTGGCGGCGTTCAGGGCGAAGCGGGCGTTCATCACCGGAACGACCAGCTGCGGGCCGGCCATGTGGGCGATTTCTTCGTCCACGTTCTGGGTGGTGGCCTGGAAATCGTCGGCTTGTGGCAGCAGGTAGCCGATTTCCTGGAGGAAGCTTTTGTAGGCTGCGGCGTCGTGGGCCTGGCCTTTGCGTGCCTGGTGCCAGGCGTCGATCTTGGCTTGCAGCTCGTCGCGCTTGGCGAGCAGGGCTTTGTTCTTTGGAGCGAGGTCATTGATGATCTTCTCTGCACCCGCCCAGAACTGCTCGGCGACGATGCCGGTCCCGGGGATGGCTTCGTTGTTCACGAAGTCGTACAGGACCTTGGCGACCTGAAGGCCACCGACTTGAACGTATCCAGTCATTGCTTGCCTCACTCTGCTCAGCTATTTCGCTCTTCTGTATTAAGCCTGTAGCGCTTCTCTAAACACGGCACCAGTGCATGCCCCCGAGTAAAGCCCCGGGCGCGGCTGGGTGCGGCCTGCCAGACCGGCTGGCAGACAGTGTGCGTATTTTCACAGGCGCCTTGGCAGACATCCAAACGACGTTTTGTAGTCCGCGCCACGGGATACTACATGAAGCAGTAGGCGGGGCAAAATCAGACTAAAAGCGCCGTTATGCGACCCGTTGGTCGCGTATGGTCACGCTGGGAGTGGGTATGTTCGCAAAAAACAGGTGGATTGTTCCAGATAAATCTTGAAACAGTACACGATTCGTTATGCAGATTGCCCTGCGGCAGGTTGCCGCGCCTTGCCTATACTGAGTCGATCCCCCGATTTTCTGCCGCCCGGAAGCGGTCCGACACGAGGAAGGGCTTGTGGATCATCTTGTACTGACAGTGATTGCCCCCGACAAGGCGGGCCAGGTCGAGCGCATTGCCCAGTGCATCGCCGACCACAGTGGCAACTGGCTGGAAAGCCGCATGTCGCGCATGGCCGGGCAGTTTGCCGGCATCCTGCGGGTGGCGGTGCCGGCGGAAAACTACGACGAGCTGGTGGCCTCGCTGCAGGGGTTGGTCCGCTATGACATTCGCGTGCTGATCGCCGAGAGCGGCATCGAGCCGTCGTGCACCTGGAAGCCGATTGCCATGGAGCTGGTAGGGAATGACCGGCCGGGGATCGTGCGTGACATCACCCGCTTGCTGGCGGACCTGGGGGTGAACCTTGAACGGTTTACCACTGAGGTGCGGCCGGCGCCGATGAGCAGCGAGCCGCTGTTCCATGCCGATGCCTTGCTGGCATTGCCGTTGACCCTGTCGCTGGACGACTTGCAGCAGAAGCTGGAGAGCCTGGCGGACGACTTGATGGTGGAGTTGAAGCTGCGGCCGGAGGAGTAATCCGGGATTGCCGGTGAAAGGGCTGCAAAGCAGCCCCCTGCGGTTATCCCGATATCACGGGGAAGGCCCTGTGGATAACCTGGGGTGTACCTCTCCAGCCCAATAACTGCGCGCCTTCCACAACTTTGCTCAAAAAATGCTCAAAAATCAGCAGCTTGTGCACAAAGTACGGGGACCAGGGTGTGGATAACCTTTGGAGATGTCTCTGCAGGCCACGAATCACATGGCCTGCAGCGGTTTGTTTGTTTTTTGATCAGCTGCGCTTGCGCAAACTCAGCCACGCATCGACGCTGTAAATCGCCAAGCCCGCCCAGATGAACATGAACGCCACCAGGTTGCTCGATGACAGATGCTCATCGAACAGCAGCACCGCCTGCAGCAGCACCAGGGTCGGCGCCAGATATTGCAGGAAGCCCAGGGTGGTGTACGGCAAGTGGCGCGCAGCCGCGTTGAAGCACACCAGCGGCACCAGTGTCACCGGCCCCGCGGCCATCAACCACAACGCTTCGCTGCTGGTGTAGAACGCGCCCTGGGCACTTGTCGCCGCCGGGTGCAGCAACAGCCAGCCAAGCGCCAGCGGTACCAGCATCCAGGTTTCCACCACCAGGCCCGGCAGTGCCGCCACCGGTGCCTGCTTGCGAATCAGCCCATAGAAGCCGAAGCTCAGTGCCAGCACCAGCGACACCCAGGGCAGGCTGCCCACCTGCCATACTTGCTGGGCCACACCCACGGCAGCCATGGCCACGGCCAGCCACTGCAGGCGGCGCAGGCGCTCGCCAAGAATCAGCATGCCCAGCAGCACATTGATCAGCGGGTTGATGTAGTAGCCCAGGCTGGCCTCGAGCATGCGCCCGTTGTTCACCGACCAGACGTAGGTCAGCCAGTTACCGGCGATCAGCGCCCCGCTCAGGGCGAGGATGCCCAGCCGGCGCGGGTTGTTGCGCAGTTCACGCCACCAGCCGGGGTGTTTCCACACCAGTAGCAGCAGCGAGCCGAACAGTGCCGACCACAGTACCCGGTGGACAATGATCTCCACCGCCGGGACGCTCTGGATCGCCTTGAAGTACAGGGGGAACAGGCCCCAGATGATGTAGGCGCTGAGGCCCAGTAGGTACCCGCGACGCGGGTTTGCGGCGTGCATGCAGAATCCTTGCTTAGGTAGCTAAATAAAGCGCAGGGCTATTTCAGCACAGGTTGGCGAGTTGTGCTGGCACTTATGAAACGCGAAAACCAGGGCATGGCCCTGGTTTTCGGCGTCAACGGCACGGGGAGTCTGGCCGTCAAATGCACACCCAACCGATCATTCCCGGTTTATGCGCGCCCTACGCGAATTGTCGCTAGCTTCAACGGATGCATAAAGAGCCAGGAATTTTTCAGCACTGACAAAGGGAATGGGCAGAATCAAACTGGCGTATTGAGGTACGAATTGCCCGTCATGGATCGCCACGATGACAATGTACTCATCGTCCGGCCTGGAAGGGTGTGGCGTGTAGATACCGTCGTCGATTGTGCCATTGCCGACACGCACATGCCATGAGGTTTGTTCCTTTGGTACTTGCTGCTCCGGCCTGCCATTGGGCTTCACCCAGAATTCAAGCTCCACACCTGCTTGCCCCTGTTTTGGCTTCAGCCAATAAGCGCCTTCCATTTCAACAGGCAAGAGTATATGGACGGTCTTGGTGAAAGTCTTACTGCTGACCACTACTTTATCAAGACGCAGTACCGAATCAACTTTGGGCATGCCTTCTTCCCACTCTGGCACCTGTTTGGGGGAGGTAGCGTTTGTTTACCTGCCCTAGAGGGTCGGGGTCGGGCGCGTCGACCAGGTCACCCAGCCCTTCGACTTTTATGCTGATGTCATTTCTGTTCATTTCGCCAGCGACTATATCGGTATAGGCGTTCAGGTTTACGGTCGCGATGGAGGGGTAGATACTGATACTGGTTCGCAGAACGCTCACCAGTACATGAGAAACCGCACTGCCTATTTGAGCGCTAACGATGACCTTGATGTGACTGCCTTCGAATTGGTCGGCAGCGGGCGCGGAGTAAGTTCCGGTACTCGGGTGGATTGTGCCTGTAGGGTTGTCACCGTTGTAATCAGGGAGGTGACGTACGCTCCATGTTACGCCTCCGCTGGCGGCTTCGGTCTTGAAGGTTATGCTCCCGCCGGGCAGTACGCTGGTTTCACCGTTGTCGATCGGTTTGTCGTCGCTTCTGGTAATTGTGAGCTTGTTTCGCTCAGGCGCCAGTTGACCCAGGGCGGTCACGTCATTCGGCCAATGTGCCGACTCAAGGGTGACTTGCGAGTTGCGGAACAGTAGTGACGAAAGGATGAAGGTGTCTACTTCAGTACTTATACCGGCGAAGGAGTCATTTACACCAAACAGGAAGTCATCGAAGTTTTTCTTCAAGCGCTCTTCAATAAAGTCCCTGATATGTTGGTTTTTATCGTCAAGGGCCTCGTCCAGTTTGTCAGATACGTACCAGTTGAAGGACCCGCTTCCTCCAACTCGCGAAAGAACCAGTTTGTGTCGGCCTTCCTGGTCGTCTACTGAGAATTTATACTGGTGCTGGAAGTTCCAGACTGTGGTCAGTCTGCCGTCAGTTACGCCCGGATTTTCATCATAACCCCAGGTTACTCGTGCATATCTGTCGGTGGTTCCAATCCACTCAATGATCAGTCGGTCTTTATCGTGCTTTATCCTGAGCTTCTCTTTGGTATTACCCTCGGCGGGTGCGATATAGTCAAAGGCTTCCGCATGGAATCTGATGTAGTCCTGGCCGACTTTGCCGTAATTCATTTCGGCAATTTTGAATTTTCCAGCAGCTATGTATTCAATGTTATTCGAGGTGTTGATATGCATGGCTTTCCAGTCAAGCAGGCGAACAGACGAATCGCTAGACTTTAACTTCGGAATTATCAGGTTTGCTATAATGAAATTCGAGTGCAGCAGCACGTTGGCACTGAGGCCCTCCGGTAAAAGATAAGGGAGCTTTCTATTCTCGTCTGGCGGGCTAGCGTCATCACTGTCGAACCCTTCCAGTTCGACAAATAGAACGACAGCACCGTCGCCAAAGCCTTCCGTGTTTACACGTCCTGCTCCGGGGGCACCATGGGTACGTATTGCAAATCTATGTGGCTTTAGTGGAGAGTTCGCCAGATTCGAAAGCTGGCCCAATGTGTACTCGATTCGAGCCCTTTCCTCAGGCGCTTCAGCGTAGTCGTTAAAGAATCGACTGAAATGTTGCCCAAGTTTTTCGATTTCAAATGATGTTACGCCGCCATAAAAGTAATAGTTACTTTTGGTGATAAAGCTGAAATAGGCTCTACCCTCCTTGGAAACCTCTCCCCTATCACTTATCAAGTCGACGTCAAATACCAGAGACGGGCCATTGACAGGTGTTGCCTCCGCCAGTCGCGTAACCCGCCTGCGTGTGCTACCTATCGACTGGCTTAACTGAATCTGTTTGCCTCGCACACTTCGCATCATTAACTTGGCTTTGGAATTACTGAGGTCTGAATTCTCAAATGATAGCCTGGGTTCATCCAGGCAGAAATCCTGAAGCTGGTGATAGGAAAGGCCTGCTTCAATATCAACCTCGCTATTCATCGGGTCCAGAAACAGTCCGCCCGCATACCGCTCGATAAATTCTTGCTTCAATACATGGTTTGCAGTTTTTCGATCAAATGCCACAATTACCGGGTAGCCAAAATTCTTACGTACTTTGGCTAGTTCTTCCAGGAACTGTTCGAGCGACTGTTTTGTAGAGCTGTTCATGAGTTTCTCGCTTGGAAGGGTTTATGAGTTCGAGCGCTATCGCCATGGAATATTGTGATTGGCCATGGTTCACTGGGTTTTGGTGCTCGCATTAATTGCGGTGCCGGGTCGAACTTAATGCTTGAAGTGGACTTTATTGTGATGGAGGGATTTGGCCGGAAGCATGCGCCCGATCAGTACGCCACGGTTTGCTTTATTCATTGCTGAAAATCCCGCATTGCCTCGGGAGTTTTTTTACACCCAGCCTCCCGCCTTGCCTACTGGCAAAAATGCTAGGTTCAGCATGTAAGGAAGTTGCGGGAGAGGGCCGACATTTGCGTTTGCCGGCTTGCGCGATGGGGTGTCTGCCAGGTCGATTCTTTCTGACGCAGAACTTAGAACAACTTCAACGGCGGCTCATCCAGCGCGGCCATCTGTTCGCGCAGGGCAAGAATCTGGTCACCCCAGTAGCGCGGTTGGCCGAACCAAGGGAAGCTGGGCGGGAACGCCGGGTCGTCCCAGCGCCGTGCCAGCCAGGCGCTGTAGTGCAGCTGGCGCAGGGCGCGCAGGGGTTCGATCAGCGCCAGTTCGCGCGGGTCGAAGTCGTGGAATTCGTTATAGCCGTCGATCAGCTCGGCCAGTTGCCCCAGGCGCTCCTCGCGGCTGCCGGCCAGCATCATCCACAGGTCCTGCACCGCCGGGCCCATGCGGCAGTCGTCGAGGTCGACCACGTGGTACACCTCGTCGCGGTGCATCAGGTTGCCGGGGTGCAGGTCGCCGTGCAGGCGAATGAGCTGGTGCGGCGTGCGGGCATAGATGTCCTCCACCCGCTTGAGCAGGTCGCGCGCCACCGATTCGAAAGCCGGCAGCAGCTCGCGGGGGACAAAATCGCCTTCCAGCAAGGTATTCAGCGAGGCGTGGCCGAAGTTGTCCACAGCCAGCGCCTCGCGGTGCTGGAATGGTTTGCTGGCGCCGACGGCATGCAGGCGGCCGAGCAACTGGCCGAGGCGGTAGAGCTGGTCGAGGTTGCCTGGCTCCGGGGCGTGGCCGCCGCGGCGGGGGAACAGGGTGAAGCGAAAGCCCCGGTGTTCGAACAGGGTGCGGCCGTCGTGCTGCATTGGCGCAACCACCGGCACTTCGCAGTCGGCCAGTTCGGCTGTGAAGGCGTGTTCTTCGAGGATGGCCGCATCGCTCCAGCGGCCTGGGCGGTAGAACTTGGCGATCAGCGGTTGCGCGCCCTCGATGCCCACCTGGTAGACGCGGTTCTCGTAGCTGTTCAGCGCCAGCACCCGGGCATCGCTGAGAAAGCCCAGGCTTTCCACTGCGTCCAGGACCAGGTCAGGGGTGAGGGTGTCGAAGGGGTGGGACATGGTGGCTCCGGGGATAGGCGGCGTGGGGGCCATGGTAACGCGTTATGCCTGTACCGGCCTCTTCGCGGGTAAACCCGCTCCCACATGGACGGCGCAGCCGCCAGGGAAACGATGCACCTGTGGGAGCGGGTTTACCCGCGAACCGCGCAAAGCGCGGCCAGGCTATGCAGGAATCCCAAGCAATACATAGGAGGGATGAAACTGAACCCGCACCGAACTGCCAGCTGCCACCTGCTGCCCAGCCAACCAATCCGCCTCGGCAAACGCACACAACGTCTGCCCATTCCCCAACGCCAACCTGACCTCACCAGGCCCATCAGCCTCCGCCAGCACCTCCTCCACCGTCGCCCGCAGGCAATTACTCCCCGCTTCGGCCTCTTCCTCGTCGGCCAACAACCTCACCCACCCCGCCTTGAGCAGCGCCACCACCATCGTGCCCGGGGTCAGCTCAAGCCGCGCGGTGCTGTCGGGGGTGATCAACGCCTCGATCTCCAGCCCACCGCCCAACGCCAGGCTGACACGATCATGCCGACCCTCACGACGCAGGCCGCTGACCTGGCCCTGCAACTGGTTGCGCGCGCTGGTACGCAGCATCAGCCGACCGAGCAGGTCGAGGTCACTGGACTCTTCCGCTGCTTCGAGGATTTGCGCCTGCAGGACCTGCAGCCTCTGATACAGACGCAGTACTCGCTCGCCTTCCGTTGACAGGCGGGCACCACCGCCGCCACGCCCGCCGGTGCTGCGCTCGACCAAGGGCTGGCGAGCCAGATTGTTGAGTTCGTCAATGGCGTCCCAGGCAGCCTTGTAGCTGATGCCCGCGGCCTTGGCGGCGCGGGTGATCGACCCTTCTTCGGCAATGTGCTGCAGCAGCGCAATGCGCTGGGGCCGGCGGGCGATGTGCTGGGTGAGGAGGGGGGCAGGGACATGGGCATTCAGTCTTGTGGGGCCTGAGGATGGATAGTGTGTAGGAGCAACTGTCTTGCTCAAAATTTAAATGTACATGCGCTCACTCTGGGAGCTGGCCGGCGATGAGGCCCTTGAAATCACAGATAACCCGGCTTGGGCGTACGCGCCAGGCAGTACACATCCACCCGCTGCGCCCCGGCCTTGCGCAGCACCTGGGCAATGGCTTGGGCTGTGGTACCGGTGGTCAGCACGTCATCGACAATGGCGACGTGCTTGCCCGTCAACTCGCCCGTGACCGCAAACGCCTGGCGTAGGTTGCGTCGCCTGGCCTTGGCATCCAGTTGTTGCTGCGCAGGCGTCTCTCGTGTGCGCAGCAACAACCGCTCGTCGCAACGTACCCCCACGTGCGTCGACAGCCAGCGTCCGAGCATCCCCGCCTGGTTGAACCCCCGCTCCCGTAGTCGACCTTTGGCCAAGGGCACAGGCAACAACAGGTCGGGGCGCGGCAGCCCTTCGGCAAAGCGGTGCAACAGCCCATGCCCGAGCAATTCGGCCATCAGGCGGCCCAAAGGCCACTGGCGGTTGTGCTTGAAACGGCTGATCAGCGTGTCCACCGGAAAGCCGAAATGCCACAGTGCAATCACCTGCTCGAAGGCCGGTGCGCGGCGGCAGCACGGGACGCAGGTCAGGCCGGCCATGGGCAACGGCAGGGCGCAGCGCAGGCACTGGTCGCCCAGCCAGGGCAGTTCCTGCTCGCAGGCGATGCACAGCGGGTAGGGCTGATCGGCAGGCTCATCGCACAGCAAGCACGTTTGATTAATAAGTGAGCACTTGTAAACCAGTCTTTTCAGCTGTGGTTGACAGTTCATAGGCCTTCCATGACTATGCGAGCTATCCGTGATGCGCTGGCGGGCTTTCCTGTCCCGGCGCCAGCTTCAGCCTAAACAAGGAAACGCCAATGAGCGCCAGCACAACTGCAACAACACGTCACGACTGGTCCCTGGCCGAGGTCAAGGCGCTGTTCCAGCAACCGTTCAATGACCTGCTGTTCCAGGCGCAAACCGTGCACCGCGCGCATTTCGACCCGAACCGCGTTCAGGTTTCGACCCTGCTGTCGATCAAGACCGGCGCCTGCCCGGAAGATTGCAAATATTGTCCACAGTCCGGTCACTACAACACTGGGCTGGAAAAACAGAAGCTGATGGAAGTGCAGAAGGTGCTGGAAGAAGCTGCCCGCGCCAAAGCCATCGGTTCTACCCGCTTCTGCATGGGTGCGGCGTGGAAGCACCCGTCGGCCAAAGACATGCCCTACGTGCTGGAGATGGTCAAAGGCGTGAAAGCCATGGGCCTGGAAACCTGCATGACCCTCGGCAAGCTCGACCAGGAGCAGACCAAGGCTCTGGCCCAGGCCGGCCTGGACTACTACAACCACAACCTCGACACCTCGCCGGAGTTCTACGGCAGCATCATCACCACCCGCACCTACAGCGAGCGCCTGCAGACCCTGGCCTACGTGCGCGATGCCGGGATGAAGATCTGCTCCGGCGGCATCCTTGGCATGGGCGAGTCGCTGGACGACCGCGCCGGCCTGCTGATCCAGCTGGCCAACTTGCCCGAGCACCCGGAGTCGGTGCCGATCAACATGCTGGTCAAGGTGGCCGGCACGCCGCTGGCCGAGGAAGAGGACGTCGACCCGTTCGACTTCATTCGCATGCTGGCCGTGGCCCGTATCCTCATGCCCAAGTCGCACGTGCGCCTGTCCGCCGGCCGTGAGCAGATGAACGAGCAGATGCAGGCCCTGGCCTTCATGGCGGGCGCCAACTCGATCTTCTACGGTGAAAAGCTGCTGACCACTGCCAACCCGCAGGCCGACAAGGACATGCAGCTGTTCGCACGCCTGGGCATCAAGCCCGAAGCGCGTGAAGAGCACGCCGACGAAGTGCACCAGGCGGCGATCGAGCAGGCGCTGGTCGAACAGCGCAGCAGCGAGATGTTCTACAACGCCGCGACGGCCTGAGATGGCCTTCGACCTAGCGGCGCGTCTGGCCGAACGGCGTGCTGCAGACCTGTATCGGCAGCGGCCATTGCTGGAAAGCCCGCAGGGGCCGGAAGTAGTGGTCGATGGCCAGCGCTTGCTGGCCTTCTGCAGCAATGACTACCTGGGCCTGGCCAACCACCCTGAAGTAGTCGCTGCCTGGCAGGCCGGCGCCGAGCGTTGGGGTGTCGGTGGCGGTGCCTCGCACCTGGTGATCGGCCACAGTACGCCGCACCATCAGGTGGAAGAGGCCTTGGCCGAGCTCACCGGGCGCCCGCGTGCGTTGCTTTTCTCCACAGGCTATATGGCCAACCTGGGCGCCATCACCGCGCTGGTGGGGCAGGGGGACACGGTGCTTCAGGACCGTTTGAACCACGCTTCGCTGCTGGATGGCGGGCTGCTCAGCGGCGCCCGTTTCAACCGCTACCTGCACAACGACCCGGCCAGCCTGGCCAGTCGCCTGGACAAGGCCGTCGGCAATACGCTGGTGGTGACCGACGGCGTGTTCAGCATGGATGGCGACCTGGCCGACTTGCCGGCGCTGGCCGCTGTCGCCCGCGCCCGCGGCGCCTGGTTGATGGTCGACGATGCTCATGGCCTGGGTACCCTCGGCACCCGGGGCGGCGGTATTGTCGAGCACTTTGGTCTGGGCGTGGATGACGTGCCGGTGCTGATCGGTACGTTGGGCAAGGCTTGCGGTACCGCTGGCGCCTTTGTGGCCGGCAGCGAAGAGCTGATCGAAGCGCTGGTGCAGTTCGCCCGCCCGTACATCTACACCACCAGCCAGCCACCGGCCCTGGCCTGTGCCACGCTCAAGAGCCTGGAACTGCTACGCCGTGAGACCTGGCGCCGCGAGCATCTGGCAGCGCTGATCCGCCAGTTCCGGGAAGGCGCGCAGCAGATCGGCCTGGTATTGATGGACAGCCCGACACCGATCCAGCCGATCGTCATCGGCGACAGCGCGCAGGCCCTGCGCCTGTCACGCATGCTGCGTGAGCGCGGCTTGCTGGTGACGGCCATCCGCCCGCCCACCGTGCCAGCGGGCAGCGCGCGCCTGCGGGTGACATTGAGCGCGGCGCACAGCGAGGCGCAGGTGCAGCTATTGTTGAATGCATTGGCCGAGTGTTATCCACAGTTGGAGAGCGCCGATGCGTAATCGACTTGTTCTGTTGCCTGGCTGGGGCCTGGGCACTGCTTCCCTGGAGCCGCTGGCCGCCAGCCTGCGTGCCCAGGACGCCCGCCTGCAGGTGGAGCTGATGCCCTTGCCGGAACTGCCCCACAGCGATGTGCAGGCCTGGGTCGACCACCTCGACCGCAAGCTGCCGAGCGATGTCTGGCTGGGCGGCTGGTCGCTCGGCGGCATGCTGGCCAGCGCCCTGGCGCACAAGCGCGGCGACCATTGCTGCGGCCTGCTGACCCTGGCCAGCAACCCTAGTTTCGTAGCTCGCCCGGACTGGCCCCACGGCATGGCCGAAGACACCTTCGGCACCTTCCTCGACGGCTGCCGCAACCATACCCAGGTCACCCTCAAGCGCTTCCGCACACTGTGCAGCGATGGCGCCCTGCAACCCCGCACATTGTTACGCCAGCTGGGTGTCGGCGTACCGGATACCGACCCGCTGTACCTGGCCACCGGCCTGGAAGTGCTGGCCAGGCTGGACACCCGCGAAGCCCTGCAGGCCTACGGTGGCCCACAGCTGCACCTGTTCGCCGGCAGCGACGCGCTGGTGCCGGCCGAGGCGGCAAAAGCGCTGAGCGAGCTGCTGCCCGATGTGGAGGTGGGCCTGGTCGAAGACAGTTCCCACGCGTTCCTGCTGGAGTATCCGCAGGAACTGGCGGCGGGCATCAAGAGTTTCCTGCATGAGAGTGGCGATGACTGACCTTTCCCGTCCGACCCTGCCCGGCGCGCTGCCCGACAAGCGCCAGGTGGCGGCCTCGTTCTCCCGCGCCGCGGCCAGCTACGACAGCGTGGCAGCCTTGCAGCGTGCGGTGGGTTCGCACCTGCTGGAGCAGTTGCCGGAAGGCTTGCAGCCGTCACGCTGGCTGGATCTGGGCAGCGGCACCGGTCATTTCAGCCGGGCGCTGGCCGAGCGGTTCACCCAGGCCAGCGGCGTGGCGGTGGATATCGCCGAGGGCATGTTGTGCCATGCTCGCAACGAACAGGGCGGGGCGCACTATCATGTGGCCGGTGATGCCGAGCGTTTGCCACTGCGTGATGCCAGCGTCGACCTGGTGTTTACCAGCCTGGCCGTGCAGTGGTGCGACCAGTTCGCAAGCGTGCTGGCAGAAGTGCTGCGAGTACTGCGCCCGGGCGGCGTGCTGGCCTTCAGCAGCCTGTGTGTGGGTACCCTCGATGAACTGCGCGCCAGTTGGCAGACGGTGGATGGCCTGGTGCACGTGAACCGCTTCCGCCGTTTCGAGGACTATCAGCGTCTGTGCGCCGCCAGCGGCTTCGAACAGCTTGGGCTGCTGCGCTGCCCGCACGTGTTGCACTACCCGGATGTGCGCAGCCTGACCCATGAACTCAAGGCCCTCGGTGCCCACAACCTGAACCCTGGCCGGCCTTCCGGGCTTACCGGCCGGGCCCGCATGCAGGGCCTGCTGCAGGCCTATGAGGCATTTCGCCAGCCCGAGGGGCTGCCAGCCACCTACCAGGTGGTCTATGGTGTGTTGCGCAAGCCACAGGCGTAAGGGGAGCGAGATGAGTCAGGCCTATTTCATTGCCGGTACCGATACCGATGTTGGCAAGACCACCATCGCTGCCGGGCTGTTGCATGCGGCACGGTCGCAAGGCTTGAGCACGCTGGGGGCCAAGCCGGTGGCCTCCGGGTGCACGATGACGCCGAAAGGCTTGCGCAACAGCGACGCTCAGGCGTTGATCGATGAAAGCTCGATCAAGCTGCCCTACGAGCAGGTCAACCCGTTTGCTTTCGAGCCGGCCATCGCACCGCACGTGGCGGCGCGCGAGGCCGGGGTGACGCTTGCCGTGCCGGAGCTGTTGGCGGCGATGCGCAATGTGCTGCAACAAAATGCCGACTTCACCCTGATCGAGGGGGCCGGTGGCTGGCGCGTGCCATTGTCGGGGCAAGCCAACTTGTCCGACCTGGCCATTGCCCTCAAGCTGCCGGTGATCCTGGTGGTGGGGGTGCGGCTGGGGTGCATCAGCCACGCCTTGCTCAGCGCCGAGGCGATTGCCCGTGACGGGCTGCAACTGGCGGGGTGGGTGGCAAACATCATCGAGCCGCGTACTTCGCGCCTGGAAGAGAACCTGGCCAGCCTGGCCGAACGCTTGCCGGCGCCTTGCCTGGGGCGGGTGCCCAAGTTGAAGCAGGCCAGTGCCGACATGGTGGCTGAACACCTTCAGCTGGATCTGCTGGATTAGCCGTTTCCAGGCCTGGCCCTTTCGCGGGTAAACCCGCTCCCACAGGTACTGCACAAGTCTCAGAAAACATGGAGATCCTGTGGGAGCGGGTTTACCCGCGAAGAGGCCGGTGCAGGAATACCCATGGCCTATCAACTGGCACCGGGCCATTAGGGATTTAAACGGGCCTTTTCGCCCCGGGCCTGTTTTAATTGGCCCTGTTCGTCATCCAGCGTCAATGGAGTCCTGACATGGAAATCACCGGTAGCTCCGCCTATTACGCGGGCCTGAGCGCAATCCAGACCGGCCAGAACCGCGTCGATCAGGCCGCCAGCCAGATCGCCAATACCACCGCCGAACGTACCGCCACCAGCCAGTCCAGCGATTTTCAGGCCGAACGCCTGCGCGCGGTCGACCGCAGCCAGCAGATGGACCTGGCCACCAGCACCGTGCAGCTGGCGGTGGGCAAGCTTGAAGTCGAGCTTGGCGCAAAGGTCGTCAAGGCATCCGACGAAATGCTCGGCCGGATCATCGACACCTACGCCTGATACGGCGGCTTTCCCGAACCTGTCGCTATCCCTGTGGGAGCGGGTTTACCCGCGAATGCGTCCGCCCGGACACTTCTGTTTTCCGGGCTGGTCCATTCGCGGGTAAACCCGCTCCCACAGGTGTATGTATCATGGCTTGTCAGTTTTGCCATTTTTCGTGGCGTAAATGGCACCATAGTCCATCCTTGACATCAGGCGGAGCTAAACGTAAGTTTCAAACAACTGTTTGATCGACGACCGCCAAGCGCGGGTCACCTCCACAGAACTCACCTAGAGGTTCATCGCAATGCCTGATTACAAAGCCCCCTTGCGTGATATCCGCTTCGTTCGCGACGAGCTGCTCGGCTATGAGGCGCACTATCAGAGCCTGCCGGGTTGCCAGGACGCCACGCCCGACATGGTCGATGCGATCCTCGAAGAAGGCGCGAAGTTCTGTGAGCAGGTGCTGTCGCCGCTGAACCGTGTGGGTGATCAGGAAGGCTGCACCTGGAGCGAATCGGGCGTGAAAACCCCGACCGGCTTCAAAGAGGCCTACCAGCAGTTCGTCGAAGGTGGCTGGCCGAGCCTGGCGCATGACGTCGAGCACGGCGGCCAGGGCCTGCCAGAGTCGCTGGGCCTGGCCCTGAGCGAAATGGTCGGCGGTTCGAACTGGTCGTGGGGCATGTACCCGGGCCTGTCGCACGGTGCGATGAACACCATCTCGGCGCACGGCACCGCCGAGCAGCAGCACACCTACCTGACCAAGCTGGTATCCGGCGAGTGGACCGGCACCATGTGCCTGACCGAGCCACACTGCGGTACCGACCTGGGCATGCTGCGCACCAAGGCCGAGCCACAGGCCGACGGCAGCTACAAGGTGTCGGGTACCAAGATCTTCATTTCGGCCGGTGAGCACGACATGGCCGACAACATTGTCCATATCGTCCTGGCCCGCCTGCCGGACGCACCGGCCGGCACCAAGGGCATCTCGCTGTTCATCGTGCCGAAGTTCCTGCCCAACGCCGAAGGCGGCGTGGGCGAGCGCAACGGCGTGAGCTGCGGCTCGATCGAACACAAGATGGGTATCCACGGCAACGCCACCTGCGTGATGAACTTCGACGGCGCCACCGGCTACCTGATCGGCCCGGCCAACAAAGGCCTGAACTGCATGTTCACCTTCATGAACACCGCTCGCCTGGGCACTGCGCTGCAAGGCCTGGCCCACGCCGAGGTAGCCTTCCAGGGTGGCCTGAAGTACGCCCGTGAGCGCCTGCAGATGCGCTCCCTGACTGGCCCGAAAGCACCGGACAAGGCCGCTGACCCGATCATCGTCCACCCGGACGTGCGTCGCATGCTGCTGACCATGAAGGCTTTCGCCGAAGGCAACCGCGCGATGGTGTACTTCACTGCCAAGCAGGTGGACATCGTCAAGTACAGCCAGGATGAAGAAGAGCGCAAGAAGGCCGATGCCCTGCTGGCGTTCCTGACCCCGATCGCCAAGGCGTTCATGACCGAAGTCGGCTTCGAAGCCGCCAACCACGGCGTGCAGATCTACGGCGGCCATGGCTTCATCGCCGAGTGGGGCATGGAGCAGAACGTGCGCGACAGCCGCATTTCCATGCTGTACGAAGGCACCACCGGCATCCAGGCCCTGGACCTGCTCGGCCGCAAGGTGCTGATGACCCAGGGCGAAGCGCTGAAGGGCTTTACCAAGATCGTGCACAAGTTCTGCCAGGCGCAGGAAGGCAACGAGGCGGTCAAAGAGTTCGTCGAACCGCTGGCGGCGCTGAACAAGGAGTGGGGCGAGCTGACCATGAAAGTGGGCATGGCCGCCATGAAGGACCGTGAAGAAGTGGGTGCGGCCTCGGTCGATTACCTGATGTATTCCGGCTACGCTTGCCTGGCCTACTTCTGGGCCGACATCGCCCGCCTGGCGGCCGAGAAACTGGCTGCCGGTACCAGCGAAGAGGCGTTCTACACCGCCAAGCTGCAGACCGCGCGCTTCTACTTCCAGCGCATCCTGCCGCGTACCCGTACCCATGTGGCGACCATGCTGTCGGGTGCCAACAACCTGATGGCGATGGACGAAGAGAACTTCGGCCTGTCGTACTGATCCTGCCGCTGTACGCGAAACCCGCCTGCCTTCACCGGCAGGCGGGTTTTTTGCATTCTGGGGTGGGCACAATTCCCGTGTTTTACACGATCATTGTGGGAGCGGGTTTACCCGCGAAGAATGCGACACGGTATATGGCACCGGCTTTGCCGGTGTTCGCGGGTAAACCCGCTCCCACACTGATCGCGTGCAACCCGGAATTTCGTGTTCACTCCATCCGCATATTCAACTGTTCATGTGCACTGCCGATGAAGTAAGGGCACAATGCCATTATTGATCTGCCGGGTCGGAGATTACCCTTGTTTCGTCTTAACGCTGTTCGCGCAAGCCACTTCCTGCCGTCGCTGTTCTTGTTGCTGGCAGGGCTCGCCGCAGCCTATGTGAGAGACCTCAGTGTCTTTTTCACATCGCTGTTCAATGTCCTGCCTACCTTGGTCCTGCTGCTGGGCGGCGCCTATTGCGCGGTGTACCGCCGCCAGCGCGAGCTGTTCCTGATGCTCACGGTGTATATCGCCTACTTTCTGCTCGATACCCAGACCGACTTCTACCGTGACCATGGCCGCGTGCGCGAAGACGCGGCGGTGATCTTTCACTTGGTGTGCCTGCTGCTGCCCGCCCTGTTCGGGTTGTATGGCGCCTGGCAGGAGCGCACCCATCTGCTGCAGGACCTGGTCGCCCGTGGCGCCGTGCTGTTTGCCGTCGGCAGCGTGGCGGTGGCCCTGGAGCAAAGCTACCCCGAGGCGTTGCTGACCTGGTTGGCGGAAATCCGCTGGCCAACCTTGCACGGCCAATGGATGAGCCTGATCCAGATGGTCTACCCACTGTTTCTCGGCGTGTTCATCCTGCTGGTGGTGCAATACCTGCGCGCGCCACGGCCGCTGCACGCAGCGTTGATCACAGGGCTGCTGGGCATCTTCTGGATGCTGCCGCAAACCTTCATCCTGCCGTTCACCCTGAACATCATGTGCAGCCAGGTAATGCTGATGATCGCTGCGGCGGTGGCGCACGAGGCCTACCAGATGGCCTTCCGCGACGAGCTGACCGGCCTGCCGGGGCGCCGTGCGCTGAACGAGCGCATGCAGCGCCTGGGCCGCAACTATGTGATCGCCATGACCGATGTCGACCACTTCAAGAAATTCAACGACACCCATGGCCACGATGTGGGCGACCAGGTGCTGCGCCTGGTCGCCAGCCGCCTGTCCAAGGTCACCGGCGGTGGTCGGGCCTACCGCTATGGCGGCGAGGAGTTCGCCCTGGTGTTTGCCGGCAAGACCGCCGAGGAATGTGTGCCGCATGTGGAAGCCGTGCGCGAAGTGATCGCCAACTACGTGATGCACCTGCGCGACCAGCACAACCGCCCGCAGGACGATACCACCGGGCGCCAGCGGCGAGCGGGTAGCAGTGGCGGCACGGTATCGGTCACCATCAGCATTGGCGTGGCCGAGCGCCAGACCGATCATCGTAACCCCGAGGCCGTGTTGAAATCCGCCGACCAGGCGCTGTACAGCGCCAAGGGTG
Organism: Pseudomonas sp. LS.1a; assembly: GCF_022533585.1. Classification (NCBI taxonomy): domain Bacteria; kingdom Pseudomonadati; phylum Pseudomonadota; class Gammaproteobacteria; order Pseudomonadales; family Pseudomonadaceae; genus Pseudomonas; species Pseudomonas sp. LS.1a. Next base: position 401,204 of record NZ_CP092827.1, read on the forward strand.
CGGGGCGCAATTGTGTCATGGTACATGGACAACAATCGCAGCGTGGGGCAGTGCGCACGGCGTGACCGGAATAGACTATATAGTCTAGTGATGACCCTATGTCTCGTAAAAGTTGTTCGGTTACACTGCCTGTAACCCAGTGTCGCGGTTCCCCGAGACCGCCCCGACCCGACTAGCGAGAGGTTGTCATGGCTGAATATAAAGCGCCCCTGCGCGACATGCGCTTCGTACTGAATGAAGTCTTCAACGTGGCCGAGCAGTGGGCGCAGTTGCCCGGGCTGGGCGAGGTTGTCGATGCCGACACGGCCATGGCGGTGCTGGAAGAAGCCGGCAAGGTCACTGCCAGGTCCATTGCGCCGCTCAGCCGCGCTGCGGATGAAGAGGGCTGCCACTGGGACAACGGCGCGGTACGCACACCGGCCGGTTTCATCGAGGCCTACAACACCTACGCCGAAGGCGGTTGGGTAGGCGTGGGCGGCGATCCGCTGTTTGGCGGCATGGGCATGCCCAAGGTCATTTCGGCCCAGGTCGAGGAAATGGTCAACGCCTCCAGCCTGTCCTTCGGCCTGTATCCGATGCTGACCGCCGGCGCCTGCCTGTCGATCAATGCCCACGCCAGTGAAGCGCTGAAGGAAAAGTACCTGCCGAACATGTACGCCGGCGTGTGGGCCGGTTCCATGTGCCTGACCGAGCCGCACGCCGGTACCGACCTGGGCATCATCCGCACCAAGGCCGAGCCCCAGGCCGACGGCAGCTACAAGGTCAGCGGCACCAAGATCTTCATCACCGGCGGCGAGCACGACCTGACCGAGAACATCATCCACCTGGTGCTGGCCAAGCTGCCGGACGCACCGGCGGGGCCGAAAGGCATTTCGCTGTTCCTGGTGCCGAAGTTCCTGGTTAACGAAGACGGCAGCCTGGGCGCACGCAACCCGGCCACCTGTGGCTCGATCGAGCACAAGATGGGTATCCAGGCTTCGGCCACTTGCGTGATGAACTTCGACGAAGCGGTCGGCTACATCGTCGGTGAGCCGAACAAGGGCCTGGCGGCCATGTTCACCATGATGAACTACGAGCGCCTGGGCGTTGGTATCCAGGGCCTGGCCTCGGCCGAGCGCTCCTACCAGAACGCCGTTGAGTACGCCCGCGACCGCCTGCAGAGCCGTGCCCCAACCGGGCCGCAAGCCAAGGACAAGGTCGCTGACCCGATCATCGTCCACCCGGACGTGCGCCGCATGCTGCTGACCATGAAGGCGCTGATCGAGGGTGGCCGCGCCTTCTCCAGCTACGTGGCCATGCAACTGGACAGTGCCAAGTTCAGCGAAGATGCCAGCGTGCGCAAGCGCAGCGAAGAGCTGGTGGCACTGCTGACGCCGGTGGCCAAGGCCTTCCTCACCGACCTGGGCCTGGAGTGCGCGGTGCACGGCCAGCAGGTGTTCGGCGGGCATGGTTACATTCGCGAGTGGGGCCAGGAGCAACTGGTGCGCGATGTGCGCATTACGCAGATCTACGAGGGCACCAACGGCATCCAGGCCCTCGACCTGATGGGGCGCAAGGTGGTGGCCAGCGGTGGTGCGTACTATCGGCTGTTCTCCGACGAGATTCGCCAGTTCATTACCAGCGCGGGTAGCGAACTGGATGAGTTTGCCAAGCCGTTGGCGGCCAGCCTCGACCAGCTCGACGGGTTGACCGAGTGGGTACTGGAACAAGCCAAGGGCAACCCGAATGAAATTGGCGCGGCTTCGGTCGAATACCTGCATGCCTTTGGTTATGTTGCCTATGGCTACATGTGGGCACTGATGGCGCGGGCGGCCAAGGCGGGTGAGGGGGACGAGGCGTTCTACTCGGGCAAGCTGGGTACGGCGCGGTTCTACTTTGCGCGGTTGCTGCCGCGGGTGGATTCGCTGGTGGCCTCGGTGAAAGCGGGGAGTGAGTCGCTGTACCTGCTGGATGCCGAGCAGTTCTGACGGATTTGGGGCCGCAAAGCGGCCCCAATTCCAGGCACATCTGGAAGTGAATCCTCCTGTGTAAGCTTTTTCCTACACAACGTGGTGACTTTTCACCACTGTTCTCAGATTGGATCCACGGTTAATCTTTACCACATGGACGTTGCGCAGGAAGCGCAAAGGACAGATCAAGGATGACGACGAAGGACACCTGCCAGGATGGCGGGGCGATACGGATGTCACAGGGAAACAGTCTGGAAAACCCCGCTTCGGCGGGGTTTTCTTTGTGCGCGTGTTTTTTCAGCCCAGCACATCCAGCGGCGATGCGCCCAACAGGCGAGCGTCCGTCTCTTCCTCCAGCAGCGTGCGCAGCAGCTCCACAGAGGCCTGCTGGCGCTGGGCATCGCGGAATACCAGGCCAACCTTCAGCGGTACCCGCGGCTCGCTCAATGGCTTCCACAGCAGCCCCTGATCATCCTCGGCGGCCTCCTTGGCCCGCCCCGGCAGGATGGTGGCCAGCGCGGTATGGGCCAGGCTGTCGAGAATCCCCGCCATGTTGTTCATCTCGGCCTGCACCTGCGGCCGACGCCCCTGGCTGGCCAGCTGCGCCTGCCAGATCTGGCGGATCTGGAATTCCTCGCCCAGCATCAGCATGGGCAGCTCGGCGGCCTGGCGGATGGATACCTTCTTGAAGTCCTTCAGCGGGTGGGTAGCGGGGATGACCAGTTGCAGCTCGTCTTCGTACAGCAGCAGGCCATGCAGCCCCGGCTGGCGTGGTGGCAGGTAGCTGATACCGATGTCCAGGCTGCCGTTGAGCAGGCGCCGTTCGATCTCCAGCCCCGACAATTCGTAGATCTGCACCACGAGGTGCGGCTGTGCCCTGCGCAGGCGTTCCAGCAACTGCGGCACCAGGCTCGGCCGCACGGTCTGCAGCACGCCGATGGCCAGTGTACGCAGGGACTGGCCCTTGAAGTTGCGCATGGCCTCGTGGGCGCGCTGCAGGCCGTCGAGCAGCGGCAGGGCATGGTTGTACAGGGTATGAGCGGCCAGGGTCGGCAGCAGGCGTTTGTTGCTGCGCTCGAACAGGCTCAGGTCGAGGCTGTGTTCCAGCTGGCGGATCTGCTGGGAAAGCGCCGGCTGGGACAGCGACAGGCGCTCGGCGGCGCGGCCCACGTGGCCTTCTTCATACACCGCGACGAAATAACGCAGTTGGCGGAAATCCATAAGTAAAACTTATCGAAAATGCTGGAAAAACGAAATGGTCGAAAACCCTCGCGAGGCCTAGTCTATCGCCGTATTCCAGCGGGTTACAGCGATGAATCGATCGATTGTTACCACGGATGAAAAACACTTTTGATAGGCAAGGCAAAATATCGAGTGCCGGCACCCAGACCGCACCGTGGCCGCCCTTTACCGTGATTGGTTGGAGCCCTGATGAACCTGTTCAACCTGCGCCGCCCGGCCCCTGCCGCCGTCGCCGAGCCCAAGCGTGCGCCGGTGATCGTGCCGGAAGCGCCGCAGCTGTCGCGTGAGCGCCTGATGCCCAGCACCGAACGCGCAGCGCAAGTGTTCGTGCGTGGCCAGGGCTCCTGGTTGTGGGACAACGAAGGGCACGCCTACCTGGACTTCACCCAGGGCGGTGCAGTCAACAGCCTGGGGCACAGCCCCAGCGTGCTGGTGAAAGCGCTGGGCAACCAGGCCCAGGCGCTGATCAACCCGGGCTCGGGCTACCACAGCCGTGGCCTGCTGGGGCTGGTCAACCGCCTGTGCCAGAGCACCGGCAGCGACCAGGCCTACCTGCTCAACAGCGGTGCCGAAGCCTGCGAAGGCGCGATCAAGCTGGCGCGCAAGTGGGGCCAGCTGCACCGCAACGGCGCCTACCACATCATCACCGCCAGCCAGGCCTGCCATGGTCGCAGCCTGGGCGCGTTGTCGGCGTCCGACCCGCTGCCGTGCAACCGCTGCGAGCCGGGCCTGCCGGGCTTCAGCAAGGTGCCGTTCAACGACCTGGCGGCGCTGCACGCCGAGGTGGACTCGCGCACCGTGGCAATCATGCTCGAGCCGATCCAGGGCGAGGCGGGTGTGATCCCGGCCACGCAGGAGTACCTCAAGGGTGTGGAAACGCTGTGCCGCGAACTGGGCATCCTGCTGATCCTCGACGAGGTGCAGACCGGCATCGGCCGCTGTGGCGCGCTGCTGGCTGAAGAAACCTACGGCGTGCGCGCCGACATCATCACCCTGGGCAAGGGCCTGGGCGGTGGCGTGCCGCTGGCAGCCTTGCTGGCCCGGGGCACGGCGTGCTGCGCCGAGCCTGGCGAACTGGAAGGTAGCCACCATGGCAACGCGCTGATGTGCGCCGCCGGCCTGGCTGTGCTGGATACCGTGCTGGAGCCTGGTTTCTTCGCCCAGGTGCAGGACAACGGCCGCCACCTGCGCGAAGGCCTGAGCCGGCTGGCCGGGCGTTACGGCCAGGGCGAAGTGCGCGGGCAAGGCCTGCTGTGGGCCCTGCAGCTGAAAGAAAACCTGGCCCGTGAGCTGGTGGCGGCGGCCCTGGACGAAGGCCTGCTGCTTAACGCACCGCAGGCGGATGTGGTGCGCTTTTCGCCGGCGCTGACCGTGAGCAAGGGCAACATCGACGAAATGCTGCTGCGCCTGGCCCGCGCCTTCGCCCGCCTGCACACCCGGCAGCAGGCCCGCCGGGAAGTACCGGCCTGATCCGAATTTTACGAACCGTCTGGCGTTCCTGCGCATCGCCCCTGGCCTGTTTCATTCGGCCCGGGGCGTTTTTTTTTGCCAGTGGAACCTCTGCCACGTGGGTCTAGTCTGTGAAGTAACCCCTTCAGGAGAGACTCGCATGGACTTCATTCGCATCATCATCGCCATCATCCTGCCGCCGCTCGGCGTGTTCCTGCAGGTGGGGTTTGGCGGGGCGTTCTGGCTGAATATCCTGCTGACCTTGCTGGGGTACATTCCGGGGATCGTGCATGCGGTGTACATCATCGCCAAGCGGTGACATTGCTGGGGCTGCTCTGCAAACACATAAATAATTGAGTTAGCAGGGCTCTGTGGGAGCGGGCGTGTCGAGGCGTCGAACCGCCGCGAACACCGGCGGAGCCGGTGCCATACACCGGGTTGGCCGTTTCGCGGGCGCGCCCGCTCCCACAAGGGAATGTGACACGCTCTCGAACATTGTTCCCTGTGCGACAGCGCAGCCCAAAATCTCAGCTCCCCAACACCCGGCAATAGAATTTCCATTCTTCTTCCAGCGCATGCGCCAGGTTCTCCGCCTTGCGGAACCCATGCCGCTCCCCGGCATAGAAGTGCCCTTCGGCCTCGATCCCGTTAGCCTGCAGCGCCGCCAGCATCGACCGTGTCTGCTCCGGCACTACCACTGCATCCAGCTCGCCCTGGAAGAAAATCACCGGCACCTTGATCTGCCCCGCATGCAGCAGCGGCGTACGCTGGCGATAGCGCTCGGCGTCCTGCAGCGGGTCGCCGATCAGCCAGTCCAGGTAGTCCCCTTCGAACTTGTGCGTGGCCCGGCCAAGGGCAAGCGGGTCGCTGACCCCGTACAGGCTGGCGCCCGCGCGGAACACATCATGGAACGCCAGGGCGCACAGGGTGGTGTAGCCCCCCGCACTACCGCCGCGGATGAACGCCTTGCGGCGGTCGATCAACCCACGTCCGGCCAGGTAATCTACCGCCGCGCAAGCATCGGCCACATCGCTTTCGCCCCAGCGCAGGTGCAGGGCCTGGCGGTATTCCCGGCCATAGCCGGTGCTGCCCCGGTAGTTGAGGTCGGCGACGGCGAAGCCGCGTTGGGTCCAGTACTGGATGCGCGGGTCGAGCACGGGATAACAGGCTGAGGTCGGGCCGCCATGGATGAACACCACCAGCGGTGCAGCCCCTTGCGACCGGGCGGCCGGGTAGAAGAAGCCATGGGCGCGGTGACCGTCACTGCCATAGTGGATCGACTGCGGCAGGCTGATATGCGTTGCCGGCAGCACGTCGGCACCACCGGCCAACACGCTGACCTCGTGGTTGCTGCGGGTAATGGCGATGACCGCTGGCGGGCTGATCGGCGAGGCGGCAATGGCGTACAGGTGTTCGCCGTCCATGGCCAGGCTGCGAAAGCGCGTGTAGGCGCTGGCGAAGCGCTCCAGGCGGCCATCGGTAGTACGCAGCCCCAGTTGCCCGAAGCCGTCTTCGCACCAGCTGGCCAGATAGCTTTGCGGCCCCAGCGCCAGCCAGGTACTGGCGCCCAGTTGCCAGGGCGCCGCAGCGTGGTCCGCGGGCTCGGCAGGCAGGGCCTGCCAGCGGCCATCGATCTCACCCCAGGGCTGCCAGAAGCCTTTGCGGTCGGACAGGCAGTAGAGTCGGCCTGCGCTATCGAAGCGCGGCTGTTGCAGCGATTCGTCAGCGCCGGCCACACATTGCGCCGGCCCCCAGTGGCCACTTGCATCACGTGTGCGGCACATCAGCCTGGTGACGGTCCAGGGTTGTGCCGGGCGGTCCCATTCGACCCACGCCAGGCGCTGGCCGTCGGCACTCACCGTAGGCGAGGCATAGAAGTCGGCACCTTCGGCGAGCACCTCGCGGGTATGTTCACCCAAGGCGACCAGACGATGCTCGACCCGTTCGCCATGCTGTTCCTCGACCGCCAGCACCAGGCCGTCGTGCCATTGCACATCGCCGTAGCGACAGCTGGGATCATCGGTCAGGGCACGTGGTGCCATACCTTCCAGGGCCTGGGTATAGACCTGCTGGTCCTTTTCGTTGACGAACAGCAGCCCGTCACCACCCAGGCAAAAACTGCCGCCGCCGTATTCGTACACCCGGCTACGCGCGCTGAAACCATCGGGGGTCAGGCAGCGGGCCTGCTGGCGCTGCCAGTGCCAGATACGGCAGGCGCCATCGGCTGGGCGGAATTCATTCCAGAACAACCCCACGGCGCTGACCTTGATTTCGGCAAAGTCGGTGCCGGCGGCAACCGCCTGGGCCGCGCTGAACTCAGCCGCGGGCGATGACACGGGAGTTTCGTTCATTGCGGAAGGTCATCTGTTCAATGGCGAGCTGGGCGCTTTCCGCCTCCTCGCGGGCTTTGAGGATGATGCCGTGGTCGGCCGACTTGGCGCACACCGGGTCGGCGTTGCTGGCATCGCCGGTGAGCATGAAGGCCTGGCAGCGGCAGCCGCCGAAGTCCTTTTCTTTCTCGTCGCAGGAGCGGCAGGGTTCGGGCATCCACTCATAGCCACGGAAGCGGTTGAAGCCGAACGAGTCGTACCAGATGTGGTGCAGGTCGTGGTCGCGCACGTTGGGGAACTGCACCGGCAGCTGGCGCGCGCCGTGGCAGGGCAAGGCGGTGCCGTCCGGGGTGATGGTCAGGAACAGGCTGCCCCAGCCATTCATGCAGGCCTTGGGGCGCTCCTCGTAGTAGTCCGGGGTGACGAAGATCAGCTTGCACGGGTTGCCCTCGGCCTTGAGCTTGTCCCGGTATTCGTTGGTGATGCGTTCGGCCCGCTCAAGCTGTGCGCGGGTCGGCAGCAGGCCCAGGCGGTTGAGGTGGGCCCAGCCGTAGAACTGGCAGGTGGCGAGTTCGACGAAGTCGGCCTCCAGGGCGATGCACAGCTCGATGATGCGGTCGATCTTGTCGATGTTGTGCCGGTGGGTGACGAAGTTGAGCACCATCGGGTAGCCATGGGCCTTCACCGCACGGGCCATTTCCAGCTTCTGCGCAAAGGCCTTCTTCGAGCCGGCCAGCAGGTTGTTGACCTGTTCGTCGCTGGCCTGGAAGCTGATCTGGATATGGTCCAGGCCGGCCTTCTTGAAGTCGGCGATGCGCGCCTCGGTCAGGCCGATGCCCGAGGTGATCAGGTTGGTGTAGTAGCCCAGCCGGCGGGCCTCGCCGATCAGCTCGGCGAGGTCCTGGCGTACCAGCGGTTCGCCGCCGGAAAAGCCGATTTGCGCGGCACCCATTTCCCGGGCTTCGGCCATTACCTTGAACCACTGTGCGGTGCTCAGCTCCTGGCCCTGGGCGGCGAAGTCCAGCGGGTTGGAGCAGTACGGGCACTGCAGCGGGCAACGGTAGGTCAGCTCGGCCAACAGCCACAGTGGCAGGCCGACTGCGGGCGTGGGCGGTAACTCAGGCGAGGACGATCCAGTGTTCGGCACGGGCCACCTCCATGAACTGCTCGATGTCATCGGCCACTTCCGGGACACCGGGGAACTGTTGTTCGAGTTCGGTAATGATCGCGGCAACGTCACGTTGGCCATCGATCAGGCCACCGATCAGGGCCGCGCTGTCGTTGAGCTTGATCATGCCCTCGGGGTACAGCAGCACATGGCCCTTTTGCGCCGGCTCGTACTGGAAGCGGTAGCCGGGGCGCCAGTTCGGCACTTGATTACGGTTGAAACTCATAGGGTGATCCCTTTGTGCCACACCCGTTCCTGGGTGACGGAGTGATAGGGCGGGCGGTTCAGCTCGTAGGCCATGCTCATGGCGTCGAGCATGCTCCAGAGAATATCCAGCTTGAACTGCAATATTTCCAGCATACGCTCCTGGCCCGCGCGGGTGGTGTAGTGCTGCAGGGTAATCGCCAGCCCGTGCTCCACGTCACGCCGGGCCTGGCCCAGGCGAGTGCGGAAGTACTCGTAGCCGGCCGGGTCGATCCACGGGTAGTGCTGCGGCCAGCTGTCCAGGCGCGACTGGTGGATCTGCGGGGCGAACAGCTCGGTCAGCGAACTGCTGGCCGCTTCCTGCCAGCTGGCGCGGCGGGCGAAGTTGACGTAGGCGTCCACGGCAAAGCGCACACCGGGCAGTACCAGCTCCTGGGAGCGCAGCTGGTCCGGGTCCAGGCCCACGGCCTGGCCCAGGCGCAGCCAGGCTTCGATACCACCGTCCTCGCCGGGCGCGCCATCGTGGTCGAGCAGGCGCTGGATCCACTCGCGGCGCACTTCGCGGTCCGGGCAGTTGGCGAGGATCGCGGCATCCTTCATCGGGATGTTGACCTGGTAGTAGAAGCGGTTGGCCACCCAGCCCTGGATCTGTTCGCGGGTGGCGCGGCCCTGGTACATCGCCACGTGGTACGGGTGATGGATGTGGTAGTAGGCGCCCTTGGCGCGCAGGGCCTGCTCGAACTCGGCAGGGGACATTGGCAGTGCGTCGCTCATTCGGCTGGCTCCTGTAAAGCTGAGTCTCGGCTCAATCCCTGTGGGAGCGGGTTTACCCGCGAACACCGGCGAAGCCGGTGCCATACACTGTGTGGGATTCTTCGCGGGTGAACCCGCTCCCACAGGGGCTGTGTTGCTTGTGCGATCTGGCTGTTACAACTCGATACTCATGCCATCGAAGGCCACTTCCACGCCCCGGCGCAGCACTTCGGCACGCTCGGGCGAGTCTTCGTCGAGTATCGGGTTGGTGTTGTTGATGTGGATAAGTACCTTGCGCTGGCGCGGGAAGCCATCGAGCACTTCCAGCATGCCGCCGGGGCCGTTCTGCGCCAGGTGGCCCATCTCGCGACCGGTGCGGGTACCCACGCCACGGCGCTGCATTTCATCATCTTCCCACAGGGTACCGTCGACCAACAGGCAGTCGGCGCCATGCATCATCGTCAGCAGCTTCTCATCCACCTGGCCCAGGCCCGGGGCGTAGAACAGCTTGCCGCCGGTGCGGGTGTCCTCGACCAGCAGGCCAAGGTTGTCGCCCGGGTGCGGGTCGAAGCGGTGCGGCGAGTAGGGCGGCGCGGCGCTGCGCAGGGGGAACGGGGTGAAGCGCAGGTTGGGGCAGGCGTCGATGACGAAGCTGCCTTCCAGCTCGATGCGGTTCCATTGCAGGCCGCCGTTCCAGTGGCTGAGCATGTTGAACAGCGGGAAGCCGGTGGTCAGGTCCTGGTGGACCATGTCGGTGCACCACACCTGGTGCGGGCAGCCTTCGCGCAGGCTGAGCAGGCCGGTGGTGTGGTCGATCTGGCTGTCCAGCAGGATGATGGCGTTGATGCCGGTGTCGCGCAGGGCACGGGCCGGCTGCATCGGGGCAAAGGCCTGGAGTTGGGCGCGGATGTCGGGCGAGGCATTGCACAGCACCCAGTGCACGCCATCGTCGGACAGGGCGATGGAGGACTGGGTGCGCGGCGTGGCCCGCAAGGTGCCGTCACGCAAGCCCTTGCAGTTGACGCAGTTGCAGTTCCACTGGGGGAACCCGCCGCCGGCGGCGGAACCGAGAACCTGGATGTACATGGCCACTCTCTCTGCAGAAACCGTAGCGAAAAAACGAAAACGCCCCGGCAGGCCGAGGCGTTGAACCGTAAGCCGGGCTTAGCGGTTGGCGAAGTACATGGTGACTTCGAAGCCGATGCGCAGATCAGTGTATGCAGGTTTGGTCCACATGGAATTACTCCTTCCGGATGAGGGTTGGGTTTGTCAGCTAATACTAGGGTACCGCCATTGGCTGGAGGTTCCCATGATTCGGGATTGCGCTATCTTACAAGAAATAGGTGTACCGAAAGGTTAATTATTAGAAAAGTGCCCTTGCAGTTCGCGTAATAATCACTCGGTTGAGGTGATCCAGGAGCTATCTGGCGCGGCAGCGTTGGCCAGGCACAGCCACCTGGAGCCGGTATCGAGCAGGTGGATCAGCAGCTGGTCCAGGTCCGCCTGCCGCGTGGTCAGGATAGCCCTGCCTAGCGTTTCCAGCCCGCCAGGTTGTGTAGCCAGGCATGTCTGCCATGCCCATTCGGCGACTGCGTCGTTGGCCATCGCCGGCTCATCGAATTGCCCGGCCAGTGCCTGGCGAGCGCCTGGATCGAAGGTAATGCCCTGGCGTAGCAAGGTGAGCAAGTGGTCGAGTATCTGCGCCTGGCTGGCGTGGGGCGACTGGACTCCGAACAGCAGGCCACCGACACCCTCGACCTGACGAAAGGTACTGAATACCGCATAGCCGAGTTGCAGTTCTACCCGCAGTCGTTGGTAGACCGGCCCTTGCAGCAATTGGGCGAGCAGGCGGCCAGCGGCTTCCATCGCCGCCGGCAAAGGGCAGAACAGCAGCAGGGCATGTTCACTGCCGGATACTTTGGCATGTTGCCAACGGTGGTTGGCCCAGGTAGGCAGAGGGCCAGGCGCCGAGCCTTGGCCAGGGCAGTGCTGCAACGCAGTGCCCAATGCGTTGAGGGCGTCATCGTCGAAGCCTGCAGCCAGGCCGTGCCAGCGTGTGTGCTGCCACAGGCTGTCGAGTTGCGTCTGTGTCAGGGGGCATTCCGGAACCGGTGCAGGCGTGGCGCCCAGCACGGCGTCGGGCAGTTGCTTGAGCAGGGCGCGGATGGGGATCAGAGCCGGTGGCTGCACCGAACAAGGCAGCCAGCTGCTTGCCGGGGGCTTGAGCATCAGTACCAAGGCCTGTTCCACAGTGCGCAAGACTGCTGCGGGCAGCCCGGCGCAGCGCAACTGCCAGTATTCGCCAGCGGCACTGAACTGCAGCTGCACCGATACGCGCTCGCAGCGCTCCTGCAGGGGGTGCAAGGCGCGTTCGAGCAGCGCATGCAGGCGCTGGCGCAAGGGTGAAGGGACATGCCAGCGCAGGTACAGCACCGCGTACTGACGGGCGCCAGGCAGCTGGTCGCTGACCTTCAGTGCCGCTGGCAGCGGCTGCTTCCTGACATCAGGTACATCCGCCAGTAGCAAGGGGTCGACAGTGGGCAGTTGCCAATGCCCATGCTCGCGGCCCGGCAGGCCTTCCAGCAGGGCACGGAGGGCCTGCAAGCCTTGTGTATCCAGACCGGCGAACGGCTGGCCGGCGCTGTCCCGGCGGGCCAGCTCAAGCGCGCTGGCGCTGCGTTCGCGGCTTTGCTGCAGCAGTGCGAACTCGGCATTCAATTGCTCAGGTACGGCCTGGCGGATGAAGCCGAACCAACCCTGCAACAGTGTATTGGCCTCCTCTGGGCTGGCGTCTTCGCTGAGCTGCAGGTCGATGTGCCACAGCAACTGCCCGGCGAAGGCATACAGCACTTCGGCCTTGAAGCCTTGCAACCAGCCACGTTGGCGAAGCGCATCCAGCCAGGTGCCCGGGCGGTTATCGCTGAGGCAGGTGATCAGCAACTCAAGGGCCTGCTCGGCTCCTGCCGGGAGGTTTTCGTGGCTGAAGAGCAGGTGCGTGTCGGTCGCCGACAATGGCGGTGGCAGAGCTTGTGGAACCCGTTCACCCGTTGCGAACAGCTCGGCATGCTGCCGGCCCAGCAGTTCCAGTTCATCCAGCGATTGTGGGCCGCACAGGCTCAAGGTGACCTGGCCGCCTTGGTAGAAGCGCTGGTGAAAGCCATGGAGCGCTTGCTGGAAGGCGGGATCCTGCAAGGCCAGGGTGTGCCGGTTACCGGCATGAAAAGCGCTCAACGGATGGCCGGGCGCTGCGGATTGCAGCAAGGCGAACTGTTGCTGGGCCTGCGGATTGCGCGACCAGGCAATGAACTCGGCATGGATGACTTCGCGTTCGCGGCGTTGGCGCTCGATGCCCAGGTCTGGCTCGGCCAACATCTGGCACAGGCGCTCCAACCCCCCGGCCAGGGCGCTGGGTGGGACCTCGAAGAAAAAGTCGGTGGTGCGTTCGCGGGTGCTGGCATTGACCTGGCCGCCGAGGGCCTGCACGTAGCGCATCAGGCCGTCGTCCAGCGGGAAGCGCGGGGTGCCGAGGAAGAACAGGTGCTCCAGGAAGTGGGCCAGGCCGGGCCATTTGGTTGGCGCGTCGTGACTGCCTGCGTGCACCCGCAAGGCAGCGGCCGAGCGCTTCAGGCGTGGGGCGTGGCGCAGGGTCAGCTGCAGGCCGTTGGCGAGGGTGAGGTGGCGGGTGGCGTCAGGCATGGGGGCTCCGGTAACTGCTGTCCATGCTACCCCATTTGTTTGCAGGCCCGGCCTCTTCGCGGGCACGCCCGCTCCCACAGGTATGGCGCAGGTACGAAAGGCAGCGCAGACCCTGTGGGAGCGGGCGTGCCCGAGAAAGGGCCATCAGCCCTTACGCAGATGCAACTCCTGGCGCAAATCGGTGAGGTAAGGAAACGCCTCCCGCCCCTGCACCACCCGCTCATGCTCCAGCTCTGCCAGCAACTGGCACTCATCTCGTCCGGCCATGGCCAGCAGGCTGCCGTCCGGGCCGATGATGCTGCTCTGCCCGCAATACTGGATCTCGTCTTCCGAGCCACAATAGTTGGCATACACCAGGTAGCACTGGTTCTCCTGCGCCCGCGCCCTTACGGTCACCTGGCAGATGAAGTCGTAAGGGGTCATGTTCGCCGTCGGCACCAGGATCAGCTCGGCACCGTCCAGCGCCAGGCGTCGGGCGTTCTCCGGGAACTCGATGTCGTAGCAGATCAGCAGGCCGACCTTCCAGCCATCTAGCTCCACCACCGGGAAGTGATCGGAACCTGGACTGAACATCGAACGGTCCAGTTCACCGAACAGGTGGGTCTTGCGATAGTTGCTCAGGCTGCGGCCGTGCGCATCGATCAGCTGCACACTGTTGTAGATCGCGCCATCATCGCCGCGCTCCGGGTAGCCGTAGACGATGGCGATGCGGTGCGCCTGGGCGATCTCCACCACCTCCATGGCCGCCGGGCCATCGTCGGCCTCGGCCAGGCGCTCGACCTGGGCCAGGCCGATGTTGTAGCCGGTCAGGAACATCTCCGGGCATACCAGCAAGCGGGCGCCGCGTTCGGCTGCCAGTTGCGCCTGGTGGCGCAACCGTTGCAGGTTGCCGGGCACGTCCAGTGGCTTTGGAGCGCCCTGGAACAGAGCGATGCGCATGTTGCCTCCTTGTCTCAGTCCGGCAGGGCGATCGGGCCGATTTCGTCGAACACGTCGCCTGGGCCGGGGTTGTCCGGGTGGGTGCGACCACCGAAGTGATTCATGATACCCCACACCGCATTCAGCGATGTCTGTACCGCGCCTTCCACCCAGGCCGGCGTCCACGACACGTCGTCACCGGCGATGAACATGCCGCGCTGCTCGGCAGGCATGTTCTGCTGCATGAAGTGCGCGTACATGCGCTGGTTGTAGCGGTAGTGGCCCGGCAGCGCGCCCTTGAAGGCGCCGAGGAAGTGCGGGTCGGCTTCCCAGGAAACAGTGATCGGGTCGCCGATGATGTGGCCGGCGATGTCGGTCTTCGGGTAGATCTTCTTCAGTGCGTCCAGGGCCAGCTGCACGCGTTTTTCCACCGGGTGCGGCAGCATTTTCAGCGCGTCGCTCATCCACGAGTACGACAGGCAGATCACCCCCGGCTTGTCGTTGCCGTTGTCGAACAGGTAGGTGCCGCGGGTGAGACGATCGGTGAGGGTCATGCTCATCAGATCGCGGCCGGTTTCCGGGTCCTTGTCCTTCCAGAACGGGCGGTCGACCATGACGAAGGTCTTCGACGACTGCATGTAGCGGGTGCGGTCCAGGGCCATCCACATCTTTTGCGAGAACAGCGATTCCTCACAGTCGATCTGGGTGGTCAGCAGCCAGGTCTGGCAGGTGGCGAGCACGGCGCTGTAGTGACGGGTGTCGCCCCAGTTGTCGGTGACTGCCAGGCGGCCATCGGCGGCGCGGGCGATGCGCTTGACCCCGGTGCGCGGCGCACCGCCATGCAGTGCGCTCAGGCTGGTGCCTTCCGGCCAATGCACGCAGCGCTCCGGTACATGGCGCCAGATGCCTTGCGGTACCTGCTCCACACCGCCGACCACCAGGTGCTGGTGGTCATCGCAGTTGGTCATCACCACGCGGAAGATTTCCAGCATCGAGTTGGGGAAGTCCGAGTCCCAGCCGCCGGTGCCGAAGCCGACCTGGCCGAACACTTCGCGGTGCTGGAAGCTCAGCTTGGCGAACGAGCGCGAGGTGGCGACGAAGTCGTAGAAGGTGCGGTCGTCCCACAGCGGTACCAGCTTGTTCCACAGCGCTTTCAGGCGCGGTACGTCACGGTCGCGGATGGCCTGCTGGATGTCGGCGAACTGGGCGCCGCTTTCCAGCGCGTCGGCCCAGGCATCGGCCACTTCGTGGAACAGCTTGGGCAGGTCGGTGGGTTTTTCGGCGTAATAGGTCTGGCCTTCCAGGTCGATCACCGTGCTGCCCGAGGCCGGGGTCAGCGGGTTGGGGAACGGCTTGGTCTCCAGACCCAGCTTGTCCACGTAGTGGTAGAAGGCAGTGGACGACACCGGGAAGCGCATGCCACCCAGTTCGGCGATGATCCCGTCGGTGCCGTTGAAGGCTTGCGAGCGTAGCCGGCCACCCAGCTTGGAGGCTTCGTACACCACCGGCTTGAGGCCCAGCTTCATCAGCTCGTAGGCCGCCACCAGGCCGGCGATACCGGCGCCCACGATGGCCACTTCCTCACCATGGTGCTCGGGCGGGATGCTGCCCAGGCCTGCGGGGTGTTCCAGCCAGTCGTCGAAGGCGAAGGGGAAGTCCGGGCCGAAGATGGTGACGGGTTTTTTGCCGTCGGCGGGGTGGCGGTTTTTCTTGTTCATGGAGTGACCTTGCCAGAGAGGCTGCGCAGCGGGCGGAGCCTGAGTATAGGAGATGCCTGGTGGCCATTTTAGGGAGTGGGGTGTTCGTTATTAAGGTGCAGATTGTTGTCTGAATGTAGCTTGTGTCGTCGAAATATATAAACCAGATAGCTTTATGACGAGCAGGAAGCCTACCAATCTCAAGCACAGCATCGGCCCCCTGTGGGAGCGGGCGAGCCCGCGAAGAAGCCCCCGCGGTGTATGGCACGGGCTGCGCCCATGTTCGCGGGCACGCCCGCTCCCACAGGGTGTGATCAGACAGTTCCTACACCCATGCCATGAATTAAAGAATTACCCTACGCTCGCTATCGCCTCGGTCTGGCTGCGTGGGAAACGCCTCATCGTTAACTTCACTGGGTCGCCGCTGTTCGGGTGACTGGGTGTGAGAACCCATCCTCCAACTTCGCACCAAGGCTTATGTCATGGCAGCCGTGCGCGGGCAGGCTTTCGCCTGGCCGGATTTCCAAGTTGGCCGGTTCTCACCCCGTGCATGGCTGCCACCTATTTCCCGTGAGAAGGAGTTGGTAGGCGGTTTCCTCAAGACTCAATTTGGAAATTGCATCATGAAGAAGACAGATTCTGACCAACCCGAAAAACTGAAACCCACCGCAGAAAAACCCTTCTGCAACTGCGAAGCCAGCCACCCGCCGTTATTCGCCATACGCTCCGGCATCGACGCCGCAGATGCCCTGGTCCACGCCTGCCTGCTGGCCCGTGGTCTCAATCAGATCGCCACCGACTACGCCCAGCACCACGCCCCCGAGCGCAGCCGTGACATCGTCTGGTCGATGCAGCATTGCGCCGAAAGCCTTTCGGCGATTCTGGAAGGCCTGCTCGACGGCCAGGAAGCCTGACCGCCAGCCGAGTTCAGAGCGGCTGCCCGCGGTCCACCTTGCTGCTGAGAATGATCGACGTGGTGGTCTTCTCCACCCCGTCGACACTGCCGATCTGGTCGAGCAACTGGTCCAGTTGCTCGGGCGAATCCGTACGCAGCCAGGCCACATAGTCGAACTCGCCGCTCACTGCGCACAGTTGCTGCACCTGGCCCATGGCACTCAGGCGCCGCACCACTTCCTTGCCAGAGCGCGGCTGCACCTTGATCCCCACGTACGCCTGCAGCCCACCCCCCATCACCCGCTGGCCCAGGCGTACGCCATAGCCGGAGATGACCTTGTTCTTCTCCAGCCGCTCCAGGCGCGAGTTGACGGTAGTGCGGGCGATGCCCAACTGGCGGGCGAGGGTGGCGACGCTTTCGCGGGCGTTGATCTGCAGCAGGGCGATCAGCTGGCGATCGATTTCATCCAGCGTGATTGAGCGGGAATCCGACATGGCGAGTCTCTACGGTTGGCCCGCTAGCCTAGCCAGCCAGTACTGGCCAGGGCAAGGGCAGTCATAGCTGGCTGTGCTGACGCGATCCCTTGTGGGAGCGGCCTTGCGTCGCGAAAGGGCTGCGCAGCAGCCCAATATTTGGCACTAACTCGGGGGGGACGTAACTAAAAGGGTTACATTTTTTGGGCTGTGAGCAGGTTGGTCGAATGGTACTGTTTGGTGCAACCATTGCACTGTATGATCAGCCCATGCCCACGATCCATCGGTTGTCCAATTGCGTAATCTGCCTCTATGCAAATGACCATCTACCACCGCATTTCCATCTGCGATTCAGTGATGGCCGTCAGGCACTGATTGCGATCAATGACCTGTCTCCGCTGGCCGGTTTCGGTGGTTCACGGGTGTCCCTGCGCGAGATGAGCGAGGCGCTTGAATGGGCCTCGCAGAACAGGGCTCGACTACTAGCAATCTGGGAGCAGCTGAATTCATGACCAGCAAACATTTCCAACTGACAGGGGTCGCTGTCACGGCCCCCAGCACCTTGCTACTGACCTTTGCGGACGGGCAGCAATTCACCGTGGCTCTGGATGAAGTCATCGAGCAACACGCGACGCTGGGCCCGCTTGCGAATCCAAAGGTATTTGCAACGGCTGCAATTGGTGAGTGGAAGGACACGGTCATCTGGGCCGATGACGACAATCTGGAGCTTGCTGCCGACAACCTGCGTGCACGGGCGGTGGAGCAGGCTGGAGAGTGTTCACATGAGCTCATCTGGAACTGGATGGCCAAGCATGAGCTGACGTTGGATCGTGCAGCTCGGGAATTGGGCTTGAGCAGGCGCATGTTGGCTTACTATCGTAGTGGCGAAAAACCTGTGCCGAGGACGGTCGCTTTGGCGATGAAGGGATGGGAAGCACTTCGAATGGCTGACGTGGAAGTGAGCCGTGTGCCCCGTCACCTGCCTGGAAGTTTCGCAAATGAGGCGGCCGGGCATGCCCCGAAGAAACGAGCGTGATTCACCGCCTGAACGACAGACATGAAAAAGCCGCGCAATCGCGCGGCTTTGTCGTATCTGGTGGGCCCACACGGACTCGAACCGTGGACCAAAGGATTATGAGCCCGAAAAAATCACCTGTGCCCGTTGGGAAAACCCTTGATGTACCTGATTTTGTTGGATATTCGATCTTATTGGGGAAGGGTTTTCGATTTCGATGTGGACACATTGTGGACACATCCAACTGTACCGGGCTGCACAGACCTTCAATTCCTTGCACTGCGTGCAATGAGCTTGTCCTGTATGCGGCCCGCGCCGGGCCTGCTCCGGGGCTAGCTTACACCTGGGCTGGCCTTTGCACTATTTCGCGACGCAGAGCGCGTCGGCGGGAGGGGGATAAGTGATTCTCTCAGCAGATTTTTTTCGCAACAGCAGTTTTCTTGACGATTAAGCAATGCGCTTCCTATGCTCCGGCGCTGTGTTCATCTACTTATAGGTAAGGGGGCAAAAATTGATCAAGTACAAAGGGAACGGCGACATCGAACAGTTGGACCGGGATGTCGTGGGCGAAATTTGCGACAAATACAATGAGTCAGGAATCAGCGACGCCCTACGTAAAGCAGGCTATGTGCCGTCACTGGAGATTGGTGATCCGGAAGCGGCTGCTCTGGAGCTGTATCTTAATGTCGACAAGCCCACAGAGTTTGCTGGCGTGGCTTATATCTGGATTTGTGATGGTTACGAGGAATACGTTTTTGAAACCAAGCATGCAGTCATGCTTTTCTTGAAAGAATTCACGCCGATGATCGAATCGGTAGTTCGCTTGTACAGGCTGCCGTCTGAGAATTAATCTGAATCACATGTGGAAAATGGCCCGCGTTATGCGGGCTTTTTTATATTCGGTGCGTATGCGTGAACGAGTGTTGAGAAACCGAGGCAGCGCCATGGCATACTGCCTGCAAACGTTCAGATGGTTTATGACATGGATATTGAATCTTTCAACCAGTGCCTCGCCTATGTCCAAGCCACAGCTAGCACTGACTCTTCCCTAGGCGCATGGCTGGGAATTGCAGGTACGCTGGGAGGAACCGGCTTCGGCTGGTGGTTAAATCACAGAACGACGAGCAAAAAGGAAGAGCGAACCGCGCTCTTGAAAAAGGATTGCTGTCTTGGGGAAATCAAGTCGCTGCTTGGCGACTGCGATCATTCTTCTCATCAGGTACAACTCCTGATAAAAGAGCTCGGAGTGAAGCAGCGTCCTAAAGCCCATCGATTACCCTCGAATGTGAAATTGATGCTTCTGGAGAATATATATCCAGAGGTCGCCAGCTTGTTTAGTCAGCAGCAGCAAGACTGGATTCGATGGATATTCCGGACCGTCGATAATATTAATAAGGGCTTGGCAGCTGTGGCGGATATGAGATCTGAAAAGTCCTTATTTTCTTTGTCAAAAGTCTTGGTTAATTTGCAGGCGGATCTTTATGATGCGTCTAGGCTGGGTCTGTATGTAATTAATGACGAAAAAATCGAGTTGCCCGCACTTGAGTCAATGTTGACTCAAATAGGTGTGGCGCCTCCCTGTTTGCTTGCGCATCGAGCACTTATTCTCAACATCCAACGAAACGATGAATTGTTAGGGCTGGATAAAGAGATTTGAACGAAAGTAATCCGTTAGAGAATCAGGCTTTGACATCAGGGATCGCATTGCAGACCGTCTCACTCCCTTGCTACGGCCGAGTCGTAGCCTCTGGCCGTGAGGCCCGCAGACTGCCACGACCGTCCGTTACCCATACGCCGCCCGTGCCGGACCTGCCCCGGGGCCAGCTTGCAGAAGGACTGGCCTTAAACTGTTCGCGACGCGAAGCGTGTCGGCGGGAGGGGAAGCGATTTCCTCACTGTTTTCCCAGGTAGGTTTTTTGACGGGTCATGCTGACACCTCTTGAATGATGGCGAAGAGTCAGTATCCTCAACTGCTCACCGTTCTCCAGCAAGGAAGTGTGTATGACCAGGCCATCGATCTCTAAGGTAGAGAACGCGTTCCAGCCAGCTAAGGAAATCAACAGCTCCACTCGTTTCGCAGGGCGGAAAAAGTCGGTTGGCGACGCTTACTACGGCCTGATAGCTGAAGGTGCACATCTCGCAATTGTCGGGAACCGAGGGATCGGCAAAACATCGTTGTCCCGACAAATCGTAAACATTGCTACCGGTGACAATGAGCTGCTGGAGAAGCTCGAACTGCCTCATGATGAAAAGCTGGATTTCCTCACCTTTTACTATGCATGTGGCCAAACCACTGCCACCACTACCGACTTGCTTGAAAGGCTGCTGACTTCCTCGAATTGCCTTGGCGAATGGGTTGCACAGATTCCTAAGGCTCAGAAGGTGGTAGAGGGTTACAAGCCTGGGCTTTCGGTAAGCGCTTTCGGCGTAAAAGCTGGGATTGATGGTGAACGGCGAACCGAAAGTGAAACGGTTTCCCCCATCACGGCTCATTCGATCGATACAGTGTTTACCAACGCGGTTTCGGCGATTATTGAAGCGGATCTTGCCAAAAATGGCATTCTCATCGTCGTTGATGAATTCGACCAAATTGCGGATCCAACCGGCTTCGCGTCGTTCCTGAAAGCGTTGGCTACCAACGTCCCGCTGGTTAAATTCTGCATTGTAGGAGTGGCGCAAGACATTCAGCAGCTGATGAAAGAACATCAGTCTTCCAACCGTCTGTTTGCTGGCTCGATTATCCCCCTCCCGTCTATGAGCGCGGACGAGCTTCGCGAAATCATCATGATTGCCGAGAAAGCAATCGAACATTACATCTCGTTCAACAGCGAGGCTGAAGAGCGGTTGATCGTGCTGGCTCAAGGGCATCCCTACATGGTGCACCTAATCGGAAAGTTCGCTTTCCGGCTAGCCTTCCAGACAGGGAAAAGGGTAATCGATGCTGACGATATCGATGCAACAGTGAGGTCCATAGCTGAGCATGGATCTGATCCTGTCCTAGAGGGGCGCTACAAGAAGGCTGTGGCATCATCGGAGCATCGAGAGATTGTGCTGAAATCGTTGGCAGAATCCCAAGCTGCGGACGGTGAGGTTTGGACGACCAACGCATACAAGGCGGCGCTTGATCAAGGCGTAGATAATGCCAGCCAGTATGTGGGGCACCTTGCATCTGAAGAGTACGGCGCAGAAATCGTGAAATTACGCGACCGGTATTACCGATTCATTGATTCGCTGTTCGCGGCGTATGTGAAAGCTCGGCCGCGTCTGGTGAGCAAACAAGGCGCACCAGCCGCACAGTAAATGAAAAGGCCCTCGTATCGGGCCTTTTTTTATGCAGCTTCAACCGAGCCGATTACGTTCCTGGAGTAGAGGTAGTAACCCAGTGCATTCGGGTGCAGACCATCGTTAGCGATCAGGCTCATGTCCGGAATCGACAGCGCAGCGTAGTTGTCGATCATGTCCAGGTTTCGCGCCCGGGCGGTGCGGTAGATCTCGCCCCGAACGTCCTGCATCGTGAAGGCGTATTTCTCCGGGTCTTCGTTGCTCGACGGGTTGGAACACATCAGGATCACGTTGGCCATCGGTTGAACGATGTCCAGGAGTGCGCCCAGGTTAGCGCTGAACTCGTTCACGCTCTGCGGCTGTGTCGGGTTGCGGATCCGGTCATTCGTACCCAGGCCAACCAGCACAAAGTTGTCTTGCGGCCCTACGGCGTTGCCGTGCCCCTGGGTGTTGCCTGGCAGGTTGTACATCCGATACTCCGGCACACCTTCGCCAGCAACTACATGCGAAATGGCGGGACATCCTGACTCTGCAGCGGGTGCTTGGCCATGCCTCGTTAGCCATGACTCAGAAGTACGCTCACTTCAGCCCTGGGCATCTGGCCGATGTGGTCAATCTCAACCCTCTGGCAGGCATGCGTGGACACATTGTGGACACATCCAAGGATTGTGAAAGGTAAGTGAGGTGGGAAATGGCAGGGGCCAGAAACGACAAAGCCGCGCAGTGCGCGGCTTGTAAGCTGGTGGGCCCACACGGACTCGAACCGTGGACCAAAGGATTATGAGTCCTCTGCTCTAACCGACTGAGCTATAGGCCCTCAGTAAGTGGCCGGATTATAACGAGGGTTTCGCACCTGTGCCATCTGAAAGATCCGATAGTGCTATGCGAAGAAACGTCGCCGCGAACTCGTCCGGGGGCAGGGGCAGGCTGACGATGTAGCCCTGGATCTGCTCGCAGCCCTCAGCCGCCAGGAACCGTTGCTGGGCCTGGTTTTCCACGCCCTCGGCAATGATGGTCAGCTGCATGCTGCGGCCCAGGGCGATGATCGCGCGGGCGATGGCGGCGTCGTGGGGGTCGTCGGGCAGGCCGCGGATGAACGACTTGTCGATCTTGAGAATGTCCAGTGGCAGGCGCTTGAGGTAGCTCAGGGATGAATAACCGGTGCCGAAGTCATCGATGGCCAGCTGCACGCCCAGTTTCTTCAGTTGGTACAGCACGGCCAGGGCTTCTTCTGCCTGGCTCATGATGAAGTTTTCGGTGATTTCCAGCTGCAGGTCGCCGGCCTTGAGTTGGTATTGCTTCAGCAGCTGTTCGATGCGCCGGGCCAGGTGCGGGTGACGCAGCTGGGCGCCGGCGAGGTTGATCGACAGCGGGCCGAAGGGTTGGTAGTGCTTCTTCCAGGCCTGCATCTGCCGGCAGGCCTGCTCCAGTACCCAGTCGCCGACCTGGAGGATGGTGCCGTTCTCTTCCGCCAAGTGGATGAAGTGTTCCGGCGGCACCTCACCAAAGGTCGGGTGGCTCCAGCGGATCAGCGCTTCGGCGCCGACCAGGCTCTGGGTCTTGAGGCTGAGCTTGGGCTGGAAGCACAGGCTCAGTTCGTTGCGTTCGATGGCGCGGCGCAGTTCGTGCTCCAGGGCAATGCGTTCGCTGGCCTGAGTGGTGAGGTCGAGGGTGTAGGCTTCGACGCGGTTGCGGCCCTTGGCCTTGGAGCGGTACATGGCGGCGTCGGCGTTGCGAATCAGTGTGGCAACGTCGGTGCCGTCTTGTGGATAAAGGCTGATGCCGATGCTGGCGCTGGTGAAGAACTCGTGCTCGCCGGCCTGGAACGGTGCGTTGAAGCAGGCCAGCAGCTTGTTGGCGATGGTACTGGCGTCACTGGGTTTGTGCAGGCCGGGCAACAGGATGATGAACTCGTCGCCGCCCAGGCGGGCCACGGTGTCGACGTCGCGCACCTGCTCCTTCAGGCGCTGGGCGATGCCCTTGAGCAGCAGGTCGCCGACCGGGTGGCCGAGGCTGTCGTTGATGTGCTTGAAACGGTCAAGGTCCAGGAACAGTACCGCGCCCTTGCGGTTGGACACCTGCGAGCAGGTGAGCGCAGCCTGCAGGCGGTTCTCGAACAGGGCGCGATTGGGCAGGCCGGTCAGTGGGTCATGGTGGGCCTGGTAGTCGAGCTTGGCCTGGGCGTGCTTGAGGCTGGAGATGTCGGCAAAAACGGCGACGAAGTGGGTAATTTCGCGCTCGCTGTTGCGCACGGCGCTGATGGTCAGCCAGCCGGGGTACAGCTCGCCATTCTTGCGCTTGTTGTAGATTTCGCCTTGCCAGTGGCCTTCATCGGTCAGCTGATGCCACATGGCGACATAGAACGCGCTGTCGTGCTGGCCGGAGGCGAGCAGGCGTGGGGTCTGGCCGAGGGCTTCGATCTCGCTGTAGCCGGTGATTTCACTGAAGGCGCGGTTGACGGCACTGATGCGCTGGTCGATGTCGGTGATCAGCACGCCTTCGGCGGTGTTCTCGAACACGGTGGCGGCCAGCTGCAGCTTTTCCTGCATCAGGTGGCGTTCGGTGATGTCGCGGGCGATGGTCAGCATGCAGTCTTCGCCAGCAATTGGCAGCGGCCGTGCAGAGAGCTCGCAGAGGCGAATCTGCCCATCGCTGCGGCGCAAGTGGCACGTGAAGTCGCGCACGAAGCCATCGCGGTTGAGCTGTTCGACCAGGCGCTTGCGTTC